>CBFGZZ010000150.1:0-19893 GCA_965653385.1 uncultured Streptomyces sp. | reverse complement strand
GCCCGCGGTCGGTGGCCCCGGGCCCGGCCGGCGCGGCGGGCGCCCCCCCCCCCGGGGGGGGCCGGGGGGGGGCCCGGGCCCGCCTCCTGCGTCGCGCCCTCCGCCTCGTGCGCCCGCCGCATCAGGATCCGCGCCCGGCTCATCAGCACGGCCGCCGTCTGCCGTACGCCCGTGCCGTCCTCGGCGTACAGCGCGAGGACCCGGTCGTACAGGTCGGCGACCACCGCGAGGGCCTCGGGCACATCGCCGGTGAGAGCGCGTACGTACGCCCCACGCGCGTGTGCCGCCAGTGCCTCCCCGGGGTCGCCGGCCTCCGCGTACAGCCCGGCGGCCTCCTCGAACAGGGCGATGCCCTGCGGGCCCAGGTCCATCGCCTGGTGGTCGGCGATCTCCGCGCGGTCTCGGGCGGTCAGCTCAACGCCCTCGGCGGCCCGCGAGACGGCCGCCCAGGCCGCGATGGCGTGGGGCTGCAAGGTGTCAGACAGCCGACGTGCCTCGATGAGGAGCGCGGCCAGGTCGGGCTCCGCCGACGCGCCCTCGGAACCGCCGGCGACGTTGGCCGTGGCCGGCGCGGGCGCCGCCACCCCGGTCGGCCGCGCCGCCGCCGTACGCACTCCCAGCGGCAGCCGCTCCACCAGCGGCCGCTGGTCCATGCGCGCGCGTGCCCGCTCACTGACGTGTGCCGTGCCGTTGCGCCGGTCGAAGCCCGCCGCCAGCGCGAGGGCCTCCCCACGCGCGTGTGCGGCGAGTTCACGGGCGGTCCAGTCACGGCCCGCCGGGCCGGGCACCCGCTGATCGCCCAGTCCCAGCTCACTCAGGCGGTCCATGAGCAGGGCCACCACCGCCATGAACTCCAGCTTGCTGCGCGGATGCCCGTCGTCCGTGAAGTACGCGGGCCGCTCCGCCAGCAGCTCCAGGCCGCGTGCCTCGTTGCCGCTGAGCGCGCAGAACTCCACGTGGTCCGCGTAGGCGCCGCGCATGCTCTCCATGGCCCGTACGAGCCGGAAGCCCCGCAGATGGTGGGCGCGGGCCTCGTCCAGGCGGCCCAGGCGCAGCAGCGGCGCCAGGGAGGACGCGAGGACGGTGTGCGGTTCGTGGGCGCAGGTGAACTCGCCCGCCAGGACCGGCCCCCACAGCCGGATCGCCTCGGCGTCCCGGCCCCGCTCGGCCTGCCACCAGCCCTGCACGTGCAGCTCGCACGCGTGGCAGTCGGCCATGCTGTCCCGGTCGGCCGCCAGCCAGGCCGCGTAGGCACGCTCGGCCCGCGCCACGTCCCCGACATGCGCGGCCACGCTGAACTCGGCGCTGCGCACGGCCCGTTCGGAGTGCCCGGCGAGCCGGTAGCGGTGCTCCATCTCGCCGAGCCACTTCTCGATCGAGGCCAGCGGGACGTGCGGCTGGTCGAGCATGCCGGACGACATCCACTTGAAGACCCAGTGCAGTGAGTGCGTCTCGTACTCGTCGAAGTCCTCGGGGCGCTCGTCCCACATGCGCAGCAGACGCGCGAACGGGACGAACATCTTGTCCTTCTCGGAGCTGTAGTTGTAGACCTTCAGCTGGTGTCCGAGCGCCTCGATCACGGCGAGCGGGACGTTCAGCTTCTCGGCCTCGGCCAGCAGCTGCTCCGCGCGCGCGTTGCGGGCGGAACCCTCCGGCTCCTCGGAGTTGTCCGCCATCGCCCGGCGCAGCGAGTCGAAGTCCGTGACGTCGCTCATCGGCGGCCCTCCTCGCCGTTCGTGGCCCACTCCAGCAGGCCGATGAAGGCCCGGTTCAGCAGCGCGGAGTCCGCGGGCCTGAGCGGGCGCTGCGCCATCAGCAGGGCCTGCCCGTACAGGGACTCGGTGGCGGTGCCGATCAACTCCGGGTCGCCCAGGGAACTGATCCGCCGGATCAGCGGGTTGAGGTGGTTGAGCACCAGACGCGCGCGTGGCGCGCTGCCGCGCAGCGAGCCGAGGATGCCGGCCCACAGGTCGTCGGCCTGCTCCTCGGCCTCCGCGCGGGCCTGCTCGTGGCGGGCCGCGCGGTCGTCGAGGTGCAGCGCCGGCACGGACAGCGGGTGGAAGGCGCGCAGCACGACGTCACAGCCCAGCGGGTCGAGCTTCGCCCGCGCGGCCGCCAGGAAGCCGGCCAGGGCCAGCTCCTCGGCCGGGTCGACGGCGTCCAGATGCGCGGTCACGGTGTCGGCGTCCAGCTCGGCGACGACCGTCCCCGGCCGCACCGACGGCAGCGCCTCGACCAGCTCGCTGTCGTACGTGTAACCGCCGTTGATCACCCCGACGCCCTGCGCGGACGCGATCGGCGCGACCTGCCGGTACTCCTCGACGGTCCGCGTGAAGTGCACCACCGGGTGCCGCTGCGCGAACTCCTCCAGGGACAGCCGCCCGTCGGTCGTCTCGAACGGCAGCCACGGCAGCATCGTCCGCAGCATCTCCTTGTCGTGCCGCGCGAGCGACTTCACGCCCAGATGGTGCACGGCCAGGAAGGCGGCCAGCCGCTCCGGATCACCCGCAGCGAGCCCGGTCAGCCAGGACCGAATCCTTTCGCCGAGCGCCTCCCGTACGGCCGCCAGCGTCTCGTCCTCGTACAGCGACTCGCGCGAGGCGGTGGGCCGCAGGCTGTCCGTGTCGAGCACACAGCGCACGAAGAACGCCCAGTCGGGCAGCAGCTGTTCGGCGCGCTCGGTCAGCAGCATGCCCTTGAGATGGACGCGATGACCCGCCCGCTGGGCCGGGCTGACCGACGAGGGAAGGACGTACGCCACGCCACGGATCCCGGCGAGCGGCACGTCCAGGTCGATCGAGTCCAGCGGGGTGAAGCCGAACAGGTCGTGACAGTGCCGCGCCAGGGCCACCCTGCGGTTGGCGGGGGAGGCGTACGGCCGGTCCCAGGGCGCGGGCAGGTCGGTGACCGCCTCGCCGCCGACCCGGACGTCGTACGGCAGCAGTGAGCCGAAGTCCCGCGCCAGCGCCAGCACCCGGTCCTCGGCCAGCCACTCGGCGGCCCCGGCCCGCGCCACCAGGTGCACGGTCGTGCCCGGCTCGGTACGGGCGTCGTCCGGCAGCGTACGCACGGTGTACGAACCGTCGTCCGTCGCCGTCCACTCCACGGGCGCCGCGTCCGGCGTACGGGCGCTGCGGCTGACCACCCGGATCCGCTCGGCGACCACGAAACAGGCCAGCAGACCGATGCCGAACTGCCCCAGGAAGTCGGACCGCGCCTCCTGAAGTCCCTCGGCACGCTTGGAGCTGCGCCCGATGGTCGCGAGGAGGCTGTGCACGTCCGCCTCGGTGAGCCCGACCCCGGAGTCCTCGACCCGCAGGGCGCCCGCCGCGGCGTGCAACCGCACCTTGGCCGGCGCGTCCGGCTCCTCGGCGCGTCTGGCGGTGATGGCGTCGACGGCGTTCTGCAACAGTTCGCGCAGGTAGACCTTCGGGCTGGAGTAGAGATGGTGGGAGAGCAGGTCCACCAGACCACGCAGGTCGACCTGGAACGTATGAGGTGACTGGGGCGGCTGAGGTACCTGGGATGACTGTGAGGTCTGGGAGTCCATCGTCACGGCGCCGTTGGGGGGACTTGGCGGACGGCGCGGGGTCGGGCGGTCCCGGTGAGGCGGTGACCGCGAAAGGATGGCCGGAGCGCGCCATCCTAGAGCCGAAACCAAACGTCTGACCAGGGGTTTCCGGGACGTTTACCGGGACGGGCGCCGCGACCTCTACGGCATTGTCAGTGCCGTGGTGTGGAATGGATCTCGTGCCCGCACTGGAAGAACCACTGAAGAAAGTGCTCGGCCCTCCCACCGCCAAGGTGATGGCCGAGCACCTCGGCCTGCACACCGTCGGCGACCTTCTGCACCACTACCCGCGCAGATACGAGGAGCGCGGCCAGCTCACGCACCTGGCCGACCTCCCCATGGACGAGCACGTCACGGTGGTCGCCATGGTCGCGGACGCCCGCCTGCACTCCTTCGCCTCCTCGAAGGCCCCCCGAGGCAAGGGCCAGCGCCTCGAAGTCACGATCACGGACGGCAGCGGCCGCCTCCAACTGGTCTTCTTCGGCGCCGGCGTTCACAAGCCCCACAAGGAGCTCCTGCCGGGCACCCGCGCGATGTTCGCGGGCAAGGTCTCCGTATTCAACCGCCGACTGCAACTGGCACACCCGGCGTACGAGTTGCTGCGCGGCGCCGACGACGAGGCGGTGGAGACGGTCGAGACCTGGGCCGGCGCCCTGATCCCGATCTATCCCGCCACCGCCAAACTGGAGTCCTGGAAGATCGGCAAGGCCATCCAGACGGTCCTGCCCAGCGCCCAGGAGGCCGTCGACCCCCTCCCGGACACCCTCCGCGCGGGCCGCGGCCTGGTCACCCTCCCCGAGGCCCTCCTCAAGATCCACCGCCCGCACACCAAGGCCGACATCGAGGACGCCCGCTCCCGCCTCAAGTGGGACGAGGCCTTCGTCCTCCAGGTCGCCCTGGCCCGCCGCCGCCATGCGGACGCCCAACTCCCCGCGGTGGCCCGCAGGCCCAAGCCGGACGGCCTCCTGACGTCCTTCGACGACCGTCTCCCGTTCACCCTCACCGAGGGCCAGCAGAAGGTCTCGAAGGAGATCTTCGACGACCTCGCGACCGAGCATCCGATGCATCGGTTGCTCCAAGGAGAGGTGGGCAGCGGAAAAACCATGGTGGCGCTGCGCGCCATGCTCGCGGTGGTCGACGCCGGCGGTCAGGCCGCCATGCTCGCGCCCACCGAGGTCCTCGCCCAGCAGCATCACCGCTCGATCGTCGAGATGATGGGCGAGCTGGCCGAGGGCGGCATGCTGGGCGGCGCCGAGCAGGCCACCAAGGTGGTGCTGCTGACCGGCTCCATGGGCGCGGCAGCCCGCCGCCAGGCCCTGCTCGACCTGGTCACCGGCGAGGCGGGGATGGTGATCGGCACCCATGCGCTGATCGAGGACAAGGTGCAGTTCCACGACCTCGGCCTGGTCGTGGTCGACGAACAGCACCGCTTCGGCGTGGAGCAGCGCGACGCCCTGCGCGGCAAGGGCAAACAGCCTCCGCACCTGCTCGTGATGACGGCCACGCCCATCCCGCGCACCGTCGCCATGACCGTCTTCGGCGACCTGGAGACCTCGGTCCTCGACCAGCTCCCGGCCGGCCGCTCACCCATCGCCTCCCATGTCGTCCCCGCCGCCGACAAGCCCCACTTCCTGGCCCGCGCCTGGGAGCGGGTGCGCGAGGAGGTCGCGGGCGGTCATCAGGCGTACGTCGTCTGCCCGCGCATCGGCGACGAGGAGGACGACCCGAAGAAGTCCGGCAAGAAGAAGTCCCCGGAGGACGAGGCCGAGAAGCGCCCGCCCCTCGCCGTCCTGGAGGTGGCCGACCAGCTGGCCAAGGGCCCCCTCCAAGGCCTGCGCGTAGAGGTGCTGCACGGTCGTATGCACCCCGACGACAAGGACGCCGTCATGCGCCGTTTCGCCGCCGGCGAGACCGACGTCCTGGTCGCCACGACCGTCATCGAGGTCGGCGTGAACGTCCCCAACGCCACCGCGATGGTCATCATGGACGCCGACCGCTTCGGCGTCTCCCAACTCCACCAGCTCCGCGGCCGCGTCGGCCGAGGCTCGGCACCCGGGCTCTGCCTCCTGGTCACCGAGATGCCGGAGGCCGGCGCCGCCCGCCAGCGCCTGAACGCGGTCGCCTCCACCCTCGACGGCTTCGAACTCTCCCGCATCGACCTCGAACAACGCCGCGAGGGCGACGTCCTGGGCCAGGCCCAGTCGGGAGCCCGTACTTCGCTGCGGGTCCTCGCCGTCATCGAGGACGAGGAGATCATCGCGGAGGCGAGGGACGAGGCGGCGGCCGTGGTGGCGGCGGACCCGGAGCTGGAGCAGCTCCCCGGCCTACGCACGGCCCTGGACGCCCTCCTGGACGAGGAGAGGGAGCAGTACTTGGAAAAGGGGTGAGCGATAACGTCCCTCGAGGGGCGCGGGGCTGTATGGACCATGCGGCTACCGCCGCGGGGGCGCGACCAGCCACACTGAACCTAAAGCCGCCCACAACCAAGGACCAAAGATGACCCGCGTGATCGCCGGCGCAGCCGGCGGACGTCGCCTGGCCGTGCCCCCCGGCACGGGAACCCGCCCCACCTCCGACCGCGCACGCGAAGGTCTCTTCTCCACCTGGCAGTCCCTCCTGGGCGGCCCCCTGGACGGCGAACGCGTCCTCGACCTCTACGCGGGCTCGGGCGCAGTCGGCCTCGAAGCCCTGTCCCGCGGCGCGAGCCACACCCTCCTGGTCGAGGCCGACGCGCGAGCGGCACGCACCGTCCGCGAGAACGTCAAGAACCTGGGCCTCCCCGGCGCCGAGGTGAGATCGGGCAAAGCCGAACAGATCATCCAGACCCCGGCGCCGGCCGAGCCGTACGACCTCGTCTTCCTGGACCCCCCGTACCGAGTCACAGATCACGATCTTCGCGAGATCCTGCTCACACTCCGCTCAGGGGGCTGGCTCACGCCCGAGGCACTCGTCACCGTGGAGCGCAGCACCAGAGGTGGCGAATTCCGGTGGCCGGACGGTTTCGAAGCGATCCGGGCCCGTCGTTACGGCGAGGGAACGTTTTGGTACGGTCGCGCCGCCTCCACGTGCGAAGACGCACGATGACCGGACCCGAGAGCGAGGGATCACCAGTGCGCCGCGCCGTCTGTCCCGGGTCGTTCGACCCGATCACCAACGGACACCTCGACATCATTTCCCGCGCCTCAAGGCTGTATGACGAGGTCTACGTCGCCGTCATGATCAACAAGGCCAAGAAGGGCCTGTTCGAGGTCGACGAGCGACTCGACCTCATCCGCCAGGTCACGGCGGAGTACGGGAACGTCCGGGTCGAGGCCTTCCACGGCCTCCTCGTCGACTTCTGCAAGCAGCGCGACATCCCGGCCATCGTGAAGGGCCTGCGCGCGGTCAGCGACTTCGACTACGAGCTTCAGATGGCCCAGATGAACAACGGCCTCTCGGGCGTGGAGACCCTCTTCGTCCCGACCAACCCCACCTACAGCTTCCTGTCCTCCTCCCTCGTCAAGGAGGTGGCGACCTGGGGCGGCGACGTCTCCCACCTCGTGCCGCCGGTGGTACTGGAGGCCCTCAACGAGCGCCTGCGCAAGGACTGATGGGGCTACAGTCGTCCCGTCCGTCTCCATCACAGCTGTAGAGAGTGGCGAGCACACGGTGGACGTGCAGAAGAAGCTCGACGAGATCGTCTCGGCGGTCTCAGGTGCCCGGTCGATGCCCATGTCGGCCTCGTGCGTGGTCAACCGCGCCGAACTGCTCTCGATGCTGGAAGAGGTCCGCGCGGCCCTGCCCGGTTCCCTCGCCCAGGCCGAGGAGCTGATCGGCGGCCGTGAGCAGATGGTCGAGCAGGCCCGCCAGGAGGCCGAGCGGATCATCCAGGGCGCGCACGCCGAGCGCGGCTCCCTGATCTCCGACACCGAGGTCGCCCGCCGCTCCCAGGCCGAGGCCGACCGCATCCTCGCCGAGGCCCGCAAGGAGGCCGAGGACGTCCGCGCGGAGGCCGACGACTACGTCGACTCCAAGCTCGCCAACTTCGAGGTCGTCCTCACCAAGACCCTCGGCTCCGTCGGCCGCGGCCGCGAGAAGCTCCTCGGTACCGGCCCCGGCACCGACGAGAACGGCTACGAGGACGAGGACGCCCCCGAGCGCAGCCACGACCCGGAGACCCTGCGCCGCAGCGCCGACGAATACGTCGACGTGAAGCTCGGGGCCTTCGAGGCGGTCCTGGCCAAGACCC
The DNA here is from genome assembly GCA_965653385.1 of uncultured Streptomyces sp. Taxonomy (GTDB): domain Bacteria; phylum Actinomycetota; class Actinomycetes; order Streptomycetales; family Streptomycetaceae; genus Streptomyces. Next base: position 12,094 of record CBFGZZ010000150.1, on the reverse strand, counting down.
TGGAGGCCGTCGGCCGCGGCCGGCAGAAGCTGCACGGCCGGATCGCCACCGACGACCTCGGCGCCCTCGCCGACGACACCGGCACCGTCCAGCACTCCAGCGACGCCGACTACCTCGCGGACCTCGCCGCGCTCGCGGAGCAGGACGCCTCGGCGGCCCCCGCCGAGCAGCCGGCCGCGGCCGTACCGCCACAGCCGCAGTACGACCCGCAGACCGCGCAGCCGGCGTACGGCTACCAGCAGCAGACCGCGGATCCGTACGGCTACCAGCAGCAGTACGGCGGCCAGCAGGACCCGTACGGCTACCAGCAGGCCGACCCCTACGCCTACCAGGGCTACGCCCCCCAGCAGGCCGCCTACGACCCCGGCCAGGACCAGCACCAGGTCCCGCAGCAGACCGCGCAGGGCAACCAGGGCTACGCGCTCGACGAGACCAGCCTCTTCGACACCAGCATGATCAGCGCGGAGCAGCTGCGGGCCTACGAGCAGGGGCGAGGACAGTAAGAGACAGCCGGATTGGGCCGTGAGCGAAAGGTCCAGTATCCTGGCTCTTCGGTCGCGTGTACGTCCGCGATCAACGCTGCCCGGGTAACACCGAAGGGCAGTGACCCCTGAGCTCAGCAGATCGAAAGCAGGAATGGCGTGACAGCCCGCCTCGACCACCGCAACCCTCTCGTGTTCGACACACACGAGCTGGGTCGGCGGCCCGGTGCGCTGCAGCGCCTGACCCGCACGATCGACGCCCCCAAGGACTTCGGTATCCAAGGGGTCGTCGGAGTGCCGGAAGGCGCCCCGGTCGAGCTCGAACTCCGACTCGAGTCGGTCATGGAAGGGGTGCTCGTCACAGGCACCGCCCGTGCACAGGCCGAGGGGGAGTGCGTAAGGTGTCTGGAGCCGCTTCAGCTCGACGTCGAAGCGGAATTCCAGGAGATGTTCTCGTACCCTGACGCCGACGACCGGGGCCGCCATCACAGCGCGGAACCGGGCGACGACGCCGAGGACGACGAGGACAGGCTCTTTCTCGAGGACGGCCTGTTCGACCTCGAAGCCGTGCTGCGCGATGCGGTGGTGCTCGCACTGCCGATGCAGCCGGTGTGCCAGGAAGACTGCCCAGGACTGTGCGCCGAGTGCGGTGCGCGCCTTGCGGACGACCCGGACCACCACCATGACGCCGTCGACATCCGTTGGGCGGCATTGCAGGGACTCGCCGGTTCACTCGAAGACGGCGAGAAGGACGAGATGAGCGGCGCTGACGCGGAAGCGGGCGTCGACGAGAAGCAGGAGAAGTAGCCGTGGCTGTTCCGAAGCGGAAGATGTCGCGCAGCAACACGCGCCACCGCCGGTCGCAGTGGAAGGCTGCGGTCCCCACCCTGGTTGCGTGCGAGCGCTGCCACGAGCCCAAGCAGCAGCACATCGCGTGCCCGTCTTGTGGCACCTACAACAAGCGCCAGGTTCTCGAGGTCTGAGCGGCTGGTGAGAGGCACTGTGTCCACTGCCAAGAAGGCGGAAGACGCCAAGGCGGACCCACACGCCCGTAAGAAGGCGGACAACCAGGCCTCGTCCCACACGCTGTTGGAAGGGCGGCTCGGGTACAAGCTCGAGTCCGCCCTTCTGGTGCGTGCGCTGACCCACCGGTCGTACGCGTACGAGAACGGCGGCCTGCCCACCAACGAGCGCCTGGAGTTCCTCGGGGACTCCGTTCTCGGCCTCGTTGTCACGGACACGCTGTACCGCACCCACCCCGACCTGCCCGAAGGCCAGCTGGCCAAGTTGCGGGCCGCGGTGGTCAACTCGCGTGCGCTGGCGGAGGTCGGCCGCGGGCTCGACCTGGGCTCCTTCATCCGGCTCGGCCGGGGCGAAGAGGGCACGGGCGGCCGGGACAAGGCATCGATCCTCGCCGACACCCTGGAAGCGGTGATCGGCGCGGTCTATCTCGACCAGGGCCTGGACTCGGCGGCGGAGCTGGTGCACCGCCTGTTCGACCCGCTGATCGAGAAGTCCTCGAACCTCGGAGCCGGCCTGGACTGGAAGACCAGCCTCCAGGAGCTCACCGCGACCGAAGGCCTCGGCGTCCCCGAGTACCTGGTCACCGAGACCGGCCCCGACCACGAGAAGACCTTCACTGCTGCCGCCCGCGTCGGAGGCGTCTCGTACGGCACCGGCACCGGCCGCAGCAAGAAGGAGGCGGAGCAGCAGGCCGCTGAGTCCGCGTGGCGGTCCATCCGGGCCGCGGCGGACGAGCGCGCCAAGAAGGCGAAGGCGGCAGCGGATGCCGCCCAGCAGGACGCCGCTGAGTCCGACGCCGACACGTCGTCGGCCTCCGCCTGACCGAACAGAGCGATCCGAGCGCCCGCACCCCGCCGTGGGGCGGGCGCTCGGTCCATTCAGACGCAGGTTGACGGGGGATCCGATGCCCGAGTTGCCCGAGGTCGAGGTCGTGCGACGCGGCCTGGAGCGGTGGGTCGCCCACCGCACCGTCGCCGACGCCGAGGTGCTGCACCCGCGTGCCGTACGGCGGCACATCGCCGGTGCGGACGACTTCGCGCACCGCCTCAAGGGCCACCGGATCGGCACCCCGAGCCGCCGCGGCAAGTATCTGTGGCTGCCCCTGGAGGACACGCACCAGTCGATCCTGGCCCACCTCGGGATGAGCGGTCAGCTGCTGGTCCAGCCGCAGGAGGCGCCCGACGAGAAGCATCTCAGGATCCGGGTGCGGTTCACGGACGCGCTCGCTACCGAGCTGCGGTTCGTCGACCAACGCACCTTCGGCGGGCTGTCGTTGCACGACAACACCGCGGACGGCCTGCCCGACGTCATCGCGCACATCGCCCGCGACCCCCTGGACCCGCTCTTCGACGACGAGGTCTTCCACCAGGCCCTGCGCCGCAAGCGCACCACGATCAAACGGGCCCTGCTCGACCAGTCGTTGATCAGCGGCGTCGGCAACATCTACGCGGACGAGGCCCTGTGGCGCTCCCGCCTCCACTACGACCGCCCGACCGCGACCTTCACGCGCCCGCGCAGTCTCGAACTCCTGGGCCACGTAAGGGATGTGATGAACGCGGCCCTCGCGGTCGGCGGCACGAGCTTCGACAGCCTGTACGTCAACGTCAACGGCGAGTCGGGCTACTTCGACCGGTCACTCGACGCGTACGGCCGTGAGGGACTGCCGTGCAAGCGGTGCGGTACGCCGATGCGGCGGCGGCCCTGGATGAACCGGTCCAGCTACTTCTGCCCGAAGTGTCAGAGGGTGCCGCGCGTCTCGTCGTAGCGCTGACGTGCGTCGAGCACGTCGTTCATCTGCCCCTCCACGAAGTGGATGAGGCTCAGGAGCCGCTCGGCGACCCCGCGTCCGAGCGGCGTCAGTTCGTAGTCGACCCTCGGTGGATTGGTCGGCTGCGCCTCGCGGTGCACCAGGCCGTCCCGCTCCAGGGCGTGCAGCGTCTGGGACAGCATCTTCTCGCTGACGCCGTCGACCCGGCGACGCAGCTCGTTGAAGCGCAGCGAGCCCTCGTACAGGGCGCCGAGCGTGAGTCCGCCCCAGCGGCCCGTCACGTGCTCCAGCGTCCCCCGCGAGGGACAGGCCTTGGCGAACACGTTGTACGGGAGGTGCTGTGCCTCCGTGCACTCGTGCGTGGTGTCCATTCCTCAAGCGTACTTCAACGCAGCGCTAGCGCTCGGTTTGCGCTAACTTGTAGTTAGTTTAGTAGCGGTGGTGTTCGCCTGAGGACGCGTCGCGGCCGCCTGAGCGACGTCGTAATGAACGCGTACTAGTCGTAATGAACGCGTACCAGGCGCCGTCCACGCAGTAGCCTGCCCACTGAGCCGGCCACCGGGGGGCGGCGCCTTGGGGGTAGGTGTGTGGGACGGCCCGTTCTACCGGGTGCGCAGAGACGGGTACGAGATCTGCTTCGTCCCGGGCGCGGGGGAGGACCTCGACGAGGTCTGCAACGTCGACATGTGGGTGACGTTCGCCGACGGACAGCGCTGGTCCGGGACCGTCTTCACCCTCGACGAGGCGCGCCGCCTGATGGACCGCTGGCAGGACACCGGGGAATGCCTCGGCGGCCGGTACTTCTACTGCTGGGACAACCTGATCGTCCGGGACCCGGGCGTCCCCGCCATGGTCCAGGTGATCGACGATCTCGTCACCACCGGCGACTACCGGTCGGCCCTGCGCCCGCTGGGCCTCGCCGAGGACTGACCGTCAGTACCCGAAGTCCTGCGTCCACCAGGGCCCGCCGGCGCCGAAGTGCACGCCGACTCCCAGGGTCTTGAAGTCGCAGTTCAGGATGTTGGCCTTGTGGCCCGGGCTGTTCATCCAGGCGTCCATCACCGCGGCGGCGTCGGCCTGGCCGCGGGCTATGTTCTCGCCGCCGAGGTCGGTGATGCCGGCCTTCGCGGCGCGGTCCCACGGGGACGCCCCGCTCGGGTCGGTGTGGTCGAAGAACCCCCGCGCGGCCATGTCCTCGCTGAAGTCCTGGGCCAGGTCCGTGAGCGAGCTGTTGGCGGCGACCGCGCTGCAGCCGACCTGGGCGCGCTCCTGGTTGACGAGCTGGAGCACCTCGGCCGCGGCGGCGGCCTGGGCGGACATCTCCACGGGGGCGCCGGTCTGCTCGCGCTCGGGCTCCTTCTCCCTCTCCGGCGCCTTCGTGGCCGTACGGGAAGGAGTCTCCTTCGGCTTCTGGCTGGGCGTGGCCGACGGCTTCTTCGACGGGGTCTTCGTCGGTGCGGCCGACGACGTCGACGGGGCCGGCGAGGTGGGCCGCTCGGCGTCACCGCTGGTGGAGGAGCCGTTGTCCTGGCTGTCGGCGTCGCCGGACGTGCCGCCCTGCTCGGTGGGGGCGTTGGTCGGGGTGTCGGCGGCCTGCACCTTGTCCGCGCCGCTGCCACCGCCGAGCTGGTAGTTGTCGATGCCGGGCACCACGCCCGTGGCGACCGCGACCGTGCCCAGCGCGACCGCAGCGGAGACGCCGAGCAGCCCGGTCTTCACGGGAGCCACGACCTTCTTCTTGCGTCGGCGGTGCGAGCCGCCCCCGGGGCGCCGGGAGCCGCCGCTTGGCGTGAAGCCGTCACTGCGGAACGCGGCCGTCTCGGTGTCCGGGAACGTGGTCGTGCCGGTGATCCGGTCGTAGTCGTCGTCCGAGGCGAACAGGTAGGCGTCGCTCTTCGCGTAGGCCTCGGCGTACGCCTCCGGGTTCAGATAGGGCGCGATGCCCATCGTCGGGCGGTCGCCGCCGTACGAGTCCAGCGGGTCGTGGCCCTCCGTGAAGGAGCCGTCCGTATGTGTGACCCCCGTGGCGCGGCCCGTGGCGGCGCGGCCGGCGGCGGAGCGTCGGTGGCGTCCCATGTCCTGGCCTTCCTCGTCCCTGCGGTCTCAAGATCCCCACAGAACTCACTCGATCGTGTGAGTTTCATATGGGATTCATTGGGTGGGGACGGTACCCCATGGAGTCCGAGGAGGAAGTGCCCAGAGGGACATTGGCCCGTTAGGTTGCAGTCATGAGCGAGGATGTACGGCTGGTCGCCTGGGTGCGTGGACGCGTCCAAGGTGTGGGTTTCCGCTGGTTCACGCGGGCCAAGGCCCTCGAGATCGGCGGCCTGAGTGGTTTTGCTCTCAATTTGGCCGACGGTCGGGTCCAGGTGGTCGCGGAGGGCTCGCGAGAAGGCTGTGAAGGGCTCCTCGGTTGGCTCGAGGGCGACGACACGCCCGGGCGGGTGGACGGTGTCACCGAGATCTGGGACACACCTCGTGGGGGTTACGACGGCTTCGCCATCCGCTGAGCCGTTTCTGTAAATCGGCCCTGGCGCAAGCGGAGGGACCTGCCACCGGCAACTGCCCCGAGCAGAAATGAGCAGGTGGTTGCCAAGAAGCGCGTGTGGTGGCAGGCTCCGCACTCAAGGATGATCGCCACGCCCCGAGGGCCCCGCAGGAGTCGCCGCGCAGCCGCTTTCCGGCCGTGCGCCACCGGGTTCGCCCGCCAATACGGGGCGTGATCGTGTTGACCGTCAAACTTTTTGGTGAGACGCTGAAAGCCCCGCGCACCTTCGCTGTTTGGCGTGGCTGAACGGCAGCACAACTCAAGGCCTGCCAAGCAACCGCGGGTGCGAATCCCTCACGACCCACACCGCTTCGGTCGGTCACTCATTGTGGAGGACCATCCATCATGGCAAAGGCGCTTCTCGGTTACGTCGGCGGCTCCGACCCTCGACTCCTCGCCGAGATGCGACGGCTCCAGCAGCGCGTACAGGACCTGGAATCCGAGCTCGGACGGATCCAGGCGGAGAACGACGCTCTGCAGGCTGCCGCTTCTCACGACAGGATCATGGAGAGCATCGACGCACACCAGGCGGAGCCTGCGCTCACCTGATCACTGCATCGCTCCGACAGCACAAGCAGGGGTTGGGCTGCCCGTATCCAACCGCTAAGTAGTTGTCAGACGACTGCTGAGTCAGCCGTCAGAAGTTGCAAGGGACGCTTCGGCGTCCCTTCTTTCTTGCCCCCGGCTTACTGCCCCGCGCATCCTTTCACCCTCTTTAACGTTTGGTGTGCCCTGCGCGTTCATCGGTGAAACCGCGGGTTCATGGAGTGGGATACCGGCGGAAGGTAGAGTCCAGCGGCGTGCACCTCAAGGCCCTGACCCTCCGCGGGTTCAAGTCGTTCGCCTCGGCGACCACGCTCCGGTTCGAGCCGGGGATCACGTGCGTCGTCGGACCGAACGGCTCGGGCAAGTCCAATGTCGTGGACGCGCTCAGCTGGGTCATGGGCGAGCAGGGCGCCAAGTCGCTGCGCGGCGGCAAGATGGAGGACGTCATCTTCGCCGGCACCACCGGCCGTCCGCCACTTGGCCGAGCCGAGGTTTCGCTGACCATCGACAACTCCGACGGCGCACTGCCCATCGAGTACGCCGAGGTCACGATCACGCGGATCATGTTCCGCAACGGCGGCAGCGAGTACCAGATCAACGGCGACACCTGCCGCCTGCTCGACATCCAGGAACTGCTCTCCGACTCCGGCATCGGCCGCGAGATGCACGTCATCGTCGGCCAGGGCCAGCTCGACTCCGTGCTGCACGCCGACCCCATGGGCCGCCGCGCCTTCATCGAGGAGGCCGCGGGCGTCCTCAAGCACCGCAAGCGCAAGGAGAAGGCTCTGCGGAAGCTGGACGCGATGCAGGCCAACCTCGCGCGCGTGCAGGACCTGACGGACGAGTTGCGCCGGCAGCTCAAGCCGCTCGGCCGGCAGGCGGCGGTGGCGCGCCGGGCCGCCGTCATCCAGGCCGACCTGCGCGACGCCCGCCTCCGCCTCCTCGCCGACGATCTCGTAGGGCTCCGCGAGGCGCTCCAGGCCGAGGTCGCCGACGAGGCCGCGCTGAAGGAGCGCAAGGAGGCCGCCGAGCAGGAGCTGAAGAAAGCCCTGCAGCGCGAGGCCCTCCTGGAGGACGAGGTACGACAGCTCACGCCCCGCCTTCAGCACGCCCAGCAGACCTGGTACGAGCTGTCCCAGCTCGCCGAGCGGGTGCGCGGCACGATCTCGCTGGCCGACGCGCGCGTGAAGAGCGCCACGTCAGCGCCGCCGGAGGAACGCCGGGGCCGCGACCCCGAGGACATGGAGCGCGAGGCCGCCCGCATCCGTGAGCAGGAGGCCGAGCTCGAAGCGGCCCTGGAGGCGGCCGAGCGCGCCCTGGAGGACACGGTCGCGCACCGAGCGGAACTGGAACGCGAGCTCACGCAGGAGGAGCGGCGCCTCAAGGACGTCGCCCGAGCCATCGCCGACCGCCGCGAAGGCCTCGCCCGGCTGAACGGGCAGGTCAACGCGGCCCGTTCCCGCGCGGCCTCCGCCCAGGCCGAGATCGACCGCCTGGCCGCCGCACGGGACGAGGCCCAGGAGCGGGCCTTCTCCGCGCAGGAGGAGTACGAGGCCCTGAAGGCCGAGGTCGACGGCCTGGACGCGGGCGACGCGGAGCTCGGCGAGCAGCACGACGCGGCGAAGCGGCAGCTCACCGAGGCCGAGGCCGCCCTCACCGCGGCCCGCGAGGCCGCCACGGCCGCGGAACGGGCCCGCGCCGCCACCCAGGCCCGCCACGAGGCGCTGGCACTCGGCCTGCGCCGCAAGGACGGCACGGGCGCACTGCTGGGCGCGGAGGACCGCCTCACGGGACTGCTGGGCCCGGCTGCGGAACTGCTGACGGTGACGCCGGGGTACGAGGTACCGCTGGCGGCGGCTTTCGGGGTGGCGGCGGACGCGGTCGCGGTGAGGTCCCCGTCCGCGGCGGCGGACGCGATCCGCCTCCTCCGTAAGCAGGACGCGGGCCGGGCGGCGCTGCTCTTGGCAGGGGGCGCCGAAGACGCGCCTCATGGGGGCGCGGGGAACTGCGCGACCAGCCACGACGAGCCGGCGGTCGCACACCTCCCTGACCTGGCACCCCCCGGCGGGCGCCCCGCCGCAGACCTGGTCCGTGCCCCCTCCGACCTCCTGCCGGCCATCCGCCGCCTCCTCCACGACATCGTCGTCGTCCCCACCCTCGAGGACGCCGAGGAGCTCGTCTACGCTCACCCCGACCTCACCGCCGTAACCGCCGAAGGCGACCTCCTGGGCGCCCACTTCGCCCACGGCGGCTCCGCCGGGGCGCCGAGCCTCCTCGAAGTACAGGCCTCCGTGGACGAGGCCGCCGCCGAACTGGAAGAGCTGGCAGTGCGCTGCGAGGAGCTGGCCGAGGCCCAGCACGCGGCAACAGAGCGGCGCAAGGAGTGCGCGGGGCTCGTCGAGGAGCTGGGGGAGCGGCGCCGGGCGGCCGACCGGGAGAAGTCCGCGGTCGCCCAGCAACTCGGCCGGCTCGCAGGCCAGGCGAGGGGCGCGGCCGGCGAAGCGGAGCGCTCCGTGGCCGCCGCCGCGCGGGCCCAGGACGCCCTCGACAAGGCACTCCAGGAGGTCGAGGAACTCGCCGAACGGCTCGCCGTGGCCGAGGAGATGCCGGTCGAGGAGGAGCCCGACACGTCGGTACGGGACCGTCTCGCCGCCGACGGCGCCAACGCCCGCCAGACCGAGATGGAGGCCCGCCTCCAGGTCCGTACCCACGAAGAACGCGTCAAGGGACTCGCCGGCCGCGCCGATTCCCTCGACCGCGCCGCCCGAGCTGAGCGGGACGCACGCGCGCGTGCCGAGCAGCGGCGGGCCCGGCTGCGGCACGAGGCGGCCGTCGCCGAAGCCGTGGCCTCCGGCACCCGGCAGCTGCTCGCGCACGTCGAGGTCTCCCTCGCCCGCGCCGACGAGGAACGCACCGCCGCCGAGGTGGCGAAGGCCCGGCGCGAGCAGGAACTCACCGTCGCCCGTGGCCAGGGCCGTGACCTCAAGGCCGAACTCGACAAGCTGACCGACTCCGTGCACCGCGGCGAGGTCCTCGGCGCAGAGAAGCGGATGCGGATCGAGCAGCTGGAGACCAGGGCACTGGAGGAACTGGGCGTGGAGCCCGCCGGCCTCGTCTCCGAATACGGCCCCCACCAGCTCGTACCGCCCTCCCTGGCCGCCGAGGGCGAGCAGCTCCCCGAGGACCCCGAGCACCCCCGCAACCAGCCCAAGCCGTTCGTGCGGGCCGAGCAGGAGAAGCGGCTCAAGGCGGCCGAGCGGGCCTACCAGCAGCTCGGCAAGGTCAACCCGCTCGCCCTTGAGGAGTTCGCGGCGCTGGAGGAACGGCACAAGTTCCTCAGCGAGCAGCTCGAAGACCTGAAGAAGACCCGGGCCGACCTGCTCCAGGTTGTCAAGGAGGTCGACGAACGCGTCGAGCAGGTCTTCACCGAGGCCTACCGGGACACGGCCCGGGAGTTCGAGGGCGTCTTCAGCCGGCTGTTCCCCGGGGGCGAGGGACGGCTGATCCTGACCGATCCCGACAACATGCTCACCACGGGTGTCGACGTCGAGGCACGTCCTCCCGGCAAGAAGGTCAAGCGGCTGAGCCTGCTCTCCGGTGGCGAGCGGTCGCTGACCGCCGTCGCGATGCTGGTGTCGATCTTCAAGGCCCGGCCCAGCCCGTTCTACGTCATGGACGAGGTCGAGGCCGCCCTCGACGACACCAACCTCCAGCGGCTGATCCGCATCATGCAGGAGCTGCAGGAGGCCTCGCAGCTGATCGTGATCACGCACCAGAAGCGCACGATGGAGGTCGCCGACGCGCTGTACGGCGTCTCCATGCAGGGCGACGGCGTGTCCAAGGTCATCAGCCAGCGGCTTCGCTAGCACCGGCTTCGGCCGCTTTCGGCTGCGGCGCCGTCGTGGCTCGGCGCGCCCACGCGGCGGAGCCGCAGTTCGACACAGCCCCGCGCCCCTGGTCGACCTCATCACCGTTTCTTCAAGAAGTGAACGCATGTCAGCTAATCACGTCTCGAAACTCACAGCCACCTGCCTATTGACTTCGAAACTTGAAGGCATAGTCTCTGCAACGTTGCTTTTACCTTCAGGTATCACTACTTGGAGCGGCTGACCCCCACCCGGCAGCGTTGCCGGTGGCCCGAGGAGTACACGTGACCAGCACAGCGCAGGCACCCACGTCAGGAGCCAGGACGGCGCACCCCGAACATCTCGGGCACGTCGTCTTCATCACCGCGGCGGCCGCCATGGGCGGCTTCCTGTTCGGTTACGACAGTTCCGTGATCAACGGGGCGAACGGCGGCATCCAGGCCCGGTTCGACCTCAGTTCCGGCGTCACCGGGACCGTCGCGGCCAGCGCCCTGCTCGGCAGTGCCGTGGGCGCCGCGATCGCAGGCCGCATAGCCGACCGCATCGGCCGGATCCGCGTCATGCAGATCGCGGCGGTGCTGTTCGCCGTGAGCGCCGTCGGTTCCGGGCTCCCGTTCGCCGCGTGGGACCTCGCCGCCTGGCGTGTCCTCGGCGGTATCGCCATCGGTATGGCCTCGGTGATCGGCCCGGCCTACATCGCCGAGGTCGCGCCGCCCGCGTACCGGGGCAGGCTCGCCTCGTTCCAGCAGGCCGCCATCGTCATCGGCATCGCCGTCTCGCAGCTCGTCAACTGGGCCATCCTCAACATGGCCGACGGCGAGGAGCGCGGAACGGTCGCGGGCCTGGAGGCCTGGCAGTGGATGCTCGGCGTGATGCTCGTGCCCGCCGTGATCTACGGCCTGCTGTCCTTCGCCATCCCCGAGTCCCCGCGCTATCTGATCAGCGTCGGCCGCGTCGAGGACGCCAAGAAGGTGCTCGCCGACGTCGAGGGCGGCATGGACCTGGACGCCCGGGTCGCCGAGATCGACCAGGCCATGCGCAGCGACCACAAGTCCACGTTCAAGGACCTGCTGGGCGGCCGCTTCGGTCTCCTGCCGATCGTGTGGATCGGGATCGGCCTCTCCGTCTTCCAGCAGCTGGTCGGCATCAACGTCATCTTCTACTACTCGAACCTGCTGTGGCAGTCCGTCGGCGTCGACCCGTCGAGCTCGTTCTTCTACTCGTTCGAGACCTCGATCATCAACATCATCGGCACCGTGATCGCGATGATCTTCGTCGACCGCATCGGCCGCAAGCCGCTCGCCCTCATCGGCTCCATCGGCATGGGCGTCTCGCTCGCCGCGGCCGCCTGGGCCTTCTCCTTCCAGAACGGCAACGACCCGCTGCCCACCGCGCAGGGCTACGTCGCGCTGATCGCCGCCAACGCGTTCGTCCTCTTCTTCGCCATGTCCTGGGGCGTGGTCGTCTGGGTCATGCTCGGCGAGGTCTTCCCGAACAAGATCCGCGCCGCCGCCCTGGGCGTCGCCGCCTCGGCCCAGTGGATCGCCAACTGGGCGATCACGATCACCTTCCCGGACCTGTCGGACTGGAACCTGTCGCTCACCTACGTCATGTACGCGGTGTTCGCCTTCCTCTCCATCCCCTTCATCCTCAAGTTCGTGCCCGAGACCAAGGGCAAGAAGCTGGAGGAGATGGGCTGACCGGCCCCCGAACTCGGGGGGAAGGGCCAAGTCCCCGCTGCCCCTCCTCCCGTATCCCGCCGCCGCCCCCCCCCCGCCCCCGCCCCAGCCCGGGCGGCGGGTCGCCCGACGTCAACCGATTCATGGCACCCGCCCCCCCTTACCCCCCGCGCCCCGCAGTC
>CBFGZZ010000149.1:0-19940 GCA_965653385.1 uncultured Streptomyces sp. | reverse complement strand
CTGGCAGAAACTGAAGCGGACCGGTGAGGTCGGGACGCCGGCGGGGGTGAGCTGAGGTGGGCTCGCACAGGAGGGCGCCGGGTGCGGCCCGCACCGCTTCCGCTACCGCTGTGGGCAGTCGTTCCGCAGAGCGGAACGGGTGGGCACGGCCTGCAGCGTCGGGTCCCGATGCCAGGGACGCCAGGGAGGCCGACCTCGACCCGCGCCCCAAGCCCCCCGCGAGGGACCGCTACTTCGACACCCTCCGCGCCGTAGCCCTGGTCAGGGTCGTCGCCTACCACACCTTCGGCTGGGCCTGGGCGGGCATGGTCTTCCCCTCGATGGGGGTCATGTTCGCCCTGGCCGGCACGCTGATGGCGAAGTCCCTGGAGCGTCCCGCGCTCAAGGTGATCCGCGGCCGGCTGCGGCGCCTGCTGCCCCCGTTCTGGTTCTGGGGCTTCTTCGTGGTCGTGGCGATGCTGGTCCACGACTGGATGCCGGGCCGGCAGATCGTCTACTGGATCGTGCCGCTGGGCGACCCGCCGGGCAACGCGTGGGGCGAGCAGGCCTGGGAGATCCTCTGGTACCTGCGCACCTACCTCTGGTTCGTCCTGCTCTCCCCGCTGCTGCTGAGGCTGTTCCGCCTGGCCCCGGTCCCGGTGCTGCTGCTGTCACTGGCCCCGATCCTGGTCGTCCACTTCGCCTGGGAACCCCCGGACAACCGCTTCGGCAGCGCGCTCACCGATCTGGCCACGTTCCTCTTCTGCTGGATCCTCGGCTTCGCCCACCGCGAGGGCGTCCTGCGCCGCCTCAAGCCGTCCGCCGTGACCGTCCTCTCGCTCGCGGCCGTCGCGTACGGCGGCTGGTACGCCTTCACACACCAGGCCGAGACGGGTTCCTACGACCTGGACGACATCCCGCTCGCGCAGGCGTTCTGGTCGGCGGGCTATGTGACGCTGCTGATGTACGCGAAGGACCACTTCCGTATCGACTTCGCCTGGCTGACCGGGTTCCGGCGCCTCGACCGCCTCGTCACGATCTTCAACGCGCGCGCGGTGACGATCTACCTCTGGCACGAGATCGCCCTGATCCTCGCCGTGCCGCTGATCGACCAGTTCTGGAACGTGCCCGCGTTCGAGACGTACCTGCCACTGGAGAGCCAGTGGTTCATGTTCGGCATCGGCTGGAGCCTGATCGTCGTCTTCGTGCTGCTGTGCGGCTGGGTCGAGGACATGGCCGGGAAGAAGAAGCCGAGGCTCCTCCCGGGAGGCCGTACCGCGACCGCGTGATGCCGTACTGCCACAATGGGCCCGTGACCCGCGCATCCCTGAACAAGCAGCCGCACGAAGTCGCCTCGATGTTCGACGACGTGGCGGAACGGTACGACCTGACGAACGACGTGCTGTCGCTCGGCCAGGACCGTGTCTGGCGCAAGGAGGTGGCCAAGGCCGTCGACGCCCGCCCCGCGCAGAAGGTCCTCGACCTGGCGGCCGGCACGGGCACCTCGTCCCTGCCCTTCGCGCGGACCGGCGCGTACGTCGTCCCCTGCGACTTCTCCCTCGGGATGCTCCAGGTCGGCAAGCGCAAACACACCTGGCTGCCGTTCACGGCGGGCGACGCGACGAGACTGCCGTTCAAGGACGACACCTTCGACGCCGTGACGATCTCCTTCGGGCTGCGCAACGTCCAGGACTTCGACGCCGCCCTGCGCGAGATGTACCGGGTGACGCGGCCCGGCGGCCGGGTCGTGATCTGCGAGTTCTCGCACCCGACCTGGGCGCCGTTCCGCACGGTCTACACCGAGTACCTGATGCGCGCCCTGCCTCCGGTCGCCCGCGCGGTGTCCTCGAACCCCGACGCCTACGTCTACCTCGCCGAGTCCATCCGCGCCTGGCCCGACCAGCCGGCCCTCGCCGGGCACCTGCGCAAGGCCGGCTGGTCCAAGGTGGCCTGGCGGAATCTGACGGGCGGGGTCGTGGCCCTGCACCGGGGCTTCAAGCAGAGCTGACGACGGGGTACGGGTCCTCGGGCTGGTCGAGTTCGCGCTGGAGCCCGCCCGAGGGCGGCCGCGGGATGCGTGGCTCGCGCACGCCGCCGCCGCCCTCACCCTCGCCGAAGTCGAACCAGACGTAGACCGACGACTCCCGCGGCACCTCGGCACCGGGCTGGGGGTACTGGCGTACGACGTAGTCGACGACGGTGAGATGGAAGTCGGGCCGGTCCGGTGCGTTGAGGAGCAGGCCGTGCGACTTCGCTGCCTCGCGCGCGTCCATGGCCATCAGTCCGACGAGTTTCGGCACTCGCACCTCGGGCTTTTTGGGTGTTATGTGCACAGATGTCACCCCCAGCGGTACTGGCAGGGTAACCGCCCGGGGGTACCGACCGGAAGCGTCAAGTACCTTTCTGTAGCAGTCGATTACTGACAGTGACTCAACTGGAAGTGGCGCGTTCCCCGCTTCACAGGTCGAGCCGGTAGCAGTGCCCCTTCTGCCGCTCGTCCGGCGTGGTGAACACTTCCGCGAGCCGCATCCCCAGCCGCCGTGTCACCGCGATCGACCGCTCGTTGCGCGCGTCCACCATCGCCACCACGCCCCGCACCCCGGCCGCCCGCACCCGCTCCAGCGTCAGCTGAGCGGCCGCCGTGACATACCCCTTGCCCCAGTACTCCCGCCCGAGCCGCCAGCCGATCTCGATCTCGCCGGTGGGACCCCAGTGGCGTTCCCACGGCTGGGCTCCGGTGAAGCCGATGACCTGCTCGTCGTCGTCGAGCACGGTCCACAGGCAGTAGCCGCGCTCGGCGTCGTGGCGGCGCTGGCGGGCGGTGAGCTCCTCGTAGACGGACAGCTCCGCGGGCCTGCCGCCGTGGAACTCCATGACATCCGGGTGGGCGAAGATCCGGTGCCATGCGACGGCGTCCTCGTCGGTGGGGACACGGAGCCGTACGACAGGGAGAGCTCGGTTCACGGAGGCAGCCCTTCAGCCGGGTGATCGGTGCTGCTGAATAGACTGCCCATGTCCAGTGCCGGTCGGCACTCAGATTTCGAACTTGGGGAGATCCCGCCGTGACCGACGTGACCGAGCCCCTCTCCTCACCTCTCTCCTCGCCGCTCTCCGAGAACACCGCCGATGTGATCGTCGTGGGCGCGGGCCCGGCCGGCTCCACGACGGCGTACCACCTGGCCAAGTCCGGTCTCGACGTACTCCTGCTGGAGAAGACCGAGTTCCCGAGGGAGAAGGTCTGCGGTGACGGCCTGACCCCGCGCGCGGTCAAACAGCTGGTGGCGATGGGCATCGACATCTCCGAGGAAGCAGGCTGGCTGCGCAACAAGGGCCTCAGGATCATCGGCGGCGGCGTCCGCCTCCAGCTGGACTGGCCGGATCTCGCCTCCTTCCCGGACTACGGCCTCGTCCGCAAGCGCGACGACTTCGACGAGCAACTCGCCCGCCAGGCCCAGAAGGCAGGCGCCCGCCTCCACGAGCGCTGCAACGTCGGCGCCCCGATCGTCGACGACCGCACCGGCCGCATCACCGGCGTCCACGCCAAGCTCGGCGAGGACAAGCGCGAGGTCACCTTCCACGCCCCGCTGGTCGTCGCCGCCGACGGCAACTCCACGCGCCTGTCCCTGGCGATGGGCCTGCACCGCCGCGAGGACCGCCCGATGGGCGTGGCCGTACGGACGTACTTCGAAAGCCCCCGCCACGAGGACGACTACCTGGAGTCCTGGCTGGAGCTGTGGGACCGCCGCGGCCCCGGCGAGGACCGCCTCCTGCCCGGCTACGGCTGGATCTTCGGCATGGGCGACGGCACCTCCAACGTCGGCCTCGGCGTCCTGAACACCTCCGACTCCTTCAAGGAACTGGACTGGCGCGAGGTCCTGAAGGCCTGGTGCGCCTCCATGCCGGAGGACTGGGGCTACACCCCGGACAACATGACCGGCCCCATCCGCGGCGCCGCCCTTCCCATGGCCTTCAACCGCCAACCCCACTACACCAAGGGCCTGCTGCTGGTCGGCGACGCCGGCGGCCTGGTGAACCCCTTCAACGGCGAGGGCATCGCCTACGCCATGGAGTCCGGCCAGATCGCCGCCGACGTCATCGTCCAGGCCCACGCCCGCTCGACCCCGGCCGGCCGCGAACTCGCCCTCCAGCGCTACCCGCGCGTCCTGAAGGACACCTACGGCGGCTACTACACGCTGGGCCGCGCCTTCGTGAAGCTCATCGGCAACCCGAAGGTCATGAAGATCGCGGCCCAGCGCGGCCTGACCCACCCGCTCCTGATGAAGTTCACCCTGAAGCTCCTGGCCAACCTCACCGACCCGACGGGCGGCGACGCGATGGACCGGATCATCAACGGGCTGAGCAAGGTGGCGCCGAAGGCGTGAGAACCGCAAAGGCCAAAGGGAGTCGCGCTCTTGGAGTGTTTGAGTTCCTTTGAGGTCCCGCGGGTTTGGGTTCCTTTGGGTTCTTTGATGTGATCGATGCTGGTGATGTTTGCGGGAATGTGACCGTGCTGTGATGCGTCCGTGGACAACGCACCCGCGCCCGGCCGGGTCGAAGGGGGTGTGCCCGTCCGGGCACCCTCCCATCGACGAGAGAGCACTCGATGACCCTCCTGTCAGTACGGCGGACCTGGCCGCTCAGATCCGTGGGGCTGCTGGCCGCCACGGGGCTGGCCGCCGTCGGTCTCGCGGGTACCGCCCGGGCCGCGGACGCGCCCCTGCCCGTGACGATCACCGGCGAGAACCGGGTCGACCTGTCTCTCGACTCCGACAACGGCGACCCCACGGAGCCGCAGGTCGAGCTGCGACTGAACGTCCCGGGTGAGGAGTTCGAGGGCGACGGCCAGATCCCGACCGTCTTCACCGGCGACTACAAGATCCGTATCGACGCCTCCGAACTCGCGGGTGTCGCCTCCGTGAAGCTGCCCTGCGACGCCGACGGCCTCGTCGCGGTCTGCGACGGCTACGAGCTGTACGCCGGTGAGACGTACAACCGCGTCGGCGACATCCGGGTCGACCTCAACGACGACAGCGCGGCGGGCGACTTCGGAACCATCAAGGTCACCGGCGAGGGCGAGGGGCTGGACTTCACGCCGCTCGACATCGACGTGCTGGTGGGCGGCGCCGAGTTCGTCAACCGCGCGCTGTCGCTGCCGAAGGACCTCGAGGCCGGCGACACCTATGAGGCGCCCGTGGGCCTGCGCAACAAGGGCGCCATGGACGCCGAAGGCGCCGTACTGCGCTTCCACGGCTCCCGCGGGCTGTCCTTCCCCGACTCGTACGGCAACTGCGCCTATGCCGAAGTGACCACCGGACCCCTGCTGCGCCAGGGCACGGAAGCGATCTGCACCTTCCCCGACACCATCAAGGCGGGGACGGCGTACGCGCTGACCGAGCCGCTGAAGGTGAAGACCGCCGACTTCGCCCTGTACGACATCTTCAACTACGGCTTCTCCGCGGTCAGCCCGGCCGAGGCGAAGAGCATGCTCGACGCCAAGGACTACCGGACCGGCAGTGGCCCGGACCTGAAGCTGACGGAAGCCCCCGGCGCCGACCCTGCGGACTACACCCGCTACGCCGAGCTGGATCTGCCCGCGACGAACAAGTACGACCTGGAGCTGACCGGCGCGTCCCTCAAGGGTGCGGCGGGTGACACCGTCACGGCGAAGCTCGGCTTCAGCAACAACGGTCCTGCCTGGATCAGCGCCCTGCGCTCGGGCGGCGAGCCGATCGGCTTCACGGTGGAGGTCCCCGAGGGGGCGAAGGTCACCAAGGCTCCCGAAGCCTGCCGTGAGACGGACATCGCCGAGAACACCAGGGGTTACCTCTGCTTCGTGGACACCCCGCTGCTGGAGGACGCCGAGCTGAGCTTCCCGTTCGACCTGCGCATCGACCGGGTGGTCGAGAACGCCAAGGCGAAGG
This sequence comes from uncultured Streptomyces sp., assembly GCA_965653385.1. Lineage (GTDB taxonomy): Bacteria > Actinomycetota > Actinomycetes > Streptomycetales > Streptomycetaceae > Streptomyces. Next base: position 14,040 of record CBFGZZ010000149.1, on the reverse strand, counting down.
TGGCGCTGCCCGACTGGGACAACCCGCGTGAGTCCGACAAGTCCAACGACTCGGCCTGGATCGTGCTCAACGGCACCGACCAGTCGACGAACGGCGGAACCGGCTCGTCCGACGGCGGTACGTCGAACGGCGGTACGACGGGCGGCGGTTCCTCCTCCGGCACGGACGGCGGCACCGGCTCCTCCACCGGCGGCACGGGAGGCGACACCTCCGGCGGTGACACGGGATCCGGCACCGACACCGACGGCGGTCTGGCTTTTACCGGCGCCGGCGGCGTGACGCTGATCGCCGGGAGCGCGATTCTCGCGCTCGGCCTGGGAGCGGGCCTTGTGCTGTACCTGCGCCGCCGGGCGGGGGAGGGTGGCGGCACCACCGCCTGACGTACTCCCGCGCGCTGACGGGTCCCGCTCCACGAGGAGCGGGACCCGTCACGTGCTGCGGCGTGGCGGTGTGATCAGCCGCTGAGAGCCGTGGTCTTGGCGGCCGGGCGCCCCAACACATCGGCGCGCGGGCCCGCCACCTGCCGCAGCGCGTCCTTCCGCTCCCGCCTGGAGAGCCGGTCCAGATAGACCTGCCCGTCGCAGTGATCGGTCTCGTGCGCGAGGCAGCGGGCGAAGTACCCCGTGCCCTCGATCACGAGCGGCTGCCCGTCCTTGTCGAGCCCGTGCACCACGGCCCGGTCCGGACGCGGTACGTCCATCACGGCCCCCGGCACGGACAGGCAGCCCTCCGAGTCGTCGAGGAGCCTCCTGTCCGCGGCGTCGAGCGGCTCCAGCACCGGGTTGACGATGTGCCCGACGTGCCGGACGCCGTCGTCGTCCGGGCAGTCGTACACGAACAGCCGCAGATCCACCCCGACTTGGTTCGCAGCCAGTCCCGCCCCGTCGGCGATGTACATGGTCAGGAACATGTCGTCGATCAGCGCGGCGAGATCGGGCCCGAACTCGGTCACGTCCCGGCACGGCTTGTGCAGAACCTCCTCACCCGTCTCGGTGATCCTGCGCACCGACCCGCGGCGGGCCTCGGGCGCGAGCGGCGGATACGAGTCGACGGGCCTGCCCTGGACGAACACACTCGGCATCTGTGTCTCCTTGTGGTTGTGAGGATGCTGTAGGTGACCGGGAATCGGGCTTCCGACCTTCGAAGCCCCTCCCTACCCTCCGGGAATCATGACAACAGAACACGCGCAGCAGTCCCAGGAGCAGACAGGGCACACGCGATCCGGCCACACCCGCAGACGCTTCCTGGCCGGTGCCGGTGGAGTGGCGGGCGCCCTCGCCTTATGGCCCGCCGGCAGCGCGAGAGCGGCCTCGGGCAAACACGTCGCCGTCCTCGGCGGCGGAGTCTCCGGCCTGAGCGCCGCCCACGAACTCGCCGAACGCGGCTACGCCGTCACCGTCTACGAGTACTACGACGCCCTCGGCGGCAAGGCCCGCTCGATGCCCGTGCCGGGCACGGCGACCGGCGGCCGCGCCGACCTCCCCGCCGAACACGGCTTCCGCTTCTTCCCCGGCTTCTACCGGAACCTGCCGGACACCATGCGCCGCATCCCCGTCCCCGGCAACGCGCACGGCGTCCACGACAACCTCGTCAGCGGCACCGAGGCCCTCTTCGCCCGCGCAGGCGGCCGCCCCGACCTGCACTTCCCGCTCCGCCGCGCCACCACTCCGCCGCGCCCCGGCGACCTCACCCTCGGCTGGGTCCGCGACCAGCTCCTGTCGGTCCTGGACCTCGGCACCCGCCTTCCCGCCCACGAGGCCGCCTACTTCGCCGACCGCCTCCTCGTCCACCTCACCAGCTGCGACGCCCGGCGCGAGGGGCAGTGGGAGAAGGTCGCCTGGTGGGACTTCATCCGCGCCGAGGAGATGAGCGAGGAGTACCAGACGCTCCTCGGCATCGGCCAGACCCGCAACCTCGTCGCCACGCGCGCGGAGGTGGCGTCCACCCGGACGGTCGGCCGCGTCATCATCGAGGCCCTGCTCCTGTGGGGCCTGCTCGGCCGCGGCATGGACGGCGACGCCGACATCGACCGTGTCCTCAACGCCCCCACCAGCGAGGCCTGGATCGACCCTTGGGAGGCCCACCTGCGCTCCCTCGGCGTCGAGTTCGTACTCGGCACCCAGGTCCGTGAGGTCCGCTACGACGCCGGCCGGGTGACCGGTGTCCGCGTCTCGGCCCGCGACGGCGGTGACGAACGTACTGTCACCGCCGACCACTACGTCTCCGCCCTCCCGGTCGAGCACGCACGCGTGACGTGGGGCCCGGCTCTGCGCGCGGCCGACCCGCAGCTCGCCCGCTGCGACGCGCTCCAGGCGGACTGGATGACCGGTGTGATGTTCTATCTGCGCACGCCCACCCCTGTCGTGCACGGCCACATCAACTGCCTCGACTCACCGTGGTCGGTGACCGCCGTCGGCCAGGCCCAGTTCTGGAATGGGCGGGACTTCCCTCGCGACTACGGCGACGGGCGGGCGCGGGACTGCCTCTCCGCGATCATCTCGGAGTGGGACAAGCCAGGCATCCTGTACGGCAAGACGGCCAAGGAGTGCACCAAGGAGGAGGTCGTCGCCGAACTCTGGGCCCAGCTGAGGGACGGCCTGAACGACACCGGCAAGACCACGCTTCGGGACGAGGACCGCCTCGGCTGGTTCATGGACCCGGCGGTGACGGGTCTGGGCGGCCCCGATCCCCAGAACCGCGAGCAGCTCCTCATCCATCCCACGGGCACCCTCTACAACCGCCCCACGGCCCGCACGAGGGTCCCGAACTTCTTCCTCGCGGGCGACTACGTCCGCACCGACGTGGACCTGGCGACGATGGAGGGCGCCAACGAGTCGGCCCGCCTCGCGGTCAACGCGCTCCTGGACGCGGACAATTCGGACGCCGAGCGCTGTGAGATCTGGGAGCTGTACCGGCCCCCGGAGTTGGAGCCGCTGAAACGGGTCGACGAGGTGCGCTACAAGCTGGGCCTGCCCAACACCTTCGACCTGGGCTGAGCCGCAAAGGCTCTCGAACGGGACGTAAGGGCCGCTGCCCCCGAGCGGCTGCGGCCCTTACGGTGATCCCTGCGACTCAGAGGACGCGCACCGCGCCCGACGCCGGGTAGCCGGACAGGTCCTGGATGACGACGCCCTTGGACGGGTTGGCCGCGTCCAGGTACTGGCCGTTACCGATGTAGACGCCCACGTGGTACGCCGAGCCCTTGCCGCCCCAGTACAGGATGTCGCCGACCTGGATCTGCGAGAGCGGGATGTCGGTGCCGGCCATCGACTGGTCCTGCGAGACCCGCGGCAGGTCGACACCGACCTGCTTGAACGCGGCCTGGACCAGGCTGGAGCAGTCCCACGCGTTGGGGCCGGCGGCTCCCAGGACGTACGCGTCGCCCACCTGGGCCTGGAGGAAGGCGATGACCGTCCCCACGCTGCCGCTGGCGGGAGCGGCCACGCTGGTGCTCGCGGAAGCGGACAGGGTGGTGCGCTCGGCGCTGCGGGAGGCGGCCTCCTCGGCGGCGGCCCTGCGGGCCTCCTCGGCCTTCTTCTTCGCCTCGGCCTTCTTCTTGGCCTCCGCGAGGTCCTTCTTGGCTTCCTTGGCGGCCGCCGCGGCGGCCGCGTCACGCTGCGCGTCGAGCTCGTAGTTCGCGGCCGCCAACTGGGTGGCGTCCGCGGACTGGGCGAGCTGGTCAGCCGCGTCAGCCGTGAGGGTGGGCAGTTCGATGGTCTGCGTCACCGGCTCGGCGGCGTTCGCCGTGGCCGACGCACCAGCCGCTGCCATGCTGAGGACGCCACCGGCAACTCCGGCACGCATCGCGATGGACGTCGACGCGCTGCGGCGGGGCTTCCGGTGGCTACGTATGTGAGCGGTGTGGGACATGAGAACAACCGGTATCAGGGGCTCCTCCATACCTACAAGAAACGTGTGCTGCGCCACAGTTGTTCAATCGCCGCCCCAAATTCCGGGCGGGCCGCCCTTTATTGACGCCGTAACGGACATTGCGGGCGCGCCGTATCCCGCCCGTGATCACGGGCTTTCATCATTAAGTCCGAATTGCCCACCGCTTACCACTTGTTGGGACCGGTGGCCAAGCCCGGTTCTCATGGCCCTCTCATCATGTGGCGGAGGTCACGCAACGGTTACGGCCCCGTGCGCGTCCTGTGCCCGAAACGCGCCCGCCGATGCTCGTGAATGCGTGCACGCGTCCACACCCCCCTCCCCGGCTCCCTCTGAAGTGTGAACGCGCTCCTCTATCAAGACGTCCCGTCCAACACCAATTTGCATGCAAGGGAAGTCTCTTGATATTGAGACGACCCCTCCGAGCTGCGGCGATGAGCGAAAATGTCACCTCTGGTGATCACTCGGACGCTTCTCGTGCGAAGATCACCGCTCATCCGGCTTCATGATCCTTCGTCAGGTGGTGGAGATCACAAAGCTTGTGTAATACCCCGTGTCGCAGATCACAGAGCGGCGGGCATAAGATGCGAGGCAGTTGGGCTTGTGACCTGCTTCACATGTTCTCGATCTTCGCCGGGACGAGCGGGGCTCGTGGGATCGGTGAGGCGGCTGTGAGCCCAGTGCAACCGCCAGCAGTCAGTGCCGACTGAGAGGAGCGAGGAGCGGTGAACGCGTATGCGCCCATCCTCGTACTGGGAGCCCTCGGGGCAGGCTTTGCGATCTTCTCCGTGGTCATGGCCACGCTGATCGGTCCGAAGCGGTACAACCGGGCCAAGCTCGAGGCCTATGAGTGCGGCATCGAGCCGACCCCCACGCCGGCCGGAGGCGGGCGCTTCCCGATCAAGTACTACCTGACGGCGATGCTCTTCATCATCTTCGATATCGAGATCGTCTTCCTCTACCCCTGGGCCGTCACCTTCGACGCCCTGGGGATTTTCGGGCTCGTGGAGATGCTGCTCTTCGTGCTCACCGTCTTCGTCGCGTACGCGTACGTATGGCGGCGCGGCGGCCTGGAATGGGACTGAGGGGCCTTTAACTCATGGGACTCGAAGAAAAGCTGCCGAGCGGATTCCTGCTGACCACCGTCGAGCAGGCCGCGGGCTGGGTACGCAAGGCGTCCGTCTTCCCGGCCACCTTCGGCCTCGCGTGCTGCGCCATCGAGATGATGACGACCGGCGCGGGCCGCTACGACCTGGCGCGCTTCGGCATGGAGGTCTTCCGCGGCTCGCCGCGCCAGGCCGACCTGATGATCGTCGCCGGCCGGGTCAGCCAGAAGATGGCGCCGGTGCTCCGACAGGTCTACGACCAGATGCCGAACCCCAAGTGGGTGATCTCCATGGGGGTCTGCGCCTCCTCGGGCGGCATGTTCAACAACTACGCGATCGTGCAGGGCGTCGACCACATCGTCCCGGTCGACATCTATCTTCCCGGCTGCCCGCCGCGGCCCGAGATGCTGATGGACGCCATTCTCAAGCTCCACCAGAAGATCCAGTCCTCCAAGCTCGGCGTTAACGCCGAGGAAGCGGCCCGTGAGGCGGAGGAAGCGGCGCTCAAGGCCCTGCCCACGATCGAGATGAAGGGGCTGCTGCGGTGAGCGACGCGAACGGCACCAACGGGGCGAACGGGTCGAACGGGGTCAACCCCGAGAAGGACCTCTCCGCCTCCAACCTCCCCGGCCAGCGCGGCCAGGGCGGCGAGGAGATCCGCGTCCAGCGCGGCATGTTCGGCGCCAACAACGGCGGCGACACCTCCGGCTACGGCGGCCTCGTCCGCTCGGTCCGGCTCCCGGGACCGGCGAGCCGCCCCTACGGAGGCTGGTTCGACGAGGTCGCCGACGAACTCGAGGGCGCGCTGGAGGAACAGGGCCTCCTGCCCGACAACGCCATCGAGAAGACGGTCGTCGACCGCGGCGAACTCACCTTCCACATCGAACGCGAGCACCTGCTCCGTGTCGCCCGCACCCTGCGCGACGACCCGGCCCTGCGCTTCGAGCTGTGCACCGGCGTCAGCGGCGTCCACTACCTCAGCGACAAGGGCCGCGAGCTGCACGCCGTCTACCACCTGCGCTCGATCACCCACAACCGGCTGATCCGCCTCGAAGTCAGCGCCCCCGACAGCGACCCGCACATCCCGTCGCTCGTCTCCGTGTACCCGACGAACGACTGGCACGAGCGCGAGACGTACGACTTCTTCGGCATCGTCTTCGACGGTCACCCCGCCCTGACGCGGATCATGATGCCGGACGACTGGCAGGGCCACCCGCAGCGCAAGGACTACCCCCTCGGCGGCATCCCCGTCGAGTACAAGGGCGCCCAGATCCCGGCTCCGGACCAGCGGAGGTCGTACTCGTGAGCACGCAGTCAGCATCTGCCCGTGAGACCACCGAGGGCACCGTATACACGGTCACCGGTGGCGACTGGGACGAGGTCGTCCAGGCCGCGGCCCGCGCCGACGACGAGCGCATCGTCCTCAACATGGGCCCGCAGCACCCCTCCACCCACGGAGTGCTCCGCCTGATCCTGGAGATCGACGGCGAGACCGTCACCGAGGCCCGCTGCGGCATCGGCTACCTCCACACCGGCATCGAGAAGAACCTCGAGTACCGGACCTGGACGCAGGGCACCACGTTCGTGACGCGCATGGACTACCTGACGTCCTTCTTCAACGAGACCGCCTACTGTCTCGCCGTCGAGAAGCTCCTCGGCATCGAGGACCAGATCACCGAGCGCGCCAAGATCATCCGGGTGCTCCTGATGGAGCTGAACCGGCTCTCCTCCCACCTGGTGTGCATCGCCACCGGCGGCATGGAACTCGGCGCCACCACGATCATGATCTACGGATTCCGCGATCGTGAAATGATTCTCGACATCTACGAGCTCATCACGGGCCTCAGGATGAACCACGCGTACATCCGCCCCGGCGGACTCGCCCAGGACCTGCCGCCCGGCGCGGTGGACCAGATCCGCGAGTTCGTGAAGAAGATGAAGAAGAACCTCCCGGAGTACGACAAGCTCGCCACCGGGAACCCCATCTTCAAGGCCCGGATGCAGGACGTCGGCTATCTCGACCTGGCCGGCTGCATGGCCCTCGGCGCCACCGGCCCGATCCTGCGCTCCACCGGTCTGCCGCACGACCTGCGCAAGGCGCAGCCGTACTGCGACTACGAGACCTACGACTTCGAGGTCCCGACCGCCGACACCTGTGACTCCTACGGGCGCTTCCTGATCCGTCTGGAAGAGATGCGCCAGTCGCTCGGGATCGTCGAACAGTGCCTGGACCGCCTTCAGCCCGGCCCGGTCATGGTCGCCGACAAGAAGATCGCCTGGCCCGCCCAGCTCGCCCTGGGCCCGGACGGGCTCGGCAACTCCCTCGACCACATCAAGAAGATCATGGGCACCTCCATGGAGGCCCTGATCCACCACTTCAAGCTGGTCACCGAGGGCTTCCGCGTCCCGCCGGGCCAGGCGTACGTCGCCGTCGAGTCGCCCAAGGGCGAGCTCGGGGTGCATGCCGTGTCCGACGGCGGCACCCGCCCCTTCCGGGTCCACTTCCGCGACCCGTCCTTCACCAACCTTCAGGCCATGGCGGCGATGTGCGAGGGCGGCCAGGTCGCCGACGTCATCGTGGCCGTCGCGTCCATCGACCCCGTGATGGGAGGCGTCGACCGGTGACCACCTCTTCTTCTGAGCGGGGCGTCAGCCTGGGCATGCCCGAACTGCCCGCGCCCGCGTACCCGGACGACGTTCGGGAACGGCTCGAGCGCGACGCGCGCGAGGTCATCGCCCGCTACCCGGACTCCCGGTCGGCCCTCCTGCCGTTGCTGCATCTCGTGCAGTCGGAGGAGGGGCATGTCACGCGCACCGGAATGCAGTTCTGCGCGGACGTGCTCGGCCTGACCACGGCCGAGGTCACCGCGGTGGCCACCTTCTACACGATGTACCGGCGCAGGCCGAGCGGTGACTATCAGGTGGGTGTCTGCACCAACACGCTGTGCGCGGTGATGGGCGGCGACGCGATCTTCGAGGAGCTCCAGGAGCACCTGGGCGTCGGCAACGGAGAGACCACCGACGACGGCAAGGTCACCCTGGAGCACATCGAGTGCAACGCGGCCTGCGACTTCGCGCCGGTCGTGATGGTCAACTGGGAGTTCTTCGACAACCAGAGCCCGGCCAGCGCCAAGCGCCTCGTCGACGACCTCCGGGCGGGACGGCCCGTCGAGCCGACGCGCGGGGCGCGGCTGTGCACCTTCAAGGAGACCGCGCGGATCCTGGCCGGCTTCCCCGACGAGCGGCCCGGGGCCGTCGAGGAGAGCGGCAGTGCGGGACCGGCGTCGCTGGTGGGCCTCCGCCTGGCCAAGGGAGAGGTCGCACCCGCGCGCGTGGTCCATCCGCGCGACGGCGGCCCGCACGACGAGCCGCAGGGCAAGGCAGTGCACGAACCGTCGCCGGCTGAACACCTCAGCTCGCACGACGCGCCGCAGGAATCGTCCGCGTCCGACCCAGCCCACCCGGCAGGGCCTGTCGCCGAGGAGGGGGAGTGATGACGTTGGCACCAGAGCTGAAGGAAAACAGCCCCGAGAAGCTGCTCGCACCCGTACTGTCGGCCTTCTGGGACGAGGACAGGTCCTGGACGCTGGACGTCTACCGAAGGCACGAAGGGTACGAGGGTCTGCGCAAGGCGCTCGCCATGTCGCCGGACGACCTGATCGCGTACGTCAAGGACTCCGGTCTGCGCGGGCGCGGTGGCGCGGGATTCCCGACCGGAATGAAATGGCAGTTCATTCCCCAGGGTGATGGAAAACCGCACTATCTAGTTGTCAACGCCGACGAATCGGAGCCCGGAACCTGCAAGGACATCCCGCTCCTCTTCGCGAACCCGCATAGCCTCATCGAGGGCATCGTCATCGCGTGTTATGCCATCAGGTCTTCGCATGCCTTCATCTATCTGCGTGGTGAAGTCGTCCCCGTATTGCGGCGGTTGCACGAGGCCGTGCGCGAGGCCTACGCGGCGGGCTACCTCGGCGAGAACATCCTGGGCAGCGGACTCGAGCTCGAACTCACCGTGCACGCGGGTGCGGGCGCGTACATCTGCGGTGAGGAGACCGCACTGCTCGACTCGCTCGAAGGCCGCCGTGGTCAACCGCGGCTGCGTCCCCCCTTCCCTGCGGTGGCAGGTCTCTACGCCTGCCCGACTGTTGTGAACAACGTCGAGTCGATCGCGTCGGTTCCCGCGATTCTGCATCGGGGCAAAGAATGGTTCCGGTCGATGGGCAGCGAGAAGTCCCCGGGTTTCACCCTCTACTCGCTCAGCGGCCACGTCGCCAATCCCGGCCAGTACGAGGCCCCGCTGGGCATCACACTCCGCCAGCTGCTGGAGATGAGCGGCGGGATGCGCCCCGGCCATCGCCTCAAGTTCTGGACGCCGGGCGGCTCCTCGACGCCGATGTTCACCGACGAGCACCTCGACGTCCCTCTTGACTACGAAGGAGTGGGTGCCGCCGGTTCCATGCTCGGAACCAAGGCCCTGCAGTGCTTCGACGAGACGACCTGCGTCGTCCGCGCCGTCACCCGCTGGACCGAGTTCTACGCCCACGAGTCCTGCGGCAAATGCACGCCCTGCCGCGAAGGCACGTACTGGCTCGTGCAGTTGCTGCGCGACATCGAGGCCGGCAAGGGCGTCATGTCCGACCTCGACAAGCTCAACGACATCGCCGACAACATCAACGGCAAGTCCTTCTGCGCCCTCGGCGACGGTGCCGCCTCGCCGATCTTCTCCTCACTGAAGTACTTCCGCGAGGAGTACGAGCAGCACATCACGGGCCGCGGCTGCCCCTTCGACCCGGCCAAGTCGACGGCCTGGGCCGACCACCGCACGGAGGTGAACGCATGACTGTGACCACCAGCGCTCCCTCCGGAGGAGGCGAGGCGGCGGTCCCGCCGGAAGATCTCGTGACGCTGACGATCGACGGCGCCGAGATCAGCGTGCCGAAGGGCACCCTGGTCATCCGGGCCGCCGAGCAGCTCGGCATCGAGATCCCCCGCTTCTGCGACCACCCCCTCCTCGACCCGGCCGGCGCCTGCCGCCAGTGCATCGTCGAGGTGGAGGGCCAGCGCAAGCCGATGGCGTCCTGCACGATCACGTGCACGGACGGCATGGTCGTGAAGACACACCTCACCTCGCCGGTCGCCGAGAAGGCCCAGAAGGGTGTGATGGAGCTCCTGCTCATCAACCACCCGCTGGACTGCCCGGTCTGCGACAAGGGCGGTGAGTGCCCGCTGCAGAACCAGGCCATGTCGCACGGACACGCCGAGTCCCGCTTCGAGGGCCGCAAGCGGACGTACGAGAAGCCTGTCCCGATCTCCACCCAGGTGCTGCTCGACCGCGAGCGGTGTGTGCTGTGCGCCCGCTGCACCCGGTTCTCCAACCAGGTCGCGGGCGACCCGATGATCGAGCTGGTCGAGCGCGGTGCGCTCCAGCAGGTCGGCACCGGTGAGGGCGACCCGTTCGAGTCGTACTTCTCCGGCAACACCATCCAGATCTGCCCGGTCGGCGCCCTCACCTCCGCGGCGTACCGCTTCCGCTCCCGCCCCTTCGACCTGATCTCGTCGCCGTCCGTGTGCGAGCACTGCTCCGGCGGCTGCGCCACGCGCACCGACCACCGGCGCGGCAAGGTCATGCGGCGCCTCGCGGCGAACGAACCCGAGGTCAACGAGGAGTGGATCTGCGACAAGGGGCGGTTCGCCTTCCGGTACGCGCAGCAGCGTGACCGGCTTCAGACGCCGCTGGTGCGCAACGCCGAGGGTGATCTCGAACCGGCCTCCTGGCCGGAGGCGCTCCAGATCGCGGCCCAGGGGCTGCTCGCCTCGCGCGGCCGGACCGGTGTCCTGACCGGCGGCCGGCTCACCATCGAGGACGCCTACGCGTACAGCAAGTTCGCGCGCGTGGCACTCGACACGAACGACATCGACTTCCGCGCGCGCGTGCACAGCGGTGAGGAGGCCGACTTCCTCGCCGCGCGGGTCGCCGGTCACGGCCGCGACCTCGACGGCACGGGTGCCACGTACACCTCGCTGGAGAAGGCGCCGGCCGTCCTGCTGGCCGGGTTCGAGGCCGAGGAGGAGGCGCCCGGCATCTTCCTGCGGCTGCGCAAGGCCTGGCGCAAGCACGGCCAGAAGGTGTTCTCGCTGGCCACGCACTCCACGCGCGGTCTGGAGAAGGCCGGAGGCATGCTGCTGCCCGCTGCTCCCGGCACCGAGACCGAGTGGCTGGACGCGCTCGCCAGTGGGGTCGGCCTGGACGAGGCCGGATCGAAGGCGTCCGAGGCGCTGCGCACCGAGGGTTCGGTGATCGTCGTCGGCGAACGGCTGGCCGCCGTGGCGGGCGGGCTCACCGCCGCCGTACGGGCCGCGACGGCGACCGGTGCCGAACTGGTGTGGATCCCGCGTCGGGCGGGGGAGCGCGGTGCCGTCGAGGCGGGCGCCCTGCCGTCGCTGCTGCCCGGCGGACGTCCCGCGACCGACCCGCGCGCGCGGGAGGAGGTCGCCGCCGTCTGGGGCCTGGCCGATCTCCCGCACCGCTACGGCCGCGACACCGGACAGATCGTCGAGGCCGCCGCCACCGGCGAACTCCAGGCACTGCTGGTCGCGGGCGTCGAGGTCGCCGACCTGCCCGACCCGGCACGCGCGCGTGCGGCGCTCGCCGAGGTCGGCTTCGTGGTGTCGCTGGAGCTGCGGCCCGGCGAGGTGACCGAGCTCGCCGATGTCGTGCTGCCGGTCGCCGCGGTCGCCGAGAAGGCCGGCACCTTCCTCAACTGGGAGGGCAGGGTGCGCTTCTTCGAGGCCGCGCTCAAGCCCGACCAGATGACCCGCCGCCTGGCCCCGACCGACGCGCGCGTGCTCCAGATGCTGGCCGACGCCATGGACGTACACCTTGGCCTGCCGGATCTGCGCACCACGCGCGCGGAGATCGACCGGCTCGGATCCTGGGACGGCCCACGGGCCACCGAACCGCTGGAGATCGTGGCTCAGTTGCCGCGACCGGCCGCCGGTGAGGCCGTGCTGGCCGGGCACCGGCTGCTGCTCGACCAGGGCCTCCTCCAGCAGGGCGACGAGGCGCTCGCCGGCACTCGGCACGCCGCCCACGCGCGCTTGTCGGCCGCCACGGCCGCCGAGGCCGGGGTGAAGAACGGCGACGTCCTCGCCGTGAGCGGCCCGGCCGGAGTCGTCGAACTGCCGCTGCAGATCACGGAGATGCCCGACCGGGTGGTGTGGCTCCCGCTGAACTCCGCGGGCCGCGGCGTCGCCTCCGACACCGGGGCGCTGCCCGGCTCACTCGTCCGTATCGGCCCGGCGACCCTCGCGTCCGAGGCCCCCGAGGAGGTGGAGGCATGAGCCCTTTCCTCGCCGCTGAAGACCTCTCGATGTTCGGCCGCGACCCCTGGTGGCTGGTCGTCATCAAGGCGGTGTTCTGCTTCGCCTTCCTGATGGTGACCGTGCTGTTCTCCATCGTGTGGGAGCGCAAGGTCGTCGCCTGGATGCAGCTGCGCATCGGCCCCAACCGGCACGGCCCCTGGGGCATGCTCCAGTCGCTCGCCGACGGCATCAAGCTGATGCTCAAGGAAGACGTCATCGTCAAACGCGCGGACAAGGTGGTCTACGTCCTCGCGCCGATCGTCGCGGCCATCCCGGCCTTCATGGCGATCGCGGTGATCCCCTTCGGTCCGGCCGGCAACGAGATCTCGATCTTCGGCCAGCGCACCACGATGCAGCTCACCGACCTGCCGATCGCGATGCTCTACATCCTCGCGGTCGCCTCGGTCGGCATCTACGGCATCGTGCTGGCGGGCTGGAGCTCCGGTTCCACCTATCCGCTGCTCGGCGGTCTGCGCTCCTGCGCGCAGATGATCTCGTACGAGATCGCGATGGGCGCGGCGTTCGCCTCGGTGTTCCTCTACTCCGGTTCGATGTCGACGTCGGCGATCGTCGAGGCGCAGCAGGACCGCTGGTACATCGTGCTGCTGCCGGTGTCCTTCCTGATCTACATCGTGACGATGGTCGGCGAGACCAACCGCGCCCCGTTCGACATGCCCGAGTCCGAGGGCGACCTGGTCGGCGGCTTCAACACCGAGTACTCGTCGATCAAGTTCGCGATGTTCATGCTCGCCGAGTACGTGAACATGGTGACGGTCTCGGCCGTGTCCGTGACGCTCTTCCTGGGCGGCTGGCGGGCGCCGTACCCGATCAGTGCCTTCTGGGAGGGCGCGAACCACGGCTGGTGGCCGCTGCTCTGGTTCGTGGTCAAGGTGCAGCTGCTGCTGTTCTTCTTCATCTGGCTGCGCGGCACGCTGCCTCGTGTCCGCTACGACCAGCTGATGAAGCTCGGCTGGAAGGTCCTCATCCCGGTCTCCGTCGTCTGGCTGATGCTCGTCGCGACCGTGCGGACTCTCCGGAACGAGAACTACGACTTCGCCGACATCGTGCTCTACGTCGCAGGCGGTGTCATCGCGTTGCTGCTCCTCTCCTTCATCGCGGACATGTTCCGCGAGCGGGCGAAAGCGGCCTCGCGTCCCGCCGAGGAGCCCGCGTTCGACGCGATGGCGGGCGGATTCCCCGTGCCGCCCCTGCCCGGACAGGAGCTTCCGCCGGTGCCTCGGCGCAGCCCGCGCCGTGAGCGGGAGCTGATTGTCAGTGGTGGGCCCGATACTCAGAGTGACGGATCTCTGGATGGAAAGGAGGCGTCCGATGGCTGAGGAGCCCAAGGAGACCAAGCCCGGTTTCCAGAACCCCGTGGCCGGCTTCGGCGTGACCTTCAAGGCCATGTTCAAGAAGCGGCTGACCGAGCAGTACCCGGAGCAGCAGAAGACCACCGCTCCGCGTTTCCACGGACGGCACCAGCTCAACCGCCATCCGGACGGCCTGGAGAAGTGCGTCGGCTGCGAGCTGTGCGCCTGGGCCTGCCCCGCCGACGCCATCTATGTGGAGGGCGCCGACAACACCGACGAGGAGCGCTACTCGCCGGGCGAGCGGTACGGCCGCGTGTACCAGATCAACTACGCCCGCTGCATCCTGTGCGGCCTGTGCATCGAGGCGTGCC
>CBFGZZ010000148.1:0-19980 GCA_965653385.1 uncultured Streptomyces sp. | reverse complement strand
AGGCCGAGATCGAGAACACCGACTCCGACTGGGACCGCGAGAAGCTCCAGGAGCGCCTCGCGAAGCTGGCCGGCGGCGTGTGCGTGATCAAGGTCGGCGCCGCCACCGAGGTGGAGCTGAAGGAGAAGAAGCACCGTCTGGAGGACGCCATCTCCGCGACCCGCGCCGCGGTCGAGGAGGGCATCGTCTCCGGTGGTGGCTCCGCGCTGGTCCACGCCGTCAAGGTCCTCGAGGGCAACCTCGGCAAGACCGGCGACGAGGCCACCGGTGTCGCCGTGGTCCGCAAGGCCGCCGTCGAGCCGCTGCGCTGGATCGCCGAGAACGCCGGTCTGGAGGGCTACGTCATCACCTCCAAGGTCGCCGAGCTCGACAAGGGCCAGGGCTTCAACGCCGCCACCGGCGAGTACGGCGACCTGGTCAAGGCCGGCGTCATCGACCCGGTCAAGGTCACCCGCTCCGCCCTGGAGAACGCCGCCTCCATCGCCTCCCTCCTCCTGACGACCGAGACCCTGGTCGTCGAGAAGAAGGAAGAGGAAGAGCCGGCCGCCGCCGGTGGCCACGGCCACGGGCACGCCCACTGAGCCCAGCGCTCGAAGAAGGCCCCGCTCCTGCGCGTGTGCGCGGGACCGGGGCCTTCCCCTTCGCGGGCTTCACTGACCGAGTACCCCCAGTTGCTCCAGCAGCCCCGCCCGGTCGTAGATCCAGTGGCTCTCGCAGATCCTGCCCTCCCGGAACCGCTGCCAGGTCATGCCCCGCATGCTCACGTCCTGCTCGGTCGCAGGGATCCCCAGGAACTCGCCCTTGTGGTGCGCGACCCAGGTCCACCGGGTGCACACCTGGTCGCCCTGGGCCATCTGGTCGTCGATCCGGAAGGTGAAGTCGAAGGCGGACCGCCATCCCTCGTACTGCTCGCGGATCCCTTCGATGCCCCGCACGGGCTGCGGGTACGACGGATCGTGGTCCACGTAGTCACGGGTGAGATGGTCACCGATCCGCCCCGCCTCCATCCTGCCCATGCCCTCGAAGAAGGCCCGCGCGGCCAGGACGTTCAGCTGCTCGTCGCGCACCACGTCCAGATCGGTGAACGTGGGCTCCTCGTCACAGAGCGCCACCATCTCCTGGAAGATCCGGTCGGTCTCGGGCAGGTTGGAGTTCCGCATCGCCTCCTCGTACGAGGCGAACTCCACGATCTCGATGAAGTGCGCCGGGTCGGACCGGTCCTTCCCGATGATGTCGTGCGTCGCCGTCCGCTTCCCCTTGGTCTGCTCGACCCACCTGTCCATCAGCCGGTTCATCTCGTCGAAACGGCTGGTCTTGCAGTCGATGAGCTGTACGAAGGTCATGCCGTCGTCGCCTCCCGATCCTTCTGGGCGGGCCTGGACATGACCATTGTCCCCATCGGCGTGACGGTGCGCCTCTCGGCGTTTTGGCATCATGACGGCATGCACGCGCGGGGGAGACAGTCCGTACACCTGGTGGCGTGCGGGAGCGTGGGCGGGCAAGACGGCGCTGATGGCGTGGTTCGCACTGCATTCACCGCCCGGCGTACGCATGGTGCCGTTCTTCGTCACGGCGCGGGACTTCCGGCGTATAGGACGCAGCCGACCCGAAACGCACCCCTCCTTCGCCTGTGTGTGGAGGCGGCCCGCGCATGCGCCGCACGCGATGAACGACTCGTTCTGCGGGCGGCCCGCCTCGCCGGACGCCAGGTGGTTACTGCGGCCCGTACTTCCTCCCCGTCCTCGAACTGATCCCCCCGAGCACCCCCCGAGGCACCAACTTCGCCGCCCCCATCAGCACCTTGTACCGGGGATCCGGAATCGACACCGACTTCCCCCGCGCGAGATCGCTCAGCGCTACCTCCACCAGTTTGTCCGCGTCCAGCCACATCCAGCCCGGGATGTTGTCCGTCCCCATCCCCGCCCGCTCGTGGAACTCGGTGCGTACGAACCCTGGGCACAGCGCCATCAACCGCACCCCGCTCCCGGCCAGATCCCGCGCCGCCCCCTGCGTGAACTGCACGACCCACGCCTTGGACGCGCCGTACGTCCCGCGCGGTACGAAGGCGGCGACGGACGCGACGTTCACGACGCCGCCCCGTCCCCGTTCCCGCATCGCCTCGGTCGCCGCCGACGTCAGGCGCAGTACCGCCTCGCAGTGCACCTTGAGCATCTTCAGCTCGTCGGCCATGGGGACGTCGAGATAGCGGCCCTTGTTGCCGAAGCCGGCGTTGTTGATCAGCAGGTCGACGGGGTTCCTGCGGTCGCCGAGGCGGGCGGCGACCGTCTCGATGCCGGAGTCCTCGGCGAGGTCGGCCGTCAGTACCTCCGCCTCGATGCCGTGCCGGTCGTGCAGTTCGGTCGCCTGTTCCCGCAGCCGCTTGGTGTCCCGGGCCACCAGGACGAGGTCATGCCCGTCGGCTGCCAGCCGCCGCGCGAACGCGGCGCCGATCCCCGCGGTCGAACCCGTAATCAATGCCGTTGTCATGGCGCAAGGTTAGGGCCCCGGACTGCGCGCTTCCGCTCCCCTCTCAGCCGTGCTCGTGCTGTGCCCGGACCGGCCCGCGTGCTGCGACGGCGCGTGCGCCCGCTGCCCCTTGTCCACCACCACGAACTGACCCATCATCCCCTGGTCCTCGTGGTACAGCAGATGACAGTGGTACATGTACGGCGTGTCCGGATCCGCCGGTCCGGTGAAGCGCAGCGCCAGCTTCATGGTCGTCCCGTTCGGCAGGAACACCGTGTCCTTCGGCCCACGCAGCGCCGCCGGTGGCGACTCACCGTTCACCTCCAGCACCCGGAACTGCACATCGTGCACATGGAAGTTGTGCGGCATGCCGTTGCTGTTGCGGACCGTCCACACCTCCGTCGTCCCCCGCGTGACCGTCTCGTCCACCCGGCCCATCACCATGGACCGCCCGTTGATGCCGGACCGCTTCAGGTCGAAGTACCGCCCCCGCACCGCGCCCTTGCCGTCGGGCGTCTCCAACTCGCCCAGCGCGGCCGGTATCGCGGGCGAGGGCCGGAGCTGTCCGGCCGCACGCAGCTCCAGTACGTCGAAGGAGTCGTCGCCCCCGCCGAACCGCCGGTTCCAGGCGTCCCCGTAGTTGTCCTGCGGGAAGCTGCGCAGCATCACCCGCTCACCCGCCCGCATCCGTACGACGATCTCGGCGCGCTCACCCGATGACAGCTGGACCCGGTCCATGGACTCGGGCCGCTCCAGCAGACCCCCGTCCGTCGCTATGAGCGAGAAGGCGCGGCCGTCCGGGAATCCGAAGGCGTACGTCCGTGCCGTCGAGGCGTTCAGCAGCCGCAGCCGTATGAGCTCGTCACCGACCTCTTTGTACGGCCGCAGCGTGCCGTTGACCATGGTCTGGTCGCCGAGGAAGCCCACGTTCTGCATGATCTTGTGGCCGCCCGCGAGCTTCGCGCCGTCGAAGCGCACGTCCTGCACGATGACCGGCAGGTCGTCCACGCCGTACCGCTTGGGCAGGGCGAGGTCCCGGGACTTGTCGTCGTCGAGGATGAACAGGCCGGCCAGGCCGCGCCGCACATGGCGTTCGGTCGCGCCGTGCGGGTGCGGGTGGTACCAGAGGGTCGCGGCGGGCTGGTCCACTTTCCAGTGCGGAGTCCAGGTGTCGCCCGGGACGATCATCTGGTGCGGGCCGCCGTCCATCCGCGCGGGCAGGTGCATGCCGTGCCAGTGCACGCTGGACGCCTCGTCGAGCTCGTTCGCTATGCGCACGCGGATCTGCTCACCGCGGGCCGCGCGCAGGGTCGGGCCGAGATAGGAGCCGTTGAATCCCCATGTCGCGGTCTTCTGCCCGGCCTTGAACTCCGTCTCGCCCGCGCGCATGCGCAGGTCGAAGACGCGGGTGCCGTCCTTGTCGACGGTGGACTCGGCCAGGGGCGGTATCGCCAGTGGGTTGTCGAACGAGGCCTTGCCCACCGTGCTGACGTCGGCGCCGGTCCACAGCCAGGCGAACAGGCCGCCGACCGCCATCGCGGCGACCGTGACGACGGAACCCACGACGATGAGGACGCGCTTGAAGCGAGACATGCTTCGAGCGTCCTTGATCGCCGCCCACCGAACATCCGGGTCGTCCCCCGGCCACCCCGGAGTCAACCCGGGCCGTCCGTACGGGGTTTCCCCCTAGGAGCCGTGCGGCACCTGCCCGACCGGCATCCCACAACCGCCCTTTGCGCGAGGCCGGCGGGCGGCCGCCGGGGGGGAGAGAGAGACCTGCCCCGGCCGGGGCTCCGTCAGGACCTTTACTTCGCCACGTACTTCCGCGCCTGCTCCAGCAACTCCGGATGCAGCGCCTCCCCGGCCGCCAGCAGCCTCGGCAGCAGCTTCCGCTCGGTCGTGACCGCCCGGAACTGGAGCGCCACCGTCACGTCGTGGTCCGGGCGGTGGATGATCTCCATCGCGTCACCCGCCCGGATCTCGCCCGGCTCGATCACCCGCAGATACGCACCCGGCGCCGCCTTCGCGGTGAACCGCTTCACCCACTGCTTCTCACCCATATGGCCCTGGAAGGTCAGGCAGGGAATCCGCCCGCACGTCACCTCCAGCACCACCCCGGATCCGATCCGCCAGCGCTCGCCGATCAGCGCACCCGACACGTCCAGGCCGGACGTCGTGAGGTTCTCGCCGAAGCCGCCGTTCGCCAGCGACCGACCCAGTTCGCGCTCCCACGCGTCGAGGTCCTCACGCGCCACCGCGTACACGGCCTGGTCGTCGCCGCCGTGGTGCTCCCTCTTGCACACCGCGTCCCCGGCCAGCCCGCTGCCTCCGATGCCCTTGGGCCCTGGCGCCGCGACCCGCACCGGCCCGGTCACCGGCCGCTTGTCGATGCCGGTCACGGCCTCGGTGTCATCCGTGCCCGGCACGGGCTTCGCGCGGCCCAGGTTCACAGAGAGAAGCTTCATGAGGGCAAGGTAGGCGAGGGATGGCCAAAGTGTCGACGCATTATTCGGTGATCTCCCCAAGGCTCACTTATGCTCGGTCCGTGCTCGAAGCCCGTCACCTCCGCGTCCTGCGTGCCGTCGCCGCCACCGGTTCCTTCTCCGCGGCCGGACGCGAACTGGGCTGCACCCAGCCCGCCGTCAGTCAGCAGATGAAGGCCCTGGAGACGTCCGTCGGCACGCCGCTGCTGATCCGCAGCGGACGCGAGATGCGGCTGACCCAGGCCGGAGAGGCCCTGGTGCGGCACGCCGCCGGGATCCTGGCCGGACTCACCGCCGCCGAGGAGGAGGTCGCCGCCATCGCCGGACTGCGCGCCGGCCGCGTCCGCCTCGTCTCCTTCCCCAGCGGCAGCTCCACTCTCGTCCCGACCGCCCTGGCCGCCCTGCGCGCCGCCCACCCCGGCACCAGGGTCTCCCTGGAGGAGGCCGAGCCGCCGAACTCCGTCGAGCTGCTGCGCGAGGGCGACTGCGACGTGGCCCTCGCCTTCCGGTACGAGGGTGCCGCGGGTGCCGAGGAGTGGGACGACCTGGTCGTACGCCCCCTGCTGACGGACCGTCTCGTAGGGCTCGTCCCCGAACGGCACCGCCTCGCGCGCACCGCCTCCACCGGGCCCGTCGCCATCGGCGAGCTCGCCGCCGAGCCGTGGATCGCCGGATGCCCGCGCTGCCGGGGACAGTTGATCGAGGTGTGCGCGAGCGCCGGCTTCACGCCCCGCATCGACTTCGCCACCGACGACTACCCGGCGGTGGTGGGCCTGGTGGGCGCCGGCCTGGGCGTGGCCGTCCTGCCCCAGCTCGCCGTCGAGTCCGTACGGCCGCGAGGGGTGCGCATGGTGACGCTGGAACCGGCGGTCCGGCGGGAGATCGTGGCGCTCACGCTGCCCGACCTGGCGCAGGTGCCGGCCGTCGCGGCGACGCTCGACCAGCTGGCGCGGGCCGCCGCCCGCTAGCGGGGCCCGGGCGAAGAGAGAGGGAGCCCTCGGCGAAGAGAGAGGGAGCCCTCGGCGAAGAGAGGGAGCCCTCTGCGCAGAGAGAAGGGCACGCGTACGCGTGCCCTTGTGTGCAGAAACGTTCCTTCAGGTGTGCGGGCCAGCCTCCCCGCTGGCCGTCGACGCTGCCGACACCAGCCGGTTGCGCGCCCGCCCCATGAGCTCCTCGCGCTCGTCCTCGGTCAAGCCGCCCCAGACGCCGTACGGTTCGCGCACCGCCAGCGCATGCGCCGCACACTGCGCGCGGACCGGGCACCTCATGCAGACCTCCTTGGCCGAGTTCTCTCGAGCGCTCCGGGCCGCACCGCGCTCGCCCTCCGGATGGAAGAAGAGCGAGCTGTCCACCCCGCGACAAGCAGCCAGCAGCTGCCAGTCCCACAGGTCCGCGTTCGGTCCGGGAAGGCGGGAGAAATCTGCCATTGCGTGACCCCTTGTAGCCGTTCTGGGCGGATACGGTGTCTACGACCGTACATCTACGATCTAAGAAGATGAAAATATGACTCATTGCGAATCTAGCCCCAAACGCCTGTAAACAGGAAGAAAAAGGGCTGAATGGGGCATGGGTTGTGATGAAAGATTGAGGGTCCGTCGTGCATGTCTGCCCCGTGTCCGCCCCCTCACGTAGAGTGCCGAAGGCGGCACATGCCCCCGTAACTCTTTCGAGTGACCGTCGTTGAGAGGGCGGAGGCGGTTGAAGGAACAAGGGCTCGGGCAGGCGTCCGAGACGGTCGACCGCACAGGTGACGATTTCGTACCAGCCTGGAGGCTCAAGGTGACGTGCATCAGCTGCGGAGGGCGGCCATGACATCCGTCCTCGTCTGCGACGACTCCCCGCTTGCCCGAGAGGCGCTCCGCCGCGCGGTCGCGACCGTGCCCGGCGTCGAGCGCGTGACGACGGCGGCCAACGGCGAGGAAGTCCTCCGCCGCTGGGGCGCCGACCGCTCGGACCTGATTCTGATGGACGTACGCATGCCCGGTCTGGGCGGCGTCGAGACCGTGCGGCGGCTGCTGTCCGCCGACCCCGGTGCGCGCATCATCATGCTCACCGTCGCCGAGGACCTGGACGGCGTGGCCCTCGCGGTCGCCGCCGGTGCCCGCGGCTATCTGCACAAGGACGCCTCGCGCGCGGAGTTGCGGGCCACGGTGACGCAGGCGCTGGCCGACCCGACGTGGCGGCTCGCGCCGCGGCGGCTGCGCTCCGCGGAGATGGGCGCCGCGCCCACGCTCACCGCGCGTGAGATCCAGGTGCTCGAGGGGATGAGCCACGGTCGTTCCAACGCGGAGATCGGGCGCGAGCTGTTCCTGTCCGAGGACACCGTGAAGACGCATGCCCGGCGGTTGTTCAAGAAGCTGGGTGCGTCGGACCGGGCGCATGCCGTGGCTCTCGGCTTCCGGTGGGGTCTGGTTCGTTAACCGCCTCACCAAGGGTGCCGCGTTGTGTCGTATGGCGGATGCGGGTGCGTCGTGGCTGGTCGCGCCCACGCGGCGGTAGCCGCATGTCGATGCAGCCCCGCGCCCCTGAAGGGGCGCGGGCGCCAGGCCGGCCGAGTAGCTCTGTCGGCGCCCGCTGCTCGTTTCGCGGCGGATGCCGCATCCTTGAGGTGTGGAGTCTCTCGGGGACGAGTCGGTCGAGCGGAAGGGGAGGGCGCAGGGGATGAGTGCCGGCGCACCTGCTCATAACGCTTCGGTGCACAACATCGGGCGCGATGCCACGGACCATACGGCCACAAGGCACCATGGACCGATGCGCGACGACGAGGCGGCCAACGCCGCAGGGGCGATCGGTGCACTCGTCCATCGCGCCGTCGACGGAGACGAGCAGGCCACGCATGATCTGCTCGCGCATGTCCACCCCCTGGCCCTGCGCTACTGCCGCACCCGGCTGTCCCGTCTGCCGGGTGACGCCCGCCACTTCGTCGAGGACCTCGCCCAGGAGGTCTGCGTCGCCGTGCTCCTCGCGCTGCCGCGCTACAAGGACACCGGCCGTCCTTTCGAGGCGTTCGTCTTCGCCATCGCCGCGCACAAGGTGGCCGACCTCCAGCGGGCGGCGATGCGGCACCCGGGGTCCACGGCGGTTCCCTCGGACGAGATGCCCGAGCGCCCGGACGACTCGCTGGGCCCGGAGGAGCGGGCGCTGCTCAGTAGCGACGCCGAGTGGGCCAAGAAACTGCTGGCCAACCTGCCTGAGAACCAGCGGGAGCTGCTGCTGCTGAGGATCGCGGTGGGCTTGACCGCGGAGGAGACGGGTCAGATGTTGGGAATGTCACCCGGCGCGGTCCGGGTGGCCCAGCACCGCGCTTTGAGCAGGCTGCGGGCGCTGGCCGAGCAGTAGGCGGCGCTCCTGAACGGGCGTCGCGCCGATTCCGTACGAACATACGAAGCCCGGAGCAGGCCCGAACCATGGAATTTGCCAGCTCTGCTTCCCGTTAGCATGGACATCCGCACCGATCAAGGCCATTTGGGGAAGGTGTCATGACTGCGAACGTCGACGGAGTGCCCGGTAAATTCGCGACACTCGGGCTGACCTACGACGACGTGCTGCTGCTGCCGGGTGCATCCGAGGTGCTCCCCAACGCGGTCGACACCTCGTCCCGCATCTCCCGCAACGTCCGGGTGAACATCCCGCTGCTCTCGGCGGCCATGGACAAGGTGACCGAGTCCCGCATGGCCATCGCGATGGCCCGCCTCGGCGGTGTCGGCGTGCTGCACCGCAACCTGTCCGTCGAGGACCAGGTCAACCAGGTCGACCTGGTGAAGCGGTCCGAGTCCGGCATGGTCACCGACCCCATCACGGTGCACCCGGAGGCGACCCTCGCCGAGGCCGACGCCCTGTGCGCCAAGTTCCGCATCAGCGGCGTCCCCGTCACCGACCCGGCCGGCAAGCTCCTCGGCATCGTCACCAACCGTGACATGGCCTTCGAGTCGGACCGCAGCCGTCAGGTGCGCGAGGTCATGACCCCGATGCCGCTCGTCACCGGCCAGGTCGGCATCTCCGGCACGGACGCCATGGACCTGCTGCGCAAGCACAAGATCGAGAAGCTTCCGCTCGTCGACGACGCCGGTGTCCTCAAGGGCCTGATCACCGTCAAGGACTTCGTCAAGGCGGAGAAGTACCCCAACGCCGCCAAGGACTCCGAGGGCCGCCTCCTCGTCGGCGCCGCCGTCGGCGCCAGCCCCGAGGCCCTGGAGCGTGCCCAGGCGCTCGCCGAGGCCGGTGTGGACTTCCTGGTCGTCGACACCTCGCACGGCCACAACAGCAACGCCCTCAGCTGGATGTCGAAGATCAAGTCCAGCGTCGGCGTGGACGTGATCGGCGGCAACGTCGCCACCCGCGACGGCGCCCAGGCGCTGATCGACGCCGGTGTAGACGGCATCAAGGTGGGCGTGGGCCCCGGCTCCATCTGTACGACCCGTGTCGTCGCCGGCATCGGCGTCCCGCAGGTCACCGCCATCTACGAGGCCTCCCTCGCCGCCCGCCCCGCGGGCATCCCGCTGATCGGCGACGGCGGTCTGCAGTACTCCGGCGACATCGGCAAGGCGCTCGCCGCCGGCGCCGACACCGTGATGCTGGGCTCGCTGCTCGCGGGCTGCGAGGAGTCCCCGGGCGAGCTGCTGTTCATCAACGGCAAGCAGTTCAAGTCGTACCGCGGCATGGGCTCGCTCGGTGCCATGCAGTCCCGGGGCCAGGGCCGGTCGTACTCCAAGGACCGCTACTTCCAGGCCGAGGTCGCCTCCGACGACAAGCTCGTGCCCGAGGGCATCGAGGGCCAGGTTCCCTACCGCGGCCCGCTGGCCAACGTGCTGCACCAGCTCGTCGGCGGGCTGCGGCAGACCATGGGCTACGTGGGCGCGGCGACCATCGAGGAGATGGAGACCAAGGGCCGCTTCGTGCGGATCACCTCCGCGGGCCTCAAGGAGAGCCACCCGCACGACATCCAGATGACGGTCGAGGCGCCGAACTACAGCCGTAAGTGACGCCTACGCGCGCGTGAGGCTTGATCGAGGGCGGTCCCGGGTGAACCGGGGCCGCCCCTGTCGTGCCCGTCGGCGATACTGGAAGACGCTGAAACGCATCAGGGAAAGGCCACACATCGTGACTGAGATCGAGATCGGGCGCGGCAAGCGCGGCCGCCGGGCGTACGCCTTCGACGACATCGCCGTCGTCCCCAGCCGCCGTACGCGGGACCCGAAGGAGGTCTCGATCGCCTGGCAGATCGACGCCTACCGCTTCGAGCTGCCCTTCCTGGCCGCCCCCATGGACTCGGTCGTCTCCCCGGCCACCGCGATCCGCATCGGCGAGCTCGGCGGCCTCGGCGTGCTGAACCTCGAAGGCCTGTGGACGCGCTACGAGGACCCGCAGCCGCTCCTGGACGAGATCGCCGAGCTGCCCACGGAAGCCGCCACGCGCCGCCTCCAGGAGATCTACGCCGCTCCCATCAAGGAGGAGCTGATCGGTCAGCGCATCAAGGAGGTGCGCGACTCGGGCGTGGTCACGGCCGCCGCGCTCTCCCCGCAGCGCACGGCCCAGTTCTCCAAGGCGGTCGTCGACGCCGGCGTGGACATCTTCGTCATCCGCGGTACGACGGTCTCGGCGGAGCACGTCTCCGGTGCGGCCGAGCCGCTGAACCTGAAGCAGTTCATCTACGAGCTCGACGTCCCGGTGATCGTCGGCGGCTGTGCCACGTACACCGCGGCCCTGCACCTGATGCGCACCGGCGCGGCCGGCGTCCTGGTCGGCTTCGGCGGCGGCGCCGCGCACACCACGCGCAACGTCCTCGGCATCCGCGTCCCGATGGCCACCGCGGTCGCGGACGTCGCGGCGGCCCGCCGGGACTACATGGACGAGTCCGGCGGCCGGTACGTCCACGTGATCGCGGACGGCGGCGTCGGCTGGTCCGGCGACCTGCCCAAGGCCATCGCCTGCGGCGCCGACGCCGTGATGATGGGCTCCCCGCTCGCCCGCGCCACGGACGCGCCGGGCAAGGGCCACCACTGGGGCATGGAGGCCGTCAACGAGGAGCTGCCGCGCGGCAAGAAGGTCGGTCTGGGCACGGTCGGCACCATCGAGGAGGTGCTGACGGGCCCGTCGCACACCCCCGACGGCTCGATGAACTTCTTCGGCGCGCTGCGGCGGGCCATGGCCACGACCGGGTACAGCGAGCTCAAGGAGTTCCAGCGCGTCGAGGTGACGGTGGCGGACTCGCAGCACATGCGGTAGCCGGTACGGAACCTGGTACGGCTACGGCCGATACGTCAGGAAGGGCCGGTCGCCCCGGGCGGGGTGACCGGCCCTTTCGCGTGCCCGGGAGTAGCCGGGAGTGCCCAAGTGGGGCTGGGTGGGGGCGTGTTGTGGGGGAGGGGGCGCGTGGTTGCGTTTGGGGCGAATGTGGGCTGAACGGGCGTGGGGAGTCGGTACTGTCCAGGTCGGCGACCCAGTTGTCTGGGGCGCCCCCTTCCAAGGACATCGTTCCGGACCCCGCCCTCGGGGCCCGGCCCGAACTCCAATGAACCGCCCACCGGGCCTCTGGGTGGCGTCATGGAAGGGGGCGTCCATGGGACGTCACCGCAAGCCCACTCGCTGGGACCGGATCCGTCTGCGGATGGTGAAGTGCCGGAGGAGGTGGATCTTGCGGACTTTCGGTTGGTGAGCGACCGCCCCTACAGACACTAGGGGCGGGCACTCCGTGAACCATCCTGGAGCCTGCCGCAGATGCCCTCTGCGGTGGGCTCCACTTCTTTGTACGGTACTGGATCCGCCGTCCGGCGGCACAGTGCCGGTGAGCGACCGCCCCTATGGACATTAGGGGCGGGCACTCCGTGAACCATCCTGGAGCCTGCCGCAGTGCTCGCTGCGGTGGGCTCCACCTTTTGTACGGTACCGAAGCCGGCGGATCGTACGCCACCAGCCTCGGAGGCACAGCCGCCCCCACGCGCCCCCGTCACAACCGATGCGCCGCCCCCGTGGGCGTAGCCCCCCGTGTGTCCAGCAGCAGCTGTGCCTTCACGGACAGCCCCTGAAGGTCGTACCGGCGATGCTGCTGGAGCAGGATCGTCAGGTCGGCGTCGGCGGCGGCCTCATAGAGGGAGTCCGCGCGGGGGACCGGGCGGTCGAGGACGTTCCACGACGGGATGTGCGGGTCGTGGTAGCTGATGGAGGCGCCGAGCCGCATCAGGCGGACCGCGACCTCCTCGGCGGGGGTGGACTGCTGGTCGGCGAGGTCGGGCTTGTAGGTGACGCCGAGGAGGAGGATGCGGGCGGCGCGCACGGACTTGCCGTGTTCGTTGAGGAGGGCGGCGGCGCGCTGGACGACGTACTGGGGCATCTGGCTGTTGACCTGCTGGGCCAGTTCGACCATGCGCAGGGTGCGGCCCGCGTGGGCGGTGAGGTCCTGCGGGACGGCGTGGCCGCCGACGCCGGGGCCGGGGCGGAAGGCCTGGAAGCCGAACGGCTTGGTCTCGGCGCAGCGGATGACGTCCCACAGGTCGACGCCCAAGTCGTGGCAGAGGACGGCCATTTCGTTGACGAGGGCGATGTTGACGTGCCGGAAGTTGGTCTCCAGGACCTGCACGGTCTCCGCCTCGCGCGGGCCACGCGCGCGTACCACCTTGTCGGTGAGACGGCCGTAGAAGGCGGCGGCCGACTCGGTGCACGCGGACGTGAGGCCGCCGATCACCTTGGGGGTGTTGGCGGGGGTGAAGTGGTGGTTGCCGGGGTCGACGCGGCTGGGGGAGTAGGCCAGGTGGAAGTCGCGGCCGGCGCGCATGCCCGAGCCCTCTTCGAGGAGTGGACGCAGAACGTTCTCAGTGGTGCCCGGGGGGACGGGGGACTCCAGGATCACGGTGGTGTGCGGCCGCATCCGTTCGGCCAGCGTGCGGGCGGCCGCCTCCACCTGGCTGAGGTCGAGCCCGCCGTCCGCGCCGGGCGGGGTGGGCGCGCAGATGACGGCGGTGCGTACGCGGCCGAGCTCGGCGGGGCTGGTGGCGTGCCGGAAGCCCCCCGAGAGCATCCGGCGCAGTTCCGCGGGGCTGAGGGAGGCGGCCTCGGGCCCGGTCCGGTAACCGAGCGTGGGGATGCCGGCCGCGACGGCGGCCTTGGCCAGCGGCAGGCCGTACGGGCCGAGTCCGATGACGGCGAGATCTGCGGGCATGGCGTTGGCCGTCCTTCCCAGTAACCGAAGTGGAGCAGGTGCGCAAGCCCTGTGGACAGATCGAGGGAGCGCAATGTCAGACTAGGAGTAAATATGACCGATTTGCTGCATTGAATGATCGCGTTTCCAGGAGTGTTGTCCACAGGCTGGGGGCGCGTGGTGGCTGAACTCGGGCAACCCGGTCAGAATTTTGGGCATGGGGGGTACGAAGCGGGCTTCGCCCGACGGGTGCGGCCTACGCGACCGATGAGCGGGAGGCAGCGGTGAGGACAGCGACACTGGGGCCGGCGGAGCGCGCCGAGTCACTCGCAGCAATGGCCGAGCGCGAGCTGGACCTACTGGTCGTGGGCGCCGGCGTCGTGGGCGCGGGCACCGCCCTCGACGCGGCGACCCGGGGACTGTCCACCGGCCTGGTCGAGGCCCGTGACTGGGCGTCGGGCACCTCCAGCAGGTCCAGCAAGCTGATCCACGGCGGCCTGCGCTATCTGGAGATGCTCGATTTCGCCCTCGTGCGCGAGGCGTTGAAGGAACGCGGACTGCTGGTCTCGCGGCTGGCCCCGCACCTGGTGAAACCGGTCCCCTTCCTCTACCCGCTCCAGTACAAGGGCTGGGAGCGCCTGTACGCCGGCTCCGGCGTCCTGCTCTACGACGTCATGTCGATGGCCCGCGGCCACGGCAGGGGCATGCCCCTGCACCGGCACCTGAGCCGCCGTCACGCGCTGCGCATCGCCCCCGCGCTGAAGAAGGACGCACTGGTCGGCGCGCTTCAGTACTACGACGCCCAGATGGACGACGCCCGCTATGTGGCCACCCTCGTGCGCACGGCGGCGGCCTACGGGGCGAAGGTCGCCAACCGCGCGCGCGTGACCGGGTTCCTGCGCGAGGGCGAGCGGGTCGTCGGCGCCCGGGTGCAGGACGTCGAGGCGGGTGGGGAGTACGAGATCCGCGCCAAGCAGATCGTCAACGCCACCGGTGTGTGGACCGACGACACCCAGTCGATGGTGGGGGAGCGCGGACAGTTCCATGTGCGCGCCTCCAAGGGCATTCACCTGGTCGTACCCAAGGACCGCATCCACTCCACGACAGGGCTGATCCTGCGCACCGAGAAGTCGGTGCTGTTCGTCATCCCCTGGGGCCGGCACTGGATCGTCGGCACCACCGACACCGACTGGGACCTCGACAAGGCGCACCCGGCCGCGTCCAGCGCGGACATCGACTACCTGCTGGAACACGTGAACTCGGTGCTCGCGGTGCCGCTGACCCGCGACGACGTGGAGGGCGTGTACGCGGGCCTGCGGCCACTGCTCGCCGGCGAGTCGGACGCCACCAGCAAGCTGTCGCGCGAGCACACCGTGGCCCACCCCGTGCCCGGGCTCGTCGTCGTGGCGGGGGGCAAGTACACGACGTACCGGGTGATGGCCAAGGACGCGGTGGACGCGGCGGTGCACGGGCTCGACATGCGTGTGGCCGAGTGCGTCACGGAAGACATTCCGCTGCTGGGCGCGGAGGGATATCGGGCGCTGTGGAACGCGCGTGCGCGGATCGCGGCTCGGACGGGCATTCATGTGGTGCGCGTGGAGCACCTGTTGAACCGGTACGGCTCGCTCGCCGAGGAGCTGCTCGAACTCATCGCCGCCGACCCCACGCTGGGCGAGCCCCTGCAGTCCGCCGACGACTATCTGCGCGCCGAGATCGTCTACGCCGCCTCGCACGAGGGGGCACGGCACCTGGACGACGTGCTGACGCGGCGTACGCGCATCTCCATCGAGACGTTCGACCGGGGGACGCGGTGCGCGCGTGAGGCGGCCGAGCTGATGGCGCCGGTGCTGGGCTGGGACAAGGACCACATCGAGCGCGAGATCCAGCACTACGAGAAGCGGGTGGAGGCCGAGCGGGAGTCGCAGCGGCAGCCGGACGACCTGACGGCGGACGCGGCGCGGTTGGGGGCGCCGGACATCGTGCCGCTGTAGGGCTCCCACGGGAACGTCACTCGAACGGGTGGCGGAAGTTGGGATCTCCGCTCGAACCCCGGCCGTTCTACATGGTGCGAGGGCAGAACTCGGCGGCGAGCAGCCGGGGTTCGAGACCGGGATCCGCTATCGCCGTCGTGTTCACCCGGAAGGTCAGGACACGACGACCGCCGACGGTGGCCGCGGAGCGCACGTAGCTGCCGGAGATGCGCCCGTTGTGCCCCCAGACGACGGTGCCGCAGGGCAGTTTCAGGGGAAAGAGCCCCATGCCGTACGAGCCATGTGCGGCACGGGTGTCGAGCATCTCGCGCAGCCAGCGCGGGGGCAGCAGTCGGCCGCCGAGCAGCGCGGCGTAGAAGCGGTCGAGGTCGGCGAGCGTGGTCACCAGCTCGCCCGAGGCGCCGGCCACCCGCGGGTCGAGTTCGGTGACATCGGTCCCGTCGGTGGCGTAGGCGCGGCCGTGCGGAGCGGGCAGAGAGGTGCGGGAGCCGGGGAAGGAGGTGCCGGTCAGACCCAGCGGAGCGATGACGCGGCGCTCGGTCTCGGTGGCGTAGGAGCGGCCGGTGACGTGCTCGACGACCAGGCCGAGCAGGACGTAGTTGGTGTTCGAGTAGGAGAAGGTGCCGGGTTCGGCAGAGGGGTGGGTGAGCGCGATGCGCACGGCCTGAAGCGGTGTGAGGGGGACGGCGCCCCCGGTCGCGGCGGTGTAGTCGTACAGGCCGCTGGTGTGGGTCAGCAGGGCACGAAGGGTCAGCGCGCGCCCGTCGTCGCCCGCCCCGCGCACCAGGCCCGGCAGGTACCGCTCCACCGGGTCGGAGAGCGACAGCCGTCGCTCGGCGGCCAGTTGCAGGACGACCGTCGCGATGAAGGACTTGGTGATGCTGCCGGCGCGGAAGTGGTCGGCGCGGGCGATGCCCTGGCCGGCGTCGGCGTAATGGGTACCGGTCGGCTCGCGGGCCAGCAGGGCCGCGGCGGGGGCCTTGCCCCGGGTGAGCAGCCGTGGCAGCAGGGAGTCCGTCGCCTGTGCCGTGGCGGACGACGAGGCGGTGCGGGTCGAGGAGGGGGTGGAGGACAGACCGAGGAGTGCCGGGGCCACCAGGCCGAGAAGCGTCAGGGCCACGGGCAGGGCCACCAGTGTCCGGAGCAGGGGCATCGCCGGTCGTGCCATGCGGGTTCCTTCCCTTGTCGCGGCTCATCATGCCGGTCAAGCGGAACACGCGATTCACCGGGCCTCGGGTGCGTCCTGCCATGAGGGCGTGCGCCGTGCGGCCGGGTGGCGGGGCCATGGGCACCCTGGGCGTCGGGCACTTGTCGGGTGAGAGACAATGGAGGCTCTGTCAGGGCGGGTTGTATGAGGGGACGCATGTCGGAGGCGGAGCGGGCGGGGACATCTCGTCAGGACACTCGTCAGGACGACCGCGAGCGTCTCCTCGCGGGGCGGTACCGGCTGGGCGGAGTGCTCGGCAGGGGCGGCATGGGCACGGTGTGGCGTGCCGTCGACGAGACTCTCGGACGGACCGTCGCCGTCAAGGAGCTGCGGTTCCCGTCGAACATCGACGAGGAGGAGAAGCGGCGGCTGATCACGCGCACCCTGCGTGAGGCGAAGGCGATCGCGCGGATCCGCAACAACAGTGCCGTGACGGTGTTCGACGTGGTCGACGAGGACGACCGGCCGTGGATCGTGATGGAACTCGTCGAGGGCAAGTCGCTCGCCGAGGTCATCCGCGAGGACGGCCTCCTGGAACCCAAGCGGGCGGCCGAGGTGGGCCTCGCCGTGCTCGACGTGCTGCGGTCCGCGCACCGCGAGGGCATCCTGCACCGTGATGTGAAGCCGTCGAACGTCCTGCTGGAGTCCGACACCGACCGGGTCGTGCTCACCGACTTCGGTATCGCCCAGGTCGAGGGCGACCCCTCCATCACCTCGACCGGCATGCTCGTCGGCGCGCCCTCCTACATCTCCCCGGAGCGGGCCCGCGGTCACAAGCCGGGCCCCGCAGCCGACCTGTGGTCGCTGGGCGGGTTGTTGTACGCGTCGGTCGAGGGCACCCCGCCGTACGACAAGGGATCCGCCATCGCCACGCTCACCGCGGTGATGACCGAGCCGTTGGAGGAACCGAAGAACGCGGGACCGCTGAAGGACGTCATCTACGGGCTGCTCACCAAGGACCCCGAGAAGCGGCTCGACGACGCCGGTGCGCGGGCGATGCTCAACGCCGTCATCCACGCGCCCGCGCCCAAGGCCGAGCCGGAGCCGGCGGACGCGACGAAGGTCGTGCCGTTGCCGCCGCAGCCCGGCACACCCGAGGGCAAGGGCCGTTCGAGTTCCGGGTCCGTGAGCAAGCGGGGCGAGGAGGCCGGGGAGCGGTTGCGCGGGGCGCTGCGTTCCGTGCGGAAGGCCGCGGCGGGTGCCGGGGCCGGGGCGGCCGCGGCTCGTACCAAGTCCGGGGGTGAGACGGCCGTTTCGGAGTCCGGTGCGGCGTCCACGGGAGTGGGCGGGGCCGGGGCGTCGTCGAAGGCCGGGGGTTCGGCTTCGGGTCGGGCTACCGGGGCCGCGGCGGCGGGGGCTGCTGGCGGTTCAGGTGCCGGTGCCAGTACTGGCGACTCTTCCGGGTCCGGGGCCGGTACTGGTGGCGGGGCCGGGGAGCGGGATGCGGAGTCGGTGAAGGGGCAGAGCGGGGGCCGGAGTTCCGGGTGGCCCGTGATGACGCCACCGGATCTGCCGCCGCGGCCGGTGCCGAGGGCGCCGCTCACCGATGTGGTGCCGAAGCGGACGCTGGTGGTCATCGCGGTGGCCGTGGCGCTGGTCGTGCTCGGCGTGGTGCTTGCCCTCACGCTCGGCGACGACGGCGACTCGAATTCATCGGCGAACGGCGGGGGCAAGGCGTCCGCCAAGGCGAGCGCCAGTGCCGACACCAAGACGGACGAGAACGGCGGCACGCGGGCGGACGGAGAGAAATCGGCGTCCGCGACGACCGGGTCGGGATCCGGCGCGGCGGAGACCGGGAAGACGCCGAGCGCCGACGCGAGCGCGACCGGCGGGAGCGGTGCCGAGGCCGGGTCCGGGGGCGACAGCAAGGTCGCGTCGACCCACGAGGGGGACCAGGGGTACTCGATCGGGCTGCCCGAGGGGTGGGAGTTCCAGTCCTCGGGGTCGGCGGGCGACCGGTTCACCGGGCCCGACGGGCAGAGGCTGCTCGTCGCCTGGACGTCCACGCCGAAGGGTGACCCGGTGACGGACTGGAAGAACCAGGAGCGGGGCATGGTCCGCTCGCAGTACAAGCGGATCCGTATAGAGGAGGTGGACTATCGCGGTTGGAACACGGCCGACTGGGAGTTCACCTATGTCGAGGGCGGCACGAAGTACCGCACGATCGACCGTGGGTTCGTGGTGAACGACCATCTCGGGCATGCGCTGATGTACACGGCGAAAGCTTCGAATTGGGACAGTGAGCTGCGCAAGGACACCTGGAAGACGCTGACGGAATCGTTCAAGCCGAAGTCGTGAAGTGAGCGGAATTCGGTTTGGGCTCGCGAGGGCCGGGATCGGGCCGTGAGATCCGGCAACCCCGCTTTGCGAGTTGCCTCCGGCACGTATCGTGAATGCTTGCGGACCGTACGCATTTGGTCGTGCGTCCGGAACGGGACGCAAGGCGAACGGAATTGACCAACCGGGCGGCCGGGGGAGGCAACGTGGACGACTATGCGGGTCGGGTGCTCGCCGACCGCTACCGCCTGCCGCTGCCGCCCTCCGACGAGTACGAACTCACCGAGACCCGCGCCTTCGACACCTACAGCGGGCAGGAAGTCCTGGTCCGGCAGGTGCCGTTGCCGGAGGTCGTCGAGGCGGAGGTGCTGGACGCCGAGGGGCTGCCCGACGGGTTCATGGCACGGGAGACGCGGGAGCGCGGGGCGGGGCGGCGTTCCTCGTCCCGGGCGAGTACGCGCCGGCCCAGCGACCCCGCCGTGCGGCGGGCGGTCGAGGCGGCGCAGGCCGCGGCGCGGATCCCCGACCATCCACGGCTGGACCAGGTCTTCGACGTCTTCGCCGAGGGCGGTTCCTTGTGGATAGTGAGTGAGTTCGTGGCCGCGCGCCCGCTGGCCGCACTGCTCGCCGAGAAACCGCTGACGCCGTATCGCGCGGCCGAGGTCGCCTCCGACGTCCTCATGGCGCTGCGGGTGCTGCACGCGCACGGCTGGGTCCACCGGAACATCACCGCCCGCACGGTGCTCGTCTGCGACGACGGCCGGGTGATGCTCACCGGGCTCGCGGTGGGGGCCGCGGAGGAGGCGCTGTGCGGGTATGACCCGGTGCCGGCCGAGGACGGTGACTCGGACGGGAGCGAGGGCGACGCGTCGAGGACGTTCGGTGGCGGCCCTGGCGGTGCGGGGGCAGTCGTGCCTCCCGGTCCGCGCGCGGGTGAGCCGGCGATCGGCGGACCCGGAGCGGCCGGCGCCGACCCCGAGGCCGCCCGGCGTGCCGCCATCGAGGCACGTGCGGCCGGAGCGCTGCCGGTGCCCGCGGCCGAAGCGGGTACCGGAACCGAGGCGCCGGGTGGGGCAGCCCCGCGCGGCGCCCCGGAAACCGGCGGGGACATCAGGGCCGCGCGGGCCGGTGCCATCGCCGCGTACCGGGCTGGTGCCCGAGCCGCGGCCCGGGTGCAGGAGACACAGAACGCACGCGCCGCTTTGCCCGGCTCCCGCCCGGCCCCCGAGGACGGCCCCGCCGCCCTGGCCAACGGCGCGGCGCAACAGCCGTACGGCTCCGGCAACGGCACCGCCACGCCCCCGGGCCGGATCGCCGACCCGTACGGCGTACAGCCCCCCTCCTGGCCCGGCGCCGCACCCCGAAGCGGGGCCCCCGGCGCACCGCCGGACGCCGGACGCGGCCGGACGGCCCTTCCCCCGG
>CBFGZZ010000147.1:0-20022 GCA_965653385.1 uncultured Streptomyces sp. | reverse complement strand
GACGCGGTGACGCCGGCACGGACATCGGAGGCTTCGGGGGAGCCGGGAGCCGACACGACCGCTCCGGCGGGCGGCTCCCTCCGCTCGCTCATCCGGATGCCGACCACCACCAGCAGAACGGCCAGTACGGCCGTCCTCGCCAGGCGGTAGGCGCGCCTCCGGTACCAGGGCCTTCGCCGCCTCCTACGCGCCATGCGAGCGACGACGGAGCCGGAACCACACCACCCCGCCCACCGCGGCCAGGCCCACGGCACCCGCGCCGGCGACCGTGGTGAACGCCTCATCGCGCGCGATACCGCCGCCCCCGGCGGGCGGACCGCCCTGCGGACCGGGTGAAGGCGTCGACATCGAGGCCCGGCAGTCGACCGTGAACGTCTTCTCCCGCTCGGCACCGGTCATGCCCGTGAACGACCAGGCGAGCCGGTACTGCCCGTCGGGCAGGTTCAGGTCCTCGGTGTGGCCGATGCCGCCCGCGAGATTGAGGGTCCCGCGGAGCGTGGCGCCACTCGGAACCTCGGGCTGAGTCCTGATGTTCCAGTTGACGGCCGTGATGGTCTCGAAGTTGGCGGCGTCGAGGTAGAAGCGGCAGACCCTCGGCTCGTCGATCGCGTCACCGTACGGCGTGCGTGCGACCCCGTCCCACGGCGCCGTGTGGATCTTGAGCGTGCCGTTGTCCCCGGGGGCCATCGGCGCGGCGCCCGCCGTCGGCAGGCCGGAGAGCGGGGTCAGCGCGGCGGTCAGCGCCGTGACGGCGGCGATGCGCATTCCGGCGCGGCGTTGAAGAGGCGTGGTGGGCATGCGAATCCTCCGAGTCAGACGATTTTCGTACAAATCGCGCTTTGTCTGACTCTCTTTCACATGCGCACGTCGAATCGCGGGCGCAGCGCCCTACGCTCCGCTAAATTCCACTCTTTCGCCGTAGCCGCGACCTGGACCAGCCCCGCTCACCGCGCTCGCCGGGGTTCTTCGACTCCCCCGCCGCATTCGCCGGCGCCCGCAGCGCCGTCCCCGCCGACAGCAGCAACAGCGCCCCGAGCATCACGAACGGCGCCGCCACCCCCGCGAGCCCCGCGATCAGGCCCGCCGAGGCCGGCGCCGCGACCTGCCCGAGCCGGTTGCCGGTCAGCCGCAGGGCGAGGGCGGTGGAGCGGGCGCCGTCGGGGGCCGCCTGGACGACCGTCGTCATGGACAGCGGCTGGCCGACGCCGAGGCAGAAGCCGAGCACCGCCAGCATCAGGGCCAGCGCCCACACCGGCACCGGAAGCGCGATCCCCGCACAGAGCAGGGCCGCCAGCAGACAGGTCACGGTCAGCAGCAGGGTCCGGCCGAGCAGCCTCAGCAGGGGCGTCAGGACCAGCCGGCAGGCGATGGTGGCCGCCGCGCGCAGGCTGAGCAGCAGGCCGATCACGGACGGCGCGATCCCGCGGTGCTCGCCGACCACCGGGAGGTAGGCGGTGAGGATGTCGGTCGCGGAGAGCACGGCGAGGCTGATGAAGATGCCGGCGGGCACCCCCCGGGCGCGCAGGATGCGCTGCACGGGGACGCGGTCGGCCCGTTCCTTGCGGGACTCGGCCGTCGTACGGCGCTCTATGCGCCACAGCGAGGTCAGCGCGACCGCGCCGCCCGCGCCCGCCACCAGCAGGGCGACCGCGCTCGTCCCCGCCATGTCCCGGCCCCCGATCAGCCCGCCGGCGGCGATCGGGCCGACCAGCTGGCCGAGCGAGGCGCCGATGGTGAAGTGGCCGAAGTTGCGGTCCTGTTCGTGCGGGGCGGACTGGCGGGCGACGAGGGACTGGGCGCCGATCACGAAGCAGAGGTGGCCGAGGCCCATGACGCCGCTCCAGACCGCCATCGCCCACAGCGAGTCCGCGAGGCCGCTCAGCGCGCAGCCCCCGGATATCAGCACGACGCCTACGGGCAGCAACGGGGCACAGCGCCCGTGGTCGGTGCGGCGGCCCAGCGGGACGGCGACGAAGAGCGGGAGCAGGGCGTAGACGCCCGCGATCACGCCGATCGCGCGCTCGTCCGCGCCCAACGCCAGCGCCCGGTAGGAGACGGCGGGCCGGGCCATCGACACCGCCCCCTGCGCGAAGCTGAAGGCGATGACGAGGCGGAGCAGCCAGCCGCGGTTCCCACCGGGCGCCATGGGGAGATCCTCCGTCGAAAGGTCAGATGATTCCGAAGAGCAGCCCTGCCCCGAGGATGACGAGGCATGTGAGGGCGGCCCACTTCACGACGAACTTGGTGTGATCGCCGAACTCCACCTTGGCCATGCCGACCAGGACGTACACGGCCGGGACCAGCGGGCTCGACATGTGCAGCGGCTGGCCGACCAGGGAGGCGCGGGCCATCTCCAGCGGGGTGACGCCGTGCGCGGCGCCGGCCTCGGCGAGGACGGGGAGGACGCCGAAGTAGAAGCCGTCGTTCGACATGAAGTAGGTGAGCGGGAGGCTCAGGATGCCGGTGACCAGGGCCATGTGCGGGCCCATGCCCTCGGGGATGACGTCCACCATCCACTTGGCCATGTGGTCGACCATGCCGGTGCCCTGGAGGACGCCGGTGAAGACGGCGGCGGCGAAGACCATGCCGGAGACGTTGAGGACGTTGTCGGCGTGGGCGGCGAGGCGGGCCTTCTGGTCCGGGATGTGCGGGAAGTTCACGGTGAGCGCGAGCGCGGCGCCGAGCAGGAACAGCACCGGGATCGGCAGCCACTCCATGATCATGCAGGTGAGCAGGGCGACCGTGAGCAACGCGTTGAACCAGTAGAGCTTGGGGCGCAGGGTGGGCCGGTTCGGGTCGAGGACCTGGAAGCGCTTCTTCTCGTCCTCGTCGTCGTCCTCGGCGTCGGTGCCGGAGCCGGAGCCGGAGCCGCCGGTGGCGACCGCGTCCTTGCCCGTGCCGCCCGCACCGGAGCCGGCGCCGACCAGGACGGTCTCGGTCTCCTTCTCCTCGACCTTCTCCTCCACCAGGACCTGGTCCAGGGTGAGCACGCCGAGCCGCTTGCGCTCGCGCAGACCGAGGAAGTACGAGAGGACGATGACGGCGAGGAGGCCGACGGCGAGGGCCGGGATCATCGGGACGAAGATCTCGCTGGCGTCCACCTTCAGCGCGGTGGCGGCGCGGGCGGTCGGGCCGCCCCACGGCAGGGTGTTCATCACGCCGTTGGCCATCGCGGCCACACCGGTCATCACGACCAGGCTCATCTTCAGGCGCTTGTACAGCGGGTACATCGCCGAGACGGTGATCATGAAGGTGGTCGAGCCGTCGCCGTCGAGGGAGACGATCGCGGCGAGGATCGCCGTGCCGACGACGATCCGCATCGGGTCGGCCTTGGCGAACTTCAGGATGCCCCGGACGATCGGATCGAAGAGGCCGACATCGATCATCACACCGAAGTAGACGATCGCGAACATGAGCATCGCCGCGGTGGGGGCGAGGCTGGTGACACCTTCGATGACGTAGTCACCGAGCTTGGCGCCCTTTCCGACGAAGACGCAGAACAGTGCCGGAATCAGCACGAGCGCCGCGATCGGCGACATCTTCTTCATCATGATCAGGACCAGGAAGGTCGCGATCATGGCGAAGCCAAGGATGGTCAGCATGAGTGGATACCTAACGTTCGCCCTTGAACGACCCACCAGGGCCGGCGGTGGGACGACGTTAGGTCCGTTCAAACAGCGTTAACAAGACGTTGACATGCGAGCAATAAGCGCAAAACTCCAGGTCAGAGCTTTGCTCAGGTCAGAGGCGTGATCTTTTCGGCCACCGGGACCACTTCGATCGGCACCCCGTTGAGCACCGCGTTGCCCGACAGCGGGTCGAGGAGGCTGCCGTCGAGGAGCTGGTTGACGTTGGCGCCGGGGTCGGCGGCGGCGTGGCTGAGCCGGGTGCCGGGGCGGTCGTGGCCCCAGCCGTGCGGCAGGCTCACCACGCCGGGGCGCACGACATCGGTGACCTCGGCGGGGGCGGTCACCTCTCCCCCGGCGCCCTTGAGGCGTACGTCCGCCCCGTCCCGAACCCCGAGCCGTGTGGCGTCCTCCGGGTGGATGTGCAGGGTGCAGCGGTTGGAGCCGCCGGTGAGGGCGGGGATGTTGTGCATCCAGCTGTTGTTGGACCGCAGATGGCGGCGGCCGATCAGGACGAGCCCGTCGGCGCGCTCGCGCAGGGCCGCCCTGAGGCGGGGCAGGTCGTCGGCGATGGGGCGCGGCAGCAGCTCCACCTTGCCGCTGACGGTCTTCAGCGGCTGCGGCAGCCGGGACGCGAGCGGCCCGAGGTCGATGCCGTGCGGGTGCGCGAGCAGCTTCTCCAGGGTCAGCCCGTCCGGTCGTACGCCGAAGCCGTCGCCGTAGGGGCCGAGGCGCAGCATCATGTCGAGCCGCCGCTCGGGGCCGCTGAGGCCGGTGAGGAGCGCGGCGAGTTCGTGCGGGTCACGCCCGTGGACGGGAGAGTGGGGCTCCTTGACGGCCTTGCCGAGGGTCTGGCCGATGACCAGGTCGTCGACCGCGGACGGGTCGGCGCCGTGCATGCCGGTCGCGGCGAGGATGAGCCGGGCCAGGATCTCGGTCTCGGCCATCCGGCCGGGCTCCAGCGGGACGGCGGGGCGGGTGTAGCGGACCTGGTTGCGCACGGCGAGGGTGTTGAAGGCGAAGTCGTGGTGCGGGCTCTGCGAGGGCGGTGGCGGCGGCAGTACGACATGGGCGTGGCGCGAGGTCTCGTTGAGGTACGGGTCGACGCTGACCATGAAGTCGAGCGAGCCCAGGGCCTTGTCGAGCCGGTCGCCGTCGGGGGCGGACAGGACGGGGTTGGCGGCGACGGCGACGAGGGCGCGGATCGGCTCGCCCTCGTCCGTGCCGGTGTCGATCTCCTCGGCGAGCGAGGAGAGCGGCAACTCGCCCTTCGCCTCCGGGTGTTCGCTCACCCGGGAGTGCCAGCGGCCGAGCGCGAAGCCGCGGCCGGGGCCGGCGGGGCGGGGCGTTCTGTCGGTGGCCGCCTGCGGGAAGAGCGCGCCGCCGGGGCGGTCGAGGTTGCCGGTGAGGATGTTCAGGACGTCGACGAGCCAGCTGGCCAGGGTGCCGTGCGGGACGGTACAGCTGCCGATACGGCCGTAGGCGGCGGCGGTGGGGGCGGCGGCGAGTTCGCGGGCGAGGACGCGGATCGTGCCGGCGTCCACGTCGCAGGCCTCGGCGACGGCTTCGGGGGTGAAGTCCCGTACGGCGTC
The DNA here is from genome assembly GCA_965653385.1 of uncultured Streptomyces sp. Classification (GTDB taxonomy): domain Bacteria; phylum Actinomycetota; class Actinomycetes; order Streptomycetales; family Streptomycetaceae; genus Streptomyces. The sequence goes on along the minus strand of CBFGZZ010000147.1, from coordinate 14,804 downwards.
GGGGATTTCGTCGAGCCCTTGGAGGTACGGGGCCAGTTCGCCCGGATCCACGAGGCCCTCGTCGAAGAGGGTGTACGCCATCGCCGCGAGGAGCAGGGCGTCCGTGCCGGGCCGGATCGCGATGTGCCGGTCGGCGAGCTTGGCGGTGCGGGTGCGGCGCGGGTCGATGACGGTGAGGGTGCCGCCGCGGGCCTTGAGCGCCTTGAGCTTGCCCGGGAAGTCGGGGGCGGTGCACAGGCTGCCGTTGGACTCCAGCGGGTTCGCCCCGATCAGGAGCAGATGGTCGGTGTGGTCCAGGTCCGGTACGGGGATCGCGAGGGCGTCGCCGTAGAGCAGTCCGCTGGAGACGTGCTTGGGCATCTGGTCGACCGTGGAGGCGGTGAAGACGCTGCGGGTGCCGAGGCCGGCGAGCAGGACCGGCGGGTAGAGCGCGCCGGCCATGGTGTGCACGTTGGGGTTGCCGAGGACGACGCCCACCGAGTTCGGCCCGTACCGCTCGACGACCGGGCGGATCCCGGCGGCGACGGCGTCGAAGGCCTCCTCCCAGGTGGCCTCGCGCAGCTCGCCGTCCTTGCGCACGAGCGGGGTGCGCAGCCGGTCGGGGTCGCCGTCGACGGCCCCGAAGGAGGCGCCCTTCGGGCAGATGAACCCCTTGCTGAACACGTCGTCGCGGTCACCGCGGGCGCTGGTGACCTCGGTCCCCTCGATGGTGAGGGTCAGGCCGCAGGTGGCCTCGCACAGGGGGCAGATGCGCAGTGCGGTGCGGGACACGGGTCCTCCCGGAGTGGCGGCGGCGGTGGCGCGCGATTCAGGGCCGAGCATACCGACCGGTATGCACGGAGGGGAGTCCCGACAGGGAATGAGGTCGGAAATTCGCGAGCCGCCGGCCGGAGTCCCGGTGGCGGAGCCCTGCCAGCGCGGCCCCGTCAGTCCAGCACTCGCGCCAGATAGGCCCGCAACATCTCCCGCGCCTCCTCGATGATCCGGTCGTCACCGCCCGGGGACACCCGGAAGGCGAGGTGGACCAGGGTGTCGGCGGTTTCGACGGCGATGAGGAAGCTGCGGCGCAGGTCGTCGTCCGGTTCGCGGCCGAGGAAGCCGGAGAGCAGGTCGGTGAGGCGGTCGGCGACGCGGGTGTTGGGTTCGCCGCGGGTGCCGACGGGGATCTGGTTGCCGAAGTCGACGAGGGAGAAGCCGGGCGCGGTGCGCTTCATGGCGAGGTACTCGTCGAGCACGGCGTCCATCGCCACCCGCCAGCCTCCGTCACCGGCACCCTTGAGGCGTTCGGTGACGCGGGCGGTGTAGCGCTCGAGGTTGCGCTGGGCGAGGGCGTCGGCCATCTGGCGCTTGTTGCCGAAGAACCGGTAGACGGAGCCGATGGGGACGCCGGCCCGCTGGGCGACGGCCCGGGTGCTCAGGTCGTCGTAGCCGACCTCGTCGAGGAGGTCGGCGCAGGCATCGAGGATCCGGGTGAGCCGTTCGGCGCTGCGCCGCTGCACGGGCGCCCGGCGAAGCGTTTCTGGGTGGGGCACGGTCTTCATCATGCCTTTCCGGCTCGGTCCGGGGAACATCGACCCCCAGTACGGAGACGGGCACCCGGCACACTCAGTGCCGCGGCGGACGGGGACGGCGTCAGGGTCCGCTCCGGCTCCGGCTCCGACGACGGCGTCAGGGTCGGCTCGGACTCCGATGCCGTGATGTCCGCCGTGCTCTGGACGGGGCCGTCCTCCACGGCCCACACCGTGCCGTCGTCGGCGTGCAGCCGCACGGTGAGCTGGTGCGTGCCGCGCGGGACGAGACCGGCCGGGAGGCGGTACTCGGGGGTGCGCAGCTTGGTGACGAGACGCCCGTCGACATAGAGGTACGCGAGCCCGCGCCCGGCGACCACCCGATCCCCCGCATCGGCGGGCGAGAAGCGGAACCTGCGAACGGCCAGCCGCACGTCCCAGCTCCCGTCGTCGCCGTCCGCGTCCGGCTGCACCTCTATGCCGACCTCGGGCGCCTGGTCCTCGTCCACCTCGCGGTAGTGCCGCCCCTCGTCGTCGGTCTCGTCGAGGACCTTGCCCACCGGGGAGGGCGACGCCGCTTCCTGCCCCTGGTCCGGAGCGGCATCGGAGTCGCAGCCCGTGGTTCCGGTCAGCAGCAGGACACAGACCGCGAGCGCGGCGAGCGGGGACCGGGTCCATGACATGCCCGGGAGACTAGAACACCGGTCCGACAGCCGGATCCCCCTGAAGTCTGGTTCGCGTCCGGTTCTCGTCGTACTCGAAGGGGAGGCTCCGCTGATCTCTTGCGCTTGCGAAACCGCAATCCTACGGTGAAGCATAGGAATCAGACGCGAAGGAGCGATCATGAGCGGGGAATCGCGGAAGACCGCGGAAGGGCTGACCTACCTCTCCGGTTTCGGCAACGAGCACAGCTCGGAGGCGGTGCCCGGCGCCCTCCCCGAGGGTCGCAACTCACCCCAGCGCGCCCCGCTGGGTCTCTACGCGGAGCAGCTGAGCGGTACGGCGTTCACCGAGCCGCGGGCCCACAACCGTCGCTCCTGGCTGTACCGCATCCATCCGTCGGCCGCCCACCCGGCGTTCACACGCACCGACAACGGCGCGATCCGTACGGCACCGTTCACCGAGTCCGTGCCGGATCCGAACCGACTGCGCTGGAACCCCCTGCCCGCACCGGCCCCCGGCACCGACTTCCTAGCCGGCCTGTGGACGCTGGGCGGCAACGGCGACGCGACCCAGCGCACCGGCATGGCCGTGCACCTCTATCACGCCAACGCGTCCATGGACCGCGTCTTCAGCGACGCCGACGGCGAGCTGCTGATCGTGCCGGAGCGCGGCGGGCTGCTGCTGCACACGGAGTTCGGGTTGCTGCATGTGGAGCCGGCACATGTGGCGCTGATCCCACGTGGGGTGCGCTTCCGTGTGGAGCTGTTGGATGACTCTGCCCGGGGCTATGTGTGCGAGAACTATGGGGCGCCCTTCCACCTCCCCGACCTCGGCCCGATCGGCGCCAACGGCCTCGCCAACGCCCGGGACTTCATGGCCCCGGTGGCCGCGTACGAGGAGGGCGAGGGGCCGGTGGAGGTGGTCAACAAGTTCTGCGGAAACCTCTGGAGGGCCACCTATGACCACTCACCCCTCGACGTGGTCGCCTGGCACGGCAACCATGTGCCGTACGTCTATGACCTGCGCCGTTTCAATGTGATCGGCACCATCTCCTACGACCACCCCGACCCGTCGATCTTCACGGTGCTGACGTCCCCGTCCGACACTCCCGGTCTCGCCGGCGTCGACTTCGTGGTCTTCGCGCCGCGCTGGCTGGTGGGCGAGGACACCTTCCGGCCGCCGTACTTCCACCGGAACGTGATGAGCGAGTACATGGGCCTGGTCGAGGGCGCCTACGACGCGAAGGCGGAAGGCTTCGTGCCCGGTGGCGGCTCGCTGCACAACATGATGTCGGCACACGGCCCGGACCGGGAGACGTTCGACAAGGCGAGCGCCGCGGAGCTGAAGCCGCAGAAGATCGACGACGGGCTGGCGTTCATGTTCGAGACCCGCTGGCCGGTGACGCTGACCCCGCAGGCGGCCGGGGCCGAGCACCTGCAACAGCGTTACGACGACGTCTGGGAGGGCATGGAACGGCACTTCCGCACGATTTGACGGTCGTTCGGTTGCAGTAGAGATCCCCTACCGGTACGGATGGCCCCGTGACCTCCTTCGCCCCTGACTCGATCGTCCTGAACCGCAAGCTGCCGCTCTGGTACCAGGTGTCGCAGTCGCTGCGTGCCTCGATACTCGGCCGCCGTCCGCAGGACCCGCTGCGGCTGCCCACCGAGGAGCAGTTGGCGGAGCACTACGGCGTGAGCGTGCTGACGATGCGGCAGGCGCTGAAGGAGTTGGAGGACGAGGGCCTCATCACGCGTCACCGGCGACGGGGCACGTTCATCGAGCCGGACGTCCGCCGGGGCGCCCCCGTGCGGCTGCTCGGCTCGGTGGACGCGATCGTGGCGCAGCAGTCCGGCATGGTGACCGAGCTGCTGGAGCACGGCACCGTGCCCGTGCCCGCCGAAGTCGCCGAGTTCTTCCCGGACGTCGACGAGGTGGCGACGTACCACCGGCTGCGCAGCGACGACAAGACGGGCGAGCCGACCAACCACGCCCGCAACTACGTCCGCCGCGAACTCGCCGCCCGCATCGACCTGGACGACCTCGTCCGCTGGCCGATGACCAAGGTGCTGCGGGACGTGGTCGGGGCGGACATCAGCCGCATCACGGACACGGTCGAGGCGCGCCTCGCCGACCCGGAGACGGCGCGGCTGCTCCAAGTCCCACTGCTGAGCCCGATCCTGCACTACACGGGCGTGACGTACGACGCGGAGGGACGGGTGCTGGACGCGGCGGTCATCCACTACCGGGGCGACCGCTTCTCCTTCACGGTGACCTTGGAAGCCAACTGACCCGCGCGCCGAAGCCAGGTCGTACGATGCCCAGCGTGACGCACGACGACGCTCCGCCGCTGGCGGACCTCATGCCGTGGTCCGTCGCACCGCCGCGGCTCGGCCGGGGGTGGCCGACGGGCCCCGACGCGGCATCCCTGAAAGCCCGCTGGGACGCCTTCGTGAAGGCCGAGGGCACGGACCGGGAGGCCCTGCTGGAGCCGACGCGCTCCCGCACACTGCATTCGGCCGTCGGCCAGCTCCCCGGCCGGTCCGCCGGCACGGAGAAGCTGATCCGCGCCTCGGGCCCCTGCCCGGAGCCGGTACGGGTCCTGCACGCCCCCTTCGACGAGCAGTGGCTGATCCCCGACCACCGTCTGATCGACGCCGCCCGGCCCGAGCTGTGGCGGGTGGCGGACGAGCACCAGGTCTTCGTCCTGGAGACCCCGGAGTCCGGCCTGCTCGCGACCTCCCTGCTCCCGTTGCTGCGCCCGGGCCGCGTCCGCCCGCTGTACCGCCGCCCGGGCGGCACGGAGCCGAACCTGGCACCGGGCCTCGTCGAGCACCTCCGGGACCGGCTCGGCCTACCGGTCGAACCGCTGGACCTGCTCGCCTGGACGCTGGCGGCCGCCCGCCCGGACCTCACCGTCCCCCTCACCACCGACCCGGAACTGTGGGCACGCGGTGTGGAGTCGGGCCGCCGCGCCCTGTGGCTGATGCGTCGCAACGGCGACCGCCCGAAACTGCCCGGCGGTCGTCGCCCGTACGTCCGCGCGCCGCTGCCCTCCCGCCCGCTGGCGCTGGAGTACGACCGCGGCGAGGAGGCCCTGCTGCTGGACGAGGGTCGCATCTCACCGGTCCCGCCGCAGGCCTGGGACTACGAGGTGGCCGGAGTGAAGGTCCTGGAGCAGTGGTTCACCGCCCGCGTCACGGAGCCCGAGCCGGGCACCCTGGCGGCGATCCGGCCGACGACCTGGCCGCAGGCGTGGACGTCGGAGCTGCTGGAGCTGATCACGGTACTGGCACTGCTGGCCGAACTCCGGCCCATGCAGGAGGAGCTGACGTCGCCCCTCACGGCAACCGACCTCCGCGAGGCCGGCGTCCTGCCGGCCCCCGAGTCCGCACGCAGGCCTGCGTCGGTGCTGGACCACCACGAGGAAGGCCCGGAAGGCCAGTTCGCGTTGATCTAGTCGATCCGGTCGTCCCTGGGCGCGAACGCGTCCAGCATCCGGTTCAGCATCAGCTCGAACGCCCCGTCGAGATCGATCGGCCCCGGATCCTCCGTGAACGCCGCGGCCATTCTCGGATACGCCCCCGTGGCCACCTGACTCCCGAGGTAGGCGATCCGCACCGCGTTCTCCTGCTCCGCCGACCAGGGCAGCGACCGGGTGCGCTCGGCGGCGGCCAGTTCGGTCGCGACGTAGGAGGTCACACAGCCGTTCAGCATCCCGAGGAGCTGCATCTTCATGCCGTAGGGCGCCTCCAGCGGATCCAGGCAGGCCAAGCAGTGCTCCAGGTACCGCAGGGCGTTCGGGCTGAAGCCGTAGACGGGTGACATCAGTCGTGTCATCCACGGATGCCGGTGCATCAGCTCGCGCGTCTGCTGGGCGACCCGGCGCATCTCCGCCCGCCAGTCCCCGCCCGGCTCCCACAGCTCGTGCTCCCCGCCGACGGCGTCCACCATCAGCTCGTACAGGTCCTCCTTGCGGGGCACGTAGTTGTACAGCGACATCGTGCCGCAGCCCAGCTCACCGGCCACCCGTCGCATCGACACCGCGTCGAGCCCCTCGGCGTCGGCGATGCGCACCGCGGCCGCCGCGATGTCGGCACGGGTGAACGCCGGTTTCGGCCCGCGCCCCGTCCGCTCGGGTCGCGCCCAGATCACTCCGGGCTCGGCCGCCTTGCCCGCCATCCATCATCACCTCGCACACCATCCTAGTTACGTACACCGTACGTAGTGCGCTATGGTCGACCTATGACTTCTACGTACGCTGTACTTAGTGAAGGTCTGGAAAAGCGATTCGGCGAGGTCCACGCCCTGCGCGGACTCGATCTGGCCGTCGCGCAGGGCACCGTCTGCGGCCTCCTCGGCCCCAATGGCGCGGGCAAGACCACGGCCGTGCGGCTGCTGACCACGTTGCTGCGCCCGGACGCCGGCTCGGCCCGGGTCGCCGGCCACGATCTGCTGCGGGACCCGGCGGCCGTGCGCCGCGCCATCGGCGTCACCGGCCAGTACGCGTCGGTCGACGGCGACCTCACCGGCCGCCAGAACCTCCGGCTGTTCGCCCGGCTGCACCGGGTTCGCGGGCCCGCCGAGCGGGCCGACGAACTCCTCGACCGCTTCGGGCTGACCGAGGCGGCCGACCGGCCGGCCTCCACGTACTCGGGCGGGATGCGGCGCCGCCTGGACCTCGCGGCCAGTCTCGTCCGCCGCCCCGAGGTGCTGTTCCTGGACGAGCCCACGACCGGCCTCGACCCCGCCAGCCGCAACCGGATCTGGGACGCCGTGCGGGAGCTGACCGCCGACGGCACGACGGTGCTGCTGACCACGCAGTACCTGGAGGAGGCCGATCAACTCGCCGACGACATCGCTTTGGTGGACCGGGGACGGGTCGCGCACAGGGGTTCGCCCGCCCAGTTCAAGTCGTTGATCGGCGCACATGTCGAGGTCGTCGTGACCGACCCGGACGTGATGGTGAAGGCGGCGGCCGTACTGGACCAACTCACCGGCGCCGAGCCGTCGTTCGACCACGAGCGGCGCGCCGTCGTCGCGGTCACCCGGGACGCCACACTCACGCTCCCCCGTCTGGTGCGCGAACTCGACGCCGCGGGCGTGCCGTTGCTCGACGTGAGCCTCGAACCACCGACTCTCGACGACGTGTTCCTGCGGCTCACGCAGGAGGTCCAGGAAACCCAGGTCTCCCAGGAAGAGGAGCGTGCCGCATGAGCACCCTGGCGTACGACGGCGGCGCGCTGCTGGGCCGCCAGTTGCGGCGGATCCGGAACAACCCGGGGCTGCTGATCCTGACGCAGACCATGCCGATCACCATGCTGCTGTTCTTCGGCTACGTCTTCGGCAGCGCCCTCGCGATGCCCGGCGCGGAGTACCGGTCCTTCCTGGTGCCCGGTCTGCTGGTGGCGACCGCGGCCAACGGGCTGATGACCGGCATGTTCCAGGCCGCCGGGGACGTTCACCGGGGTGTGACGGACCGCTTCCGGACGCTGCCGGTCAGCCGGGCCGCGGTGCCGCTGGGACAGGCGGCCGCGGATCTGATCGTGACGGCCGCCGGGACCGTGCCGTTCCTGCTGGTCGGGCTCGCGGTGGGGTGGCGGATCGAGGGATCGGCGCTCGAAGCCATGGGCGCGGTGGGGCTGTTGCTGCTGTTCCGGTTCGCGACGTCGTGGGCCGGGATATTCCTCGGGCTGCTGACCCGGAACGAGGAGGCCGCCGGTCAGCTGGGCGGGGCGACGTTCATCCTGCCGCTGCTGTCCAACGCGTACATCCCGACGGAGGGTCTGCCGGGCTGGCTGCGCACGCTCGCCGAGTGGAATCCGATCAGCGCGGTCACCATGGCCCTGCGGGACCTCTTCGGCAACGCGCCCGTACCGGACGGTGCCGCTTGGCCGGTCGCGCATCCCGTCGCCGGGTCGCTGGCCTGGTGCGCGGTCCTGCTCGCGGTGTTCGTGCCGCTCGCCGTACGCCGGTACGCGCGCGGCGAGTGATCGTCACCGTGTGACGAAGGCCCGTCAACTCCCTTGCGTGACCGATCTCGTGACACACCTGTTATACAAGGGGCGCGGGCCGATGAGCGGGGGGTGGGGTGGGGGATGTGCCCGCGCCCGGAGAGCCCTTCGTGGCGCCGCTGCCTGCCGTGGGGATGACGGACGGGGACAGCGTGGTACGGCGCCGGTACGGGGTGATCTGCCGGGCGCGGCCTTCGAGGTCGTCGAGGGTCGCCGGGATACGGGTCAGCGTCCGCCGAAGAGCGAGCGGCGGAGCCGTCGCAGCGGCGCGAAGAGCGAGACGCGGCGAACCCGCGCGCCCTGGTCGCTGCGCTGCGTGGTGTCACGACTGGTCAGCTCACGCATCAGCGAGGTCGCCTCGGCCGCTTCTCCCTGCGGCACGGCGGGACCCGCCAGCACCGAGAGATGGCGGTCGAGACGCGAACTGGTCGCGCTGCTCCCGCAGGTGATCGCAGGGACCCTCGCCCTGCTGCGCACTGTTATCTGATCCATGTCACTCCCCACCCGTACGAGTCCACCCGGCCCGGGCAGGTTAACCCTATCGCCCCGGTGGGGCACGCGTGTATCGCGGTCACAGGATTCACCTTCCCCATAAGGGTGTTGACGACTCATCGTTGATTACTCTCCGAATCCAACCGATTTCAGGGCGAGTTGGACAACGGGCTGGCTGGTGGGTTGCGGTGAGCCTCCGTCCGGCTCGACGGTCACAGCCAGTGACGTCGTTTTCTTGTCGAGACCGGAGGCGATCAAGGGCGTGTCGCCGTCGAAGAGGCCCAGGGAGCGTGGTTGCACATCGGGGCGCATCTGCCAGAGCTGGTGCACCCGGCCGCTCGGCAACTCGCCGTATCCGCTCAGAGTGACGATCGCCCGCCCCGCCGATGCGGAGGCGACCACTCCGATCGTCCGCCCCCGCGCGTCCTCGCCGGCGGTCGCCCGGGCGTCGGGCGCCGCGAGAACGTTAGCGATCTCACTTGCCCGGGCCTGCTGGGCGTCCAGCTGCTCCTGCGTCCTGTTCGCCTGGACGGCGAAGAGGGAGGCGACGACGAGGGCCGCGGCGGCCGTGACCGTGGCGAACGGCACGAGCAAAGGGCGCGTCCTGGGCGCATGGGTGCGCGGCGGCGGCTGGGTGCCCCACACATGCGGCGGCAGCTGAGTGGCACGCGCGCGTGCCGGCTCCCGTCCGACGGACTCCTGCGGAGTCGTGCGTACGGCGGCCAGGACCCGGTCACGCATCGCGGCCGGCGGCGGGGCGGCCGTCGACCAGGCGAGCCGGACGGCGTCCTCGGACAGGGCCCGCACCTCGGCGGCACAGCTGTCGCAGGACTTCAAGTGCTTCTCGAAGCGGAGCCGCTCGGCGGGTTCCAGGGCGTCGAGGGCATAGGGCGCGGCGAGGGAGTGCAGGTCCTCGCGGCGCAGCAGGCGACCGACCAAGCTCATGCGACACCTCCCAGGCACTTGCGCAGCTGGGTGAGTCCGTCGCGCATCCGGGTCTTGACCGTGCCCAGCGGCAGCGAGAGCCGCTCGGCGACCTCACGGTAGGTGTAGCCGTCGTAGTAGGCGAGGGTCACGGACTGGCGTTGCAGCGCGGTGAGCCGGTCCAGGCAGCGGCGCACCCACTCACGCTCCAGTCCGGCCTCGACCTCCTCGGCGACGTGGTCGAAGGCCGGGTGGTTCGCGCGCAGGGCCTCGCGTTGTTCGCGTTCACCGGCCGCGCGGGCGCTGCGGACCCGGTCGACGGCGCGGCGGTGGGCGAGGGTGAGGACCCACGACAGGGCGCTGCCCCGATGCGGGTCGAACTTCGCCGCTGACCGCCACAGTTCGAGCAGCACTTCCTGGGCCACCTCCTCGGACTGGGCGGGGTCGCGCAGCACACGCCGGACCAGCCCGTACACCGGCCCGGAGACCAGCCCGTACAGCTCCTCGAACGCCTTCTGATCACCGCCCGCCACGAGCACCAGCAGCTCGTCCGCCTCCAACTCGTCTCCCCCTCCAGTCAGACCGCAGCGCGGCCGTCTCGTCCCGCGAGGCATTCGCAACGGACCCACCTCCGGATGGGGTTACGGATCAGCGGGCCGAAAACGCGGGTCGCCTCTCGATGAAACAACTTTTCAGTTCGGCCGTAAGAACGCTTGGGATTCGACCAATCCACCCTGGCGACGGCTCCGAATCGGGTGCGTCAGGCAAGTTGGGACTGAGGACGGACGGCATGACACCTAATTCCAGGAGCGGTGCGGGACGCAGGGGCCTCGCGACCCTCGTATGTGGTGCGCTGGCCGCCGGGGGGCTCGCAGCCGCCGGCGTGACCGCGCTGGAACCGGGGGCGGCATCCGCCTCCAGTCACCGGGAGGCCCCACTGATCTCGGGGACCCCGCAGTACGACAACACGGACGTGTACGCGTTCGTCAGCCCGGACAAGCCGGACACGACGACGATCATCGGGAACTGGATCCCGTTCGAGGAGCCGGCCGGTGGACCGAACTTCTTCACGTTCGCCGAGGACGCGCAGTACGACATCCACATCGACAACAACGGTGACGCACAGGGCGATCTGCTCTACCGCTTCACCTTCGACACGCACATCAAGAACAAGAAGACGTTTTTGTACAACACCGGTCCGGTCGAGAGCCTCGACGACAAGGACCTCAACATCACGCAGACGTACGACATCGAGCTGCTGAAGCTGAAGGACCAGCACCCGGTGTCGAAGACGAAGGTCGCCAACGACGTGCCGGTGGCCCCGTCGAACGTCGGCAAGGCGTCGATGCCGGACTACGCCAAGCTGCGCGAGCAGGCCGTGCACAAGCTCGCGGGCGACGCGACGTCGTTCGCCGGGCAGGCCGACGACCCGTTCTTCCTGGACCTGCGGGTCTTCGACCTCCTGTACGGCGGGAACCTCTCCGAGGTCGGCAACGACACGCTCAAGGGCTACAACGTCAACTCGATCGCCCTCCAGGTTCCGACGCACATGATCACGGAGTCGGCGGAGCAGCCGATCGTCGGCATCTGGTCGACGACCCAGCGCAAGAACGCCCAGGGCTACTTCGAGCAGGTCTCGCGTCTCGGTAACCCCCTGGTGAACGAGGTCGTCAACCCCCTCAAGGACAAGGACAAGTTCAACGCGTCCGCCCCCTGGGAGGACGCCCAGTTCCTGAAGAACGTCACCAATCCGGAGCTGCCGAAGCTCATCGAGGCGATCTACAAGATCCCGGCGCCCGACGAACCGCGCAACGACCTGGTCGACGTCTTCCTCAAGGGTGTGAAGGACCTCAACCAGCCCCCGCACGTGACCCCGTCGGAGATGCTGCGCCTGAACACCTCGGTCAAGCCGGCCGCCGAACCCAAGCGGCTCGGTGTCCTCGACGGCGACAACGCGGGCTTCCCGAACGGCCGCCGCCTCACCGACGACGTGATCGACGCATCCCTCCAGGTCGTCGAGGGTGAACTCCTGGGCGCCAAGAACGACTTGGGTGACGCCGTCGACAAGAACGACAAGGACTTCGAGAAGGCCTTCCCGTACGTAGCCCTGCCCACCGAGGGCTCCCGCGGCCCGCTCGCCCAGGGCACGGACGGCGAGACCGACGTCCGCAGCCAGCTCGGCGACGCCCTCCAGCCGGCCGGCGGTGCCTCCGGCATGGACGACACGACCCTGATCGCCGGCTCGGCGGGCGCCGGCGCCCTGGGGATCCTGCTGATCGGCGGGGCCCTGATGTGGTGGCGCCGGATGCGGGAGCGGGCCTACTAGGCCCACGACAGAGCTGGCGCGGCCCGCGAAGTACTCATCCCCCACGGCGCGGGCCGCGCCGCCGCACGTGACAACTGCCACTGCTGGACAGCCGATCGAGGAGAGGGCATGGCCCCGCGGACGAACGACAGCGAACCCCGACAGCCCGTCCGGCGTTCGAGGACGAGGCCCGAAGGGCCGACAGCGGGGTCTGGGGGCGCGGCCCCCAACGGGGTCGAAGGGGCGGAGCCCCTTGAGGATGGGACGGGTAGGGGCGGCGGGGGCGACAAAGCCCGCGAGCAGCGCATCGCCGCCGTGCGCCGAGTCGCCGCGGCCGCCCGCCGCAGCCGGGCACTCCACCTGGCCGGCTGCTCCGCCCTGCTCGCCGTAGCCCTCACCGCCGGCTCCATGGCGCTCAGCGCGGCCCGCGACAACAACACCCAAGGCGTCGCCCCCGCCTCCGCCGCCGTCTCCCCCGGCCTCCTCACCACCGGCGACCTCGCCACCGGCATCACCTCCCTCCAGGCCCACCTCCGCGACCAGCCGAGGGACTTCACCGGCTGGGCCACCCTCGGCCTCGCCTACGTCGAGCAGGCCCGCACCAAGGGCGACCCCTCCCGCTACCCCCAGGCCGAACAGGCCTTCGAGCGGTCCCTGGAACTGAAGCCCGACAACGACCAGGCCCTCGCGGGCCGCGCCGCCCTCGCCGCCGCCCGGCACGACTTCGAGGACGCCCTCAAGTACGCCGACCGGGCCCTGAAGGTGAACCCCTACAGCGAACGCGCCCTGTGCACCCGCACCGACGCCCTCGTCGAACTGGGCCGCTACGCCGACGCCGCCAAGGCCGCGAAGACAGCGGACGACCGACGCCCGGGCATCCCGGTCTTCACGCGCTACGCCTATGTCCAGGAGCTGCGCGGCGACGTACGGACGGCCGAGCGGGTACTGAAACAGGCCCTCTCCTCCGCCACCACCCCCGGCGACATCACCTACGTCGCCACCCAGCTCGGCCAACTCGCCTGGAACCAGGGTGACTACGACACCGCCCTCACCCACTACGCCCGCGCCCTCGCCGCCGACGAGAACTACGTCCCCGCCCTGGAGGGCCGCGCCCGCGCCCAGGCCGCGAGCGGTGACCGGGCCGGCGCGACGGAGGGCCTGCGGAACGTCGTCTCCCGCTACCCCCTCCCCGGTCCCCTCGTCGAACTCGGCGAGCTGTACGAAGCGGCCGGCGACAAGGTCAAGGCCGACGACCAGTACGCCCTGGTCGACGCCTGGACGGCCCTCGCCCGCGCCAACGGCGTCAACGCAGACCTCGACACGGCCCTCGCGGCAGCCGACCACGGCGACAAGGCCTCCGCGCTGCGCGCCGCCCGCGCCGAGTGGGACCGCCGGCAGACCGTGCACACCGCGGACGCCCTCGCCTGGGCACTGCACGTCAACGGCAAGGACGAGGAAGCCCTTCCCTACGCCCGCAAGGCGACGGCCACCGGCTACCGCAACGCGGCGTTCCTCTACCACCGCGGGATCATCGAGCGCGCCACCGGCCACGCCGAGGAGGCCCGCGAGCACCTGGATTCCGCGCTGGAACTGAATCCCGGTTTCTCCCCGCTGGGCGCCCGCGAAGCCCGTACGGCGCTCAAGGACCTGGAGGCGGCCAAGTGACCCCGCGTCGTCTGTTCGCCTCGGCCACGGCCGTCCTCACGGCGGCCTGCGCGCTCGCGCTGTTCCCCACCGGCTACGCGAGCGCGCACCCCCTCGGCAACTTCACCGTCAACCGCTACGACGGCCTGGTCGCCGCCCCCGGCGAACTACGCGTCCACCATGTGGAGGACCTCGCCGAGATCCCGGCGACCCAGGCCGAGCCGGACATCGAGAAGGCGGGGATGACGGAGTGGGCCCGGCAGCGGTGCGCGGCGGCCGCGCGGGGCAGCGAGGTCACCGTGGACGGCCGTACGGTCGAGCTGACGCCGACCAGCAGCCACGCGCGCGTGCGTCCCGGCCAGGCGGGACTCGACACCCTCCGCGTGGAGTGCCGGCTGACGGCGCCGCTCCCGGAGGACACCACGGTCGCCCTCGGTTTCCGTGGCGCGGGCGCGGAGTCCGGCCCCGGCTGGCGGGAGATCACGGCGCGCGGGGACCGTATGACACTCGCCGCCTCGGACGTGCCGAAGGAGTCGATCTCCCGCGAACTGACCGAATATCCCGAGGAGTTGCTGTCCTCTCCGGCCGACACCAAGAGCGCGTCGCTGCGCGTGCGCCCGGGCGGCCCCGCCCTCGCCGAGGCGGCACAGGACACCCCCGCCTCCTCCGTCCTGCCGCGCGGCGCCGACCGCTGGACGCGGGCCCTGGACGGCCTGGTCTCCCGCCAGGACCTCACCGTCGGCTTCGCCGCCCTCGCCCTGGTCCTCGCGATCTTCCTCGGCGCGATGCACGCGCTCGCCCCCGGCCACGGCAAGACCCTGATGGCCGCGGTTGCGGCGGCCCGCGGCGGCCGGGCCCGTATGAAGGACGTCCTGCCCCTGGCCGCCTCGGTGACGGTCACGCACACCCTGGGTGTGGTCGCCCTGGGCCTCCTCGTGACGGCCGGCTCGGCGGCGGCACCCTCGGTGATCACCTGGCTGGGCATCGCGAGCGGCGCCCTGGTGATCGCGGCGGGCGCGACGCTCGTACGACGGGCTTGGCACGTCCGGAAGCACGGGCACGGGCATGACCATCCACACGGGCACGGGCATGCTCACGACCACGAGACCGACCGGGCCCACGAGCGCCAACCGGTCCTGGTCGCCGCGCACGCCCACACCGCAGCGGAGGCCCCCGCACCCACACCGGACCACTCCCACGCGCACGCCCACGCCCACGCCCACAGCCACCGTCACGAGCACGACCACGGCCACG
>CBFGZZ010000146.1:0-20041 GCA_965653385.1 uncultured Streptomyces sp. | reverse complement strand
TTCTACGAGGAGGGGGAGATCCGGGTCGCCGAGATCGTCGACGGTCCGCGCGCGCCCCGGGTGGATCTGTGGGTGGGGTTCGAGGACGCCGGGCACGCCACGGCGCTGGGGAAGTCCGTGCTGCGCGAGCTGGACGAGGAGGCCCGCAAGGACTACCTGTCCCGGCACGCGCTTCCCGACCTCACACCCAGGACGATCACCGACCCTCCGGAGCTGATCCGGCGGCTGGACTCCTCGCCCCTGGCCCCGGCGGTCACGGACATCGAGGAGTACACGCTCGGCACGGTCTGTGTCGCGGTGCCCGTCTACAGCGGCAGCACCCTGGGCTCGCTGGGCGTGTCGCTGCGGGCGGACCGACGGTCCCGTATCGAGGAGACGCGGGCCCGTCTGGAGGAGGTCAGGGCGCGTCTGCTGCCGACCGCGAGCCGTGTGACCAGGGGACTTTCGCTCACGATGTGATCGGTGAACCCCTCGCTCACTATCTGAAATCCCTCTCCTTGTCCTGTCCGGGTCCGGACCGTTTTCCTATATAAAACGGACTTTTCCCGGGCGTATGCCCTTGTTCACAGGTGAGGACAGCCGAGAAGACATGAGCGAGGCCCCGCACCACGGTCGTGACCACTGGCCGAGGCGACTGGTCGCCACCACGCCCGTACTGCCCATCCTGATCGTCTCCGCCATCGTGCTCGTCGCACTCGTCTGCGGCTCGGGGATGACCTGGCTGCCGCTGCTCGCCGTCGGACCCGCGCTCGCCGCGACCACCAACGGCCCGCGCGGAGTCCTGTGCCTCGGGCTGTTCGCCGCCGTCCTCGGCGCGGTCCTCGGCGTCCGTGACGACGTCGAGAGCCGCGAGCTGGCCGTCGTGCTGGCCGCGCTGTTGGCCGTCACGCTGGCGGGGAGCCTGGCCAGCGCGCTGCGCGGGCGCCGCGAGCGGGTGCTCGCCGCGGTCCGGTCCGTCGCCGAGGCCGCCCAGCACGCGCTGCTCCAGCCCGTCCCGGCGACCGTCGGCCCGTTCCAGGTGGCCGTCCGCTACAGCGCCGCCGCGGCGGAGGCCCGGATCGGCGGCGACCTCTACGCGCTCGTGTCCACTCCCTACGGAGTGCGGCTGATCGTCGGCGACGTACGCGGCAAGGGGCTGCCCGCGGTCGGGACGGCGGCTCTGGTGCTGGGTGTCTTCCGCGAGGCCGCCTACGACGAGCCCGATCTGCTCGCCGTCGTCGCGCGGATCGAGCGGAGCCTGGCCCGCAACCTGGGCAGCGACGACTTCGTGACCGCCGTGGTCGCCGGGTACCCCCGGGCAGGGCAGCTGGAGGTCGTCAACTGCGGGCACGCGCCGCCGCTGCTGGTGCGCGACTCCGTCGTCGTGCCGGTCGAGCCGGACCGTCCGGCGCCGCCGCTCGGGCTGCGCACCCTCTCGGGCGAGACGCCCGCACTCCAGGTGCTGCCCTTCGCCGACGGCGACCAGCTGCTGCTCTACACCGACGGCGTCACCGAGGCCCGCGACCACGACCGGGAGTTCTACCCGCTCGCCGAAGGGCTGGAGCGGCACACCTGCGAGGAGCCGGTGCGCACCGTCACCGCGCTCCACGACGAGCTGCTGGCCCATGTGGGCGGCCGGCTCCACGACGACGCGGCGCTGCTGCTGCTCCGTATGCCGGAGGCCGCCGGAGCGGCCGTCACCCGCGAGGCGCTCGACGCCGGGCGCGTGGGGTCGTGCTCACCGTAGGTCCGACGGGGCCTGGAACACCCTGGAAGTCCTCGGCCTTGGCGCGGGCGATGTCGACCGCCCGGTCAACGCGATCCCCGGCCGGGCACGCGCCGTACTTCAACTGCGGTACGTCGTCGGCACGGACGTCGGCAAGGCCGCGGAGGCGGTCGCCGAGCACCTCGCCGAGCACGGGTTCCCGATGGTCGACGTCCGGCTGCTGGGCAGCTTCGCCGCGAGCCGTACGCCCCTGGACGACCCGTGGGCGCGCTGGGCCCGGCCCGTACGACGCTGGAGCAGGTCGCCGGACGGCCCGTCGCCGTCCTGCCCAACATCGGCGGCTCCCTGCCGAACGCCGTGTTCACGGACGTCCTCGGCCTGCCCACCCTCTGGCTGCCGCACTCCTACCCGGGCTGCCTCCAGCATGCCCCCGACGAACACCTCCTCGCGTCGATCGCCCGCGAGGGCCTCGTCCTGGCGACCGGGTTCTTCCACACCCTGGGCCACCCGCCGGCCGGGCACCCGCTGCCGACCCGTCCGTAGGGCCGAACCGGGACAACAGCCGTGCCCGGTCCACCGAACGGTGTTAGAAAAGAGGCATGGCCGCAGTCCTCGGCCGCCTGCGCTCGCTGGTGAGCGCGCGTACCGTCGCCCGGCAGGTCTTCGTGCTGCAGGCGGCGATCGTCGTGCTCCTCGTCGTGGCCGCGGTGGTGGCGCTGGTGCTCCAGGTGCGCAACGACACCGAGCGGGAGGCCCGCAACCGGTCCCTGGCCGTGGCGGAGGCCTTCGCGAACGCGCCGGGTGTCGTGGACGCCCTGGCGGAACCCGATCCGACCGTGCTGCTCCAGCCGCGCGCCGAGGCGGCGCGCGAGGCGACCGACGTGGACTTCCTCGTCGTGATGAACACCGACGGGATCCGGTACACGCACCCCAACCCCGAGCAGATCGGCAAGCACTTCGTCGGCACCATCGCACCGGCCGTGGCGGGCGGCACCGTACGTGAGACGTACACCGGGACGCTGGGGCCGTCCGTGCGGGCCGTCGTCCCCGTGACCGACGACGACGGCCGGGTCGTCGGACTGGTGGCGGCCGGTGTGACGCTGGCCAGCGTGGGCGGTGTCGTGGACCACCAGCTGCCGATGCTGCTGGCCTCGGCGGCGGCCGCGCTCGCCCTCGCCACCGGCGGGACCGCGCTGGTCAGCCGTCGGCTGCTGCGCCAGACGCACGGGCTGGGGCCCGCCGAGATGACCCGGATGTACGAGCACCACGACGCCGTCCTGCACGCCGTACGCGAGGGCGTGCTGATCCTGGACGGCCAGGGCCGCCTCGCGCTGGCGAACGACGAGGCGCGCCGGCTGCTGGGGCTCGGTTCGGACGCGGAGGGGCGGCCGTGCCTCGCTCTGGGCCTGGGCAGCGACCTCGTCGGGTTGTTCACGTCCGGGCGGGACGCCACCGACGAGGTGCATCTGGCGCAGGGCCGGCTGCTGGCGGTGAGCCAGCGGGCGACCGACCGGGACGGCGGGCCGCCCGGCAGCGTGGCGACGCTGCGGGACACCACCGAGCTGCGGACGCTGACCGGCAGGGCGGACGTGGCGCAGGAGCGGCTGAAGCTGCTGTACGACGCGGGCCTGGAGATCGGCACCACCCTCGACGTCACCCGCACCTCGCAGGAGCTGGCCGACTTCGCGGTGCCCCGGTTCGCCGACTTCGTCTCCGTCGACCTGGCGGATCCGGTGCTGCGGGGCGAGGAGCCCAAGGAGGGCCGCACCGACATGCGCCGGGTCGCCTTCCGGGGCGTACGGGAGGGCAGCCCGCTCTATCCGATCGGCAAGCTGATCCACTTCGCCCCGGACAGCCCGCAGGCGTTCGGCTTCGGCACCGGCGAGTCGGTGCTGGAGGCGGACCTGCCCGCCTTCTCCGGCTGGCAGGTCCAGGACCCGGAGAACGCCCGCAGACTGGTGGGGTTCGGGATCCACGCGATGCTGACGGTGCCGCTGCGCGCCCGGGGCGTGATCATGGGCATGGCCACGTTCTGGCGGGCCGACCGGCCCGAGCCGTTCGAGCGGGAGGACGTCTCCCTCGCCGAGGAGCTGGTCGCACGGGCCGCCGTCAGCATCGACAACGCCCGCCGCTACACCCGCGAGCACACACTGTCGGTCACGCTCCAGCGCAGCCTGCTGCCGCGGGCCCTGCCCGACCAGAGCGGCCTCGACGTCGCCTACCGCTACCTGCCCGCGCAGGCGGCGCAGGGCGGCGTCGGCGGGGACTGGTTCGACGTGATCCCGTTGCCCGGCGCGCGGGTGGCACTGGTCGTGGGGGACGTCGTGGGGCACGGGCTGCACGCGGCGGCGACGATGGGACGGCTCCGTACGGCGGTCCACAACTTCTCGACGCTCGACCTCCCGCCCGACGAACTCCTCGGCCACCTCGACGAGCTGGTGGCCCGCATCGACCAGGACGAGGGCGGCGACGGCGAGATCGCGCCGGTCACCGGGGCGACCTGTCTGTACGCCGTGTACGACCCGTCCTCCGGGCTGTGCACCCTCGCCCGCGCCGGCCACCTCGAACCGGCCGTCGTCCACCCCGACGGCGACGTCGAGTTCCCCTCGGTCACCGGCGGGCCGCCGCTCGGCCTGGGCGGCAGTCTGCCCTTCCAGGCGACCGAGCTGCGGCTGCCCGAGGGCAGCGGTCTCGTCCTGTACACGGACGGGCTGGTCGAGGACCAGGGGCGGGACATCGACGTGGGTCTCGAACTGCTGCGCGGGGCGCTGGCCGCGACGCCGCCGACGCACGGCCGGACGCCGGAGGAGACCTGCAAGGCGGTCCTCGCGGCCCTGCTGCCGGAGCGGCCGCGCGACGACGTCGCCCTCGTCGTCGCCCGGACCCGGATGCTCGCCGCCGACCGCGCGGCCACCTGGGACGTCCCGGACGATCCGGCCGCCGTGGCCCGGGTCCGGGCCGCGGCCGCCCGGACCCTGGACTCCTGGGGCCTGACCGAGGAGGCGTTCACGACCGAGCTGATCCTGAGCGAGCTGGTCACCAACGCCCTGCGCCACGCCACCGGCCCCATCCGCGTCCGCCTCATCCGCGACCGCGCCCTCATCTGCGAGGTGTCCGACGGCAGCAGCACCGCCCCGCACCTGCGCAGTGCGGCCACGACGGACGAGGGCGGCCGCGGGCTGTTCCTGGTGGCGCAGTTCGCCGAGCGCTGGGGCACGCGGTACACGACGACCGGCAAGGTGATCTGGACGGAACAGCCGTTGGCGCAGGACCCGGCGATCGGGTCGGGCGGGCTGTAACGGTCGGCATGGCTGTAACGCGCGATACAACCGGGTTCGGGCGCCGTCACGCCCTGCGGCCGCGAGGCTCCTTCTGCGCCAGGAGCTGTTCCCGCAGGGCCGTCAGCTGGTGGGAGTGCTCCACCGCGCGGGTCTCGTCGAGGGTGGTCAGGGCGAGGACGAGGGCGTCGGCGACGACGAGGCCGGTCAGCGCCTCGTTGGTGTTGCCGGTCGGGGTGTGGGGGGCGGGCACGGTCGCCGCCTGGCGCGGCGGCTGGGCGGACACGCTGGTGTCCCGGGTGACCGACGTGATGTACGCCTTCCCCGGGCTGCTGTTCGTCGTCCTCGTCATCGCGGTGTTCGGGGCGGGCATCACCACGTCCGTACTGGGACTCGGGCTGGCCTTCGCGCCGACGATCGCCAAGTACACCCACAGCGTGGCGCTGGCCGAACGGGCCAAGCCCTACGTCGACGCCTATCGCGTACAGGGCATGGGCGGTCTGCGGATCTGCGTACGGCACCTGGTGCCCAACCTCGCCCGGTCGATCGTCGGATACCTCGTCGTGCTGTTCGGCGAGGCCCTGATGAGCCTGGCCCCCTCAGCTATCTGGGGTTCGGTGCCCAGCCGCCCAGTTCCGACTGGGGGTTGATGGTGCAGGAGGGCCAGGCCGCCATCGTCCAGGGCGCCCTGCTGCCCGCGCTGGTGCCGGGCACCGCCATCGCCGCCGTCGTGGTGGCCTTCAACGTGGTCGGGGTCTGGGCCGCCGACCGGCTCGGCGCCAGGAGGTAACCGCCATGCTGCTCGACATCCAGAACCTGACCCTGAGCCTGCCCGGCGCGGCCCGGCCCCTGCTCGCCGAGGTGAGCCTGCGGGTCGGCGCCGGGGAGACCGTCGGTCTCGTCGGCGAGTCCGGCTCGGGCAAGTCGACGACCCCGAAGACCGTGCTGCGGCTGCTGCCCGCGCACGGGACGGTCACCGGCAGCGTGCTGGTCGACGGCACGGACGTGCTCGCCCTGAGCGGAGCCGCGCTGCGCGAGCACGGGGCCGGTACGGTCGCGATACGGCCGCGTTCCCTCGGCCGGGGCAGGGCCGCGCACCGGCTGGCCCGCGCCCGCGAGATCCAGATGGTGTTCCAGGATCCGTATGTCTCCCTGGACCCCCGGCTGACGGCCCGCCAGTGCCTGCGCACCACCCTGCGCCTGCACGGCCGTGACGGGGACGACGACCAGCGGATCGCCGCCCTCCTGGACCGGGTGGGGCTCGGTGCCCGGAAGGCGGGGGCGCGCCCGCACGAGCTGTCCGGCGGTCAGTGTCAGCGCCTTGCCATCGCCCGTGCCCTCGCCGTCGATCCGCGTGTCCTCGTCCTGGACGAGGCGGTCGCCGCGCGGGACGTGTCGATCCAGGCGCAGATCCTGCGACTGCTGGGTGAGATCCGGCGGGACACGGGCGTGGCGCTGGTCTTCGTCAGCCATGACCTGGCGGTCGTCCGGCACATCACCGACGAGACCGTGGTGATGCGGCGCGGCCGGGTGGTCGAGCAGGGCCCGACGGACCGGGTCCTCGGTGCGCCCGAGGACCCGTACACCCGCCTGCTGGCCTCCGTGCCGCGCCGGGGCTGGGATCCGGCCGACGCGGTACGGGCCAGGGCGCAGGCGGATGCCGCATAGCGCCACGGGGTTTCAGGCGCCGTGCGCCTCCAGCGCCGCCCGCACTCCCGACTCCAGGGCGCCCTCGATCCACGACGGTTTCACCGAGGTGTGGTCCCCCGCGAAGTGGAGCGGGCCCTCAGGGGTGCGGATCGCTTCGAGGAGTTCCGTGTGCTGGCCGGGGAGGAGGACGGACGCCTCGCCGTAGGCGTACGGGTCGCGCAGCCAGCTCTGCGTCCGTCCGGCCCCGGTGTAGAAGACCTCGACGCGCTGGCCGTAGACCTGTTGCAGCCCCCGCAGCGCGTGCGGATAGCGGGCGTCCTCGTCGAGGGAGTCCCAGCGGGAGGCGTCGTCGGCCCAGCTGTAGGAGGCCAGGACGACACCGCCTTTGCTGCCGTCGATCGGGTGGGAGGGGTTGATCATGAAGCGGTTGGAGTTGTCGGAGACCGACCCGCCGCCGATGATGTGCGCGGCCTCGGGCTGGTCGCGGGTGCCCCAGCGGTTGGCGGCGTAGTGCATGCGCTGGGCGTCGTTGATGTGGCCGCGCGGCACGGAGGGGTGAGTGCCGAGGAGGCTGCCGTCGGCGGGCGCCTTGCCCTTGCGGTAGTCGTCGTAGAGCCCGGGCCGTACGGCGTCGAGCTCCCGCTTCCAGTCGTCCTCGGTGAACTCCCACCAGCGCAGGCCGAACTCGAGCAGCACCTTGGTGGCGCTGTCGTAGTGCAGCTCCGCGACCGCACGCCGCTTCTTGTACGACATCAAGGGGCTGACCTGCACCTGCCTGAGCCCCGAGAACGGCACGGTGACGACCGCGAGGTCCCCGGTGAACTGCTCGCGGACGACCTTGCCGTCACGTCCCTCGGAGACCGTGTCGATCCAGACGTGCGGGCCCTTGGCATGGACGTGGGAGGTGTCGTCGGCGCCGGGCCTGTCGGGCGCCCAGTATTCGATGTGGGTCGCGCGCCGGTCGAGCCGCAGGATATCCGCGACCTGCTCGAGCAGCGCGTCCGGGAGTGTCGCGGTGCCGCCGACCAGCTCCCAGAACTCGGTGTCGGGGCTGATCAGGGACTGGCTGATGAAGCTGTGGATGAAGGAGAGCGGCAGGCGTGAGGTGAGGTTCTCCAGGGTGCCGATCAGGTCGACGGTCCGCTCGTCGAAACCGGCCTCCTCGGTCAGGAAGCGGTACATCGACCAGTCGCCGTACTTCTGCACGACCCGCGCCCAGCCCTTGACCCGCTCGGGCATCGGCTTGTCGACGCGCTTGCCGTCCGCGCCGACGGTGCTGAACTCGTCGCGCACCGGGTCCAGGGCACGGCGCAGAATGGTCGAGGAAGGGGTGTCCCAGTACTCGCGGGGGACGCCGAAGGAGCGGTTGACCTTGCGGGGTGCCTCGGCGTACTCGGAACGGCGCACGCGCACGCCGTTGACATGCAGCCAGGCGTTGTTGACCGGTTTGCCCTCGCCGTCGACATCGACGAGGTGGAACCGGCGGCGTTTGACGTCGAATTGGTCGATCAGGCTCATCACCAGCGGATGGCTTCCGGGGATGCGCATGGCGCCGGCCTCCGCGTACTGGGCCGGGTCGGCGAATGCCTGGGCCGCCTGCTCGTGGCCGCCGGTCCGGAAGGTCTTGATACGGCCGCCGACGCGGTTGCCGTTGGCCTCGACGAGCGTGACATGGTGCCCGGCCCGCTTCAGCAGCCAGGCGGCGACCAGGCCGGCCGGTCCGGCGCCGACGACGAGGACTCTCCTCGCGGTCTTCGTCCTCGCGCGCGGCAGCCCGGCGTCGAGGATCTTCCGGTACGTCGGCACGAGCGGCCGGTCGTGCTCGTCGACCACCAGCAGGGCGCGGGCGACCGCGAGACAGGTGTCCCAGTCGGCGGTGGAGCGCGGTCGGGTCGGGGCCTGTCGGGGGACGGCGGGGGCGGCAGACGCGACCGCGGCCGCGGTGGGGGTCGACGCGGCCAGGGCGGCGGTCGTGGCGGCTGCGGTCGTGAACTGCCGCCGGGAGAAGGGAGTTGAGCCGGCAGGCGCGTGGTGATGGTCCATGTGCCCTGGATACGGGGGTGAGCGAGGGGCCGGGAGCCCATCCGTCGGTTCATCACCTGAACGGGCAAGCGCATGATCGCGCACCCGCGCCGGGCGCGCGTCCGCACGCTGGTTTGTGAAGCGCATATGACGAAACCGTTGACGGGAACATGGCCCACTTCTATCTTCTGATCTCAATCACGATCGGAATCACGAACTCCGTTCGAAATTACGGACATGGACGGTCTTGTATGCCCCGGATGTCTCAGCAGATATCTCACATGCCCTTCAGGAAACGCCACAGATCGCTCATCCTCTGTGTGCTCGCCGCCCTGCTGGCCATGGTGGCGACCACCCAGCCGGCGACCGCGGCGGACGGCCGTCCGTACACGAACCCGCTGAAGTCGTTCAAGGGCGCCGACCCGTGGCTGCAGTACCACGACGGCAACTACTACCTGATCACCACGACGTTCACCGGCATCCTCGGCATCCGCAAGTCCTCGACCCTCGCGGGCCTCGCCACCGCGCCCAACGTGCAGGTGTACTCGGACACCACGTCGACCCGGAACACCAACTTCTGGGCGCCGGAGATACACCTGTTCAACGGCCACTGGTACGTGTACTACTCGGCCGGCCAGGCGGGTGTCGCCTGCTGCGACTCCCAGCGCACGCACGTCCTGGAGAGCGCCGGCACCGACCCGATGGGCCCGTACACCTACAAGGGATCGCTCACCGGGTCCAACCTCACGCCGGGCGGCTGGCTGATCGACGCGAGTGTGCTGCAGGCGAACAACAAGCTGTACCTGCTGGGCAGCGGGTTCATCAACGGCAGTACGCAGAGCCTGGTGATCGCCCCGCTGAGCAATCCGTACACCCTGGCCGACGACACCTTCACGATCATCTCCAGCCCGACCCTGGACTGGGAGCGCTCCGGCAGCCCCGTCAACGAGGGCCCCGAGCCGCTCTACCGGGGCGGCCGCACCTTCCTGACGTACTCCGCGAGCTCCTGCCAGACCGCCGACTACAAGCTCGGCCAACTGGAGCTGACCGGCTCCGACCCGCTCGACCCAGCCTCCTGGACGAAGAAGCAGACCCCGGTCTTCCAGCGCAATGACGCGGCCGGCGTCTACGGACCCGGCCACAACGGCTTCTTCACCTCACCCGACGGCACCGAGAACTGGATCGTCTACCACGCCAACTCCGCGTCCAACGGCGGCTGCGGCAACGGACGCACCACCCGCGCCCAGGAGTTCACCTGGAACGCCGACGGCACCCCGAACTTCGGCACGCCGGTCGCCCTCGGCACGACCCTGCCCGGCCCGTCCGGCGAGACGGCCGCGACGCCCACGTCGTACACCCTCGTCAACCGCAACAGCGGCAAGTGCCTGGACGTGAACGGGGGCGACTCCGCCGACGGCACGAACATCTTCCAGTGGACCTGCAACGGCGGGACCAACCAGAAGTGGAAGGTCGAGGACCTCGGCGACGACACCAACCGGCTGGTCAACGTCGCCACCGGCAAGGTGATGGACACCGCGCAGTGCTCCGCCGCCGACGGCGCCGACATCCGCCAGTGGTCCTGGCTGAACAACAAGTGCCAGCGCTACCGCCTCGTCCTCACCGCGAGCGGCGACTACGTCCGGATCGTCAACGAGTCCACCGGCAAGGTCGCCGACGTGGCCGACTGCGGCACGGCGAACGGCACGGACGTACGGCAGTGGACCTGGCTCAACAACAACTGCCAGCAGTGGCGCCTCGTCCCCACGACCTGACGTGATCTGACCTGATCTGGAGAACTCCCTTGAGACGCAACGCTGTTCGCCTGCTCCTGGCGATGCTGACCGCCTTCGCGGCCTGCCTCGTCGCGCCGGCCTCCCCCGCCCAGGCCGCCGTACCCGACTCCCCCGCCGTGACCTACACCAACCCGATCGCGGAGAAGCGGGCCGACCCGCACATCTTCAAACACACCGACGGCTACTACTACTTCACCGCGACCGTCCCCGAGTACGACCGCATCGTGCTGCGCCGGGCGACCACCATCCAGGGCCTGTCGACGGCTCCCGAGACCACCATCTGGACCAAGCACGCCAGCGGTGTGATGGGCGCGCACATCTGGGCGCCGGAGATCCACTTCATCGACGGCAAGTGGTACGTCTACTTCGCCGCCGGCGCCACCAACGACATCTGGGCGATCCGGATGTACGTCCTGGAGGGCACCGGAGCGAACCCGCTGACCGCGACCTGGACGGAGAAGGGGCAGATCAAGACCCAGTGGGAGAGCTTCTCGCTGGACGCCACGACCTTCGTCG
The DNA here is from genome assembly GCA_965653385.1 of uncultured Streptomyces sp. Lineage (GTDB taxonomy): Bacteria > Actinomycetota > Actinomycetes > Streptomycetales > Streptomycetaceae > Streptomyces. The sequence goes on along the minus strand of CBFGZZ010000146.1, from coordinate 9,077 downwards.
TGAACGGCGTGCGCTATCTGGCCTGGGCGCAGCGTGACCCGTCCGTGAACAACAACACGGACATCTACCTCGCGAAGATGGCCAACCCCTGGACCATCACCGGCACTCCGGTGATGCTGTCGCGGCCCACCTACTCCTGGGAGACGGTCGGCTTCAAGGTCAACGAGGGTCCGGCGGTGATCCAGCACGGCGGCAAGGTGTTCATGTCGTACTCCGCCAGCGCCACCGACAGCAACTACTGCCTGGGCCTGCTCTCCGCCTCCGCGAGCGCCGACCTGCTCAACACGGCGAACTGGAGCAAGAGTTCCACGCCGGTGTTCACCAGCAACGCGAGCACGAGCCAGTACGGTCCGGGCCACAACTCGTTCACCGTCTCCGAGGACGGAAAGAGCGACATCCTCGTCTACCACGACCGCAGCTACAAGAACATCACCGGCGACCCGCTCAACGACCCCAACCGCCGCACCCGCGTGCAGAAGCTGTACTGGAAGGCGGACGGTACGCCCGACTTCGGCATCCCGGTGGCCGACGGGGTCACGCCGCAGCGCTTCTCGTCCTACAACTTCGCGGACCGCTTCATCCGGCACTGGGAGTACCGCGCCCGCATCGAGGCCAATGTCTCCCCGCTCGCGGACTCGCAGTTCCGGGTGGTCACGGGCCTGACCGGCAGCGGCACGGTCTCCCTGGAGTCCACCAACTTCCCCGGCTACTACCTGCGGCACAAGAACTTCGAGGTGTGGCTGGAGAAGAACGACGGCAGCGCGCAGTTCGCGTCCGACGCCAGCTTCCACAAGCGGGCCGGGCTGGCCGACTCGGCGGGCGTCTCGTACGAGTCGTACAACTTCCCCGGCCGCTATGTCCGGCACTACGACTACCTGCTCCAGGTGCAGACGCCGAGCACGGCGACGGATCGGGCGGACGCCACGTTCTACGCCCAGTGAGCGGACCGAGGGCCCGGGGCAACGAACCCGCAGGTCAACGCCTATAAAGAAGCTGAAAAGAACGGGGGCCGGGTTGCGTGCCGTCGCCGTCTCGGTGGCGGCCGCTTCCCTGCTGGGGGCGCTAACGGGCCGCCCCAACAAGGAGATAGAGCGCCTCATCGGACGCCGCCCCACACTGATGCGCCCGCCGCAGGGCCGCACCAACGACACGGTGCACGAGATCTGCCGCGAACTCGGCATGGCCGAGGCCCTGTGGAGCGTGACCGCCAAGGACTACGCGACCAAGGACTCCGCCCTCATCCACCAGCGCGTCGTCGCCCAGGCCGACCGCGACGGCATCATCCTGCTGCACGACCTCCACGACGGCACCGTGCCGGCGGTGCCCGGGATCATCGACGCGCTGAAGGCCCGCGGCTTCGTGTTCGTGACGGTGCCGCAGTTGCTCGCGCCGGGGCAGGCCGAAGCCGGGAAGGTGTACCGGTAGGACCGGTCCCGACTCCTTAAGATCCCTTCGTGGCGAACTTCCAGCTCGAACGCACGGCTCCGCTCCCCCTCGACGAGGCCTGGCGCCGCCTCACGGAGTGGCCCCGCCACGCCCGGGCCGTACCCCTGACCCGCATCGAGGTCACCCCCGCCGCACCCACCCACGAGGGCACCCTCGTCATCGCCCGCTCCGGAATCGGCCCGCTCTCGTTCGCCGACCCGATGGAGGTCACGGTGTGGCGACCACCGGGCGACGACACGCCCGGGCTCTGCCGGTTGGAGAAGCGGGGCCGGGTGGTCACTGGCTGGGCCGAGATCGAGGTACGGCCCGGGCCGGGTGGGCGTGCGCGGGTGGTGTGGCGGGAGGAGATCGGGGTGCGGTTCTTGCCGGGGGGCTTGGACGGGGTGGTCGAGCGGGTGGGGCGGTATGTGTTCGGGCGGGGTGTCAATCGGTTGCTTCGGGGGGTTTGAGGGGCGGGGGCCGGCCCGGGGATGCGGAGGCGCCGAGGATGTGGTTCGCGGGGTTTGGCGCTATGAGGTGCAGCTGGGGTGCCGAATTTCTGGCTCGGTCGCCTACGGGGCGCCTTGTGCCGGTTGGTGGGCGCTCGCCCGGCGTTGGTGTGGGCTGGTTGGCCTTGGGAGGTTCCTTCACCAGGCCGGGCGCGGTGGTGTCGCCGGTGGTTGTGCGGTGAGGTGGGTCAGGGCCGCGCGTACCGCTGCCTCCAGGTGGGGGTCTCTGTTCTGGGCCCAGTCCTCGGGGGTGCAGGACACCTCGATGTCCGGTGAGATCCCTTGGTTCTCGACCTGCCAGCCTTGGTGCGTCAACCAGTAGGCCTCGCGCGGGAGGATGAGGCCGGTGCCGTCGGCGAGGGAGAAGTTCCAGTCCATCACGTTCACGCCGCCCCAGGTGCGGTTGCCGACGACCGGGCCGATGCCGAGGGCCTTGACCGCGGCGGTGGCGACATCGCCGTCCGAACCGGTGAACTCGTCCGTGACCACGACGACAGGGCCGCGCGGGGCGAGGGACGGGTAGCTCAGGGCGGAACCGCCGCGCGTCACGCGCCAGCCGAGGACGCGGCGGGACAATGCCTCGACGACGAGTTCGGAGAGGTAGCCGCCGGTGTTCTCCCGCAGGTCCACCACGAGGCCCGGACGGTCGAACTCGGTCCGCAGGTCCCGGTGGAGCTGTGCCCAGCCGGGCCCCAGCATGTTCGGAACGTGCAGGTAGCCGAGGAGCCCACCCGAGGCGGTGGCGACCAGCTCGCGTCGTTCCGCCACCCACGCGCTGTAGCGCAGCGCCGTCTCGTCCTTCAGCGGAACGACCGTCACGGTCCGGGGTGCTGTGTCTCGGGCGCCGCGCACGGTCAGGCGGGTGGGCATCCCCGCTCTGCCGGTGAGGAGGGCGGCCGGGCCACGCGTGGGGCGCAGCGGAACGCCGTGGATCTCCAGGATCGCGTCTCCCGCCCGGACTTCGACTCCCGGCGCGGACAGGGGGGACAGCGCCCCGTCGACGGAGGCGTCGCCCCGCGGTATCCGGGCCACGCGCCAGGTGCCGTCCGGGTCCCGCGTGAAGTCGGCCCCCAGCAGGCCCTGGTGGCGCCGTGGGCCCGATGCCGTCGGGCGTTCCCTGACGTAGGCGTGGGAGCAGCCCAGCTCGCCGTGGACCTCCCAGAGCAGGTCCACGAAGTCGTCGTAGCAGCCGAGCCGGTCCACCAAGGGGCGGTACCGGTCGAGCACCGCGTCCCAGTCGACGCCTCCCATGTCCGCCCGGACATAGACGTCGCGGATCAACTGGCCGTCCTCCTCGAAGGCCTGGGCCCACTCCGTCCGGGGGGTGATCCGGGTCCGTGCCGTCTCCAGGGCGATCTCCGTCGCCTCGTCCGCCGAGGCCGGGCGGTCCGCGGGGACGGCGGTCAGAGTGCGGCCCGTGCGGGCCAATACCCGTCGGCCGTCGCCGCTGACCGCGAACTCGTCGACTTCCGGACGAAGTTCACTCGCCCGGGCGGTGTTGAAGTCCCACCGCATGAGGGTGCCGCGTTCCGCGAGCCAGTCGCTGCTGGGGTCCTTGCGGATCCACAGCACGCCGCCCTCGGCCGCACGGAGGGTGATGAAGTCGCCGGCGGGCACCGGGAACAGCTCCGCGCGCTCCGCGAGCCCGTCCCGGTCCACGATGACCTCACCGTTGCCCACGGCCCGACGTGGATCGTGCGGGCTGAACGGCGACGGCGTGTCCTTGGCCAGCGGGAGCAGGCACAGGCGCGTGCCGGCGGCGAACGCCGGGCCGAGGAGGTGTGCCTGAGGGACCGGTTCGAATCCTCGTTCCGACAGGAAGGCCAGGTAAAGGCCGTCCTGGGTGAAGGCCGGTGAGCGGTCGCTGAAGCGCAGTGGTGTCGCCTCGACCACTTTTCCGGTCGCGGGGTCCGCCAGGTCCGCGAGCCTGATCTGCCGCAAGCCGTTCGCGCCCGGGTGCGACCAGGCGAGCCACCGGGAGTCCGGGGAGAAGACGACGTCGGTCGCCTCGGCGCCGTCGGTGCGGTCCACCTCCGTCAGCGCCCCGGTGGCCACGCACGCCACCAGGACCCGGCCGGCGTGCGTGGCCACCGCCAGGGACCCGCCGTCCGGTGCCGCGACCAGTTCACGCACGCGGCCCAGGAGCCCGGTCCCGAACCGGTGCGAGGCCGCCTTGTCCCCGGGGGCCGTCGCCTCCTCGCTGACCTCGATCAGCTCGCGGCCGCCGACGACCACGACGTATGCCACCTTGCCGGTGTCCCCGAGGACCCGCGGCAGCCGGGCCCGGGTGCCCGCCTCTCTCGGCAGTTCCCTCGTGGGTTCGGCCGGACCGCCGACGCGGTGGACGGAGCCCCGAACGGTCACGACCGCTTCCCGGCCCGCACGGTCGGTGTCGAAGTCCTCGACTCCTTCGCCGCCGGTGACGACGTACGCGGCCCGCGCGGCGGCCGGGCTGCCGAGGCTGATGTCGACCGGCTCGGGGACGACGCCGGCGCCGAGGCCGGCAAGGAGCCACAGCTCGCCGCCGCTGTGGTAGACGACGCGGGCACCGTCCGTGGCCGCCCCGCGCGTCGCGAAGGGGTGGGCCGTGTGGCACCGCAGATCGCTGCCGTCGGGCAGGCTCGACCAGAGCCGGCCGTTCTCCTCGTGGTCGGACAGGAAGGCGATGCGGTCGCCGACCCACAGCGGGCACTCGATGTTGCCGTCGACGTCCTCGTGGACCCGGGTGAACGCACCGTCCCCGCGCCGGTCCATCCACAGCCGTCCCGTGGTCCCGCCCCGGTACCGCTTCCAGTGGGCGGCCTCGGCGAACATCGAGGGGGTCTGTATGAGCACGGCGCCGCCCGGACCGTGCGCCACGCCTGCCACCGGGCCGTAGGGCAGCCGCCGGTCCGGCCCGCCGTCGATCCGCACCGCCCGGGCCCAGGTTCTGCGCGTCGCGCGCTGCCCGACGGCGCTCACCACGAGGAGTTCCTGCGGCGAGAGCCAACCGAGCACGCGGGTACGGGCGTTCGCCCAGTGCGTGACCTGGACCGGGGCGCCGCCCTCGACCGGGGCGACGACGGCCTCGGGCGCACCCTCGCGCCACGAGGTCCACGCGATCCGACGGCCGTCCGGGCTGAGCCGCGGATGCCGGGCCCGTTCGGGGTCCGCGCCGGCCCGCCAGGCCCGGCCTCCGGAGACGGGAGCGATCCATACGTCGTTCTCGGCGACGAACGTCAGCAGGTCGCCGTGCAGATGCGGATCCCTGAGGTAGCCGCGGGCGGGACGGGCGGTGTGCGAGGAGGGCGGGAGAGACGGCAACGGAGCTCCTGGGCGGCGGTGTGGTCGGGGACGTCGGCGCCGACGTCAGTACAGGCGGTCGTCGAGGCGTGCCTCGCCCTCCTGGCGGTGGCCGAGGAAGACGCACAGCAGGGCGTGGCGGCCGTCCGCGTCGAGCCCGAGTGCCGCTTCGAGTACGGGGCCCTGGAAGCCGAGGACGATCCCGGAGGCGAGGCCGGCGCGGGTGGCGGCCACCTGTATCCGCTGGGCGCTCGCACCGGCGGCGAAGGCGGCGTACCGGTAGGCGCGCGGACCGGCGCGGGTGACGGTGCGCTCCGGATGCCAGTGCGGGACGAGGGTGACTGCGGCTTGTCCCACGGAGTAGTTGGACAGGGCGTAGACGCGTTCGTCGAGGGTCGGGGGGTCCACCGGGACCGGCGCGAGCGCTCGGCGCCCGGGGAGGTAGTCGTACACGCCCGGCGCGAGACCGGTCACCCGGTGGGCCGCGAGCCGGATCCGGGTGCCGTCGTGGAGCACGTAGGGCGGGCCCTGCGTGGCTGCCGCGAGGAGCTCTCCCAGGGCGGACAGTTCCACCGGACGTACGCCGTTGAAGCGGCCGTTGGCCGAGACGCGGCGGGCGAGGGCGTCGGCGACGGGGGCCGTGCGGGGGTTGTCGGTGAGGGCGGGCAGGGGCAGTTCCTTCGCGGCGGCGGCCTCCGGCGGCTCCGTGAGGCTGCTCCGGTCGCCGTCCTCGGTGGTCGACGTCGCCCGGTGCACGGCGGTGACCATGGGGAACTCCCGTGTTCTGCGGGAGCGGCCGTAGGGGGCCACGCGGACCGGGCGGGCGGGACCGGGGTCGTGCGAGGGGGCGACGGAACCGTGTTGCGGTGCGTCGGCCCCGTGCTCGGCCCAGGGCAGCGGCAGGACGGCCAGCACCCCTGCGTCCGCCGGTTCCAGGCCGACGAGACGGGAGAGCGAGGCGTCGTCGAAGTGGAGTCGGGGGCGTGCCTCGGTGCCGTGCTCCCGGCAGAGCAGGTCCCATGTGCCGAGGAATGCCCCTAGGTCGTGCAGCATCAGGTGGTAGGCGAAGTTGTTGTACTTGTACGCCGACTTCCAGAACCGCAGCACGCAGAGCAGGAAGCCGCCGTCCGGGTCGCCGCACGGGGTCCGCAGGGCGGCGCGGATCCGCGGGACCGGGTCTGCGGCCGCCACCCGCTCCAGGGCGTGCAGACCGGAGGCGTAGTGGTGGATTCCGGCCGGCACGGGCGCCGAGGGCCCCGCGGCCAGGTACAGCTCCAGGGGGTAGGCCCCGCCGCCCGACGGGGTGCCTCTGCCCCAGCGGGCCCCGGTGACGGATTCCGTCCGTGCGCGGTCGGGGCTCCGGTCGATCTCCCAGCGGCGGGACAGCACCCCGGCGGACAGTTGGAGGAACGAGCCGAGGAGCGGCACGTCGTATCCGCCGCGGCGGGTGGTGGCGCCGGCGGTGTGCAGCGGCAGGGGCAGCCGTTCGGTCCGCGGGTAGTAGGTGTGCGGCGCGGGGCGGTCCGCCCAGTCGGGCACGAACCCCGGGGGTGCGACGGGGTCCGTCCAGCGTGTGCGCACCGCGTGTACGTAGTCCAGCACGGTCCGAGCCGTGCGGGGTTGGTGGGGTCCGTCCATCGTTCTCCTCTGCCGGCTCGTCGTGTCCCGGTCGGCCGGCTTCGACGTCACGGGACCGGTCAGGGGAAGGGATGCGGGTGGCGGTGGATCTCGTCGTCGTTCAGGGGCGCCGGGCGAAGTCCGGCGCGGTGGGCGGCGGTACGCAGCCTCGGGCTGTGCAGGGCTCGCTGTTGGTCCCAGCCGAAGTCGATGGGGATGAGCCCCTGGGAGACGACCGCGGCGGTGCGCAGCCCCATGCCGTACTGCTCCGGGGAGGTCTGGTCGACCACGGCGAGATCACCGCCGGCCGTGCCGGTGACGAGCCGCGCGCAGAAGGTGAGCTGCGTCCGCAGGTCGCCGTCCGTGGGCCGGATCCGGTTCCAGTCCGCGAACACCTCGTCCAGTGGCCGTGGTTCGGCCCGCGGGGAGTCGAAGAGGAAGGCCGTTCTGTCGGCCATTTCCGGCAGCCCGTAGAGCATGAGGTGGTCGTGGAGGGTGCGTACGCGGTCGTAGTCCCCGGCCATGGCGAGGAGGTCGCTCTCGGCCTTGGTGACGCGTTCGGGGAAGTTGTCCACCAGCGACGACACCTCGCCCACGGCGGAGGCCACGGCGTCCGCGGGCTCCAGCGCCGCGCCCGCCGAGAAGACCACGTCGCCCGGTCCGGGCACGCGGCGCTTGGCGACGCAGAGGACGGCGGGCACGGGCAGGTCGATGCGCATGTCGAACAGATGGATGTCGTAGCCCGCTCCGCGCATGCGGTCAATGAGGGCGGCCGTGCCGGGGCGCCCGCGGGTCGCGGGGTCGAGTCGGGTGGGCGGCTGCGCCCCGTACCAGGTCAGCAGGAACGCGTCGCGCTCGATCAGCTCCAACAGGCCGAACAGGGCGGCTTCTTCGAGACAGCTGCCGGTGGCACAGCCGCTGGAGGAGCTCGTGGTGAAGCGCACGCCGGGTGGACGTGGCCCGTAGAAGGCCAGCTGCTCGGGTACGAGCACGGCCTGCCGGTCGCGCAGGGAGTGGCCCCACAGCCAGTCGACCTCCAGGTCCGGCGAGAAGGGCACCGTGCCCGGGTGCCGCGCGGCGTAGAAGTCCGGCCCGTGCAGGAGGCCTTCTCCCGGGTCCAGGGCCGGAAGGGACTGCTCGCGCAGTTCGTTCAGCGAGGCCGTGGCCGCCGCCCGGCGTCCACGGGCGTGCTGCCCCGCATACCGTTCCATGCCTTCCAGGAAGGCCATGGCCTCGCTCTCGGCGTACGAGACGCAGTGCCCGGACCAGCTCACCTCGTACAGGGGGACGCCTTCGGTCCGCATCCCGCCGAGGCGCATGGTGCCGTTGAGGTTGGCGTTGGCGGCCGCCCCGCGCGACGAGGCCGCCGACAGGGCGCCGAGGATCCCGCACACCGGGTTGACCAGGGCCTTCTTCGGCAGCGCGTAGTCCCGCCAGCTCCGCAGCCGGGAGCTGCCCGGCGCCAGACCGGGGCGGGCCAGGGGAAATCCGGTGGCCGACGGTGGCTCGTCCGGCCGGCCCGGGCCGCACTGCGGGCAGTCGGGCTCGGCGAGCAGGGGATGACGGGTCGTCCTGCCGCTGAAGAGGTCCACCTCGACGACGTCGGCTACGTCGTCGGCACGGGTCACGCCGTTCACGCCTGGAGGTGCTGGGGCCGTGCCCTCGGCGTGCAGCCGCGCCAGGACGGCCGCGATGTGGGGCGTACCGAACTCGGCGAGGAGGGGGGTGACGCCTTCCACGACGTAACAGGCGCCGTCCCCTTCGAGGGCCTCGCGCTCGTGTTCCCTGCGCAGGCGCAGCCAGCGGCGGCGCAGACACGTCACGCACGGCCGCCGCGTGCCGGCGGGAAGCCGAACGGGGCCGATCAGTGCTGTGTCCCGGTACAGCAGGACCGGGACGACCGGACGGCCGCCGGGCGCGTCGGCCTGTGGGCACGGCTCGGACGGACCGGTGTCGCCGGGCAGTCCCAACGTGCCGATCTCCACCAGCAGTTCGTCAGAGGCCAAGCCGTGGGCGGCCGCGTCCCGCGCGAGTCTGTCGCGTACGGCCAGCACGTCGGGGGCGGGCGTCGCCACCGGTGGCAGCGTCACTATCTCCATCGTCTTCAGCGCACTCCTGTGCAGGTGGACCGGGTTGGTGCCGTGGGGGGGGGGGGGGGGGGGGGGGCCCCCCCCGGGGGGGGGGGGGGCGGGGGGGTGGTCCGATCCCTGGGCCGCCGGTCGACCCAGACCGCGCTCCAGGTCG
>CBFGZZ010000145.1:0-20073 GCA_965653385.1 uncultured Streptomyces sp. | reverse complement strand
GCGCGATCGCCTTCGTAGTGCTCCGCAGCCGCCGTAACGGCGGCAGGGGAGGGAACGGCGGCCCCGGCGTCGGCGGTGGAGGCTCGCAGTACCCGGCGTACCCGCCCGCCCAGCAGCCTTACCCCAACTCCGATCCCAACCAGGGGTACCCCACTTCTCCGGGACAGGCCCCGCAGCATCCCAACCCCTATTCCCAGCAGCCCCCGCACCAGGGGCAGTAGGGGCGTCCCCATCCGCGGGCGGAGGGCGCATCGTGCTCCCCGCCCGTGGAGGCTCGGGTATGCGGTCGTGACCGACTGCCTGAGGGTGCATCCGAGGACAAGTCCAACGCTGCGAATCAGCCCGAGAATGAGAAGGGACCTTCTTCAATGGGCGCCATCGTCCTTATCCTTGGCGTGATCGGCGTCGGGGCCGTGATTGCCGTCAGCGTCGTCTTCGCCGTGATGCGGGGCCGCCGCAACTCTGGGCGGGGCCCGGCCGGTCCCGGCGGCCCCGGAACCTACCCCCAGAACATGGGTTATCCGCCCCAGCAGCCGTTCCCCCAGCCCGCTCAGCGGCCGTACCCGCCAACTCCGTATCAGGGCTACCCCAATCCTCCCGGCCAGCCACCCCAGCAACCTCCGTATCAGGGTCAGTAGGTAGCCGGTCAGTGAGGTAACCCTGCTTGGCGCTCCGGGTGGTGAGGTTGTGCAGGCGGGCGATGCCGAGCATGGCGTGGTGGACGCCGTCGCATTTCAGGCGGCAGTCACGGTGGGGAGGACGACAACGCCGAGCACCGCAAGGTCCGCGCCCGCGTGGAACACGTCATCGGCCGGATGAAGAACTACAAGATCCTCCGCGACTGCCGGCAACGCGGCAACGGCCTCCATCACGCGGTCCAGGCTGTCGCCCACATGCACAACCTCGCCCTCGCGTCATGAGCAGACAACACCGTTCATGGGCTCTGACCTGCCCGAACACAGCCTTGTGCAACACCCTTTAGTTCCGGGCCTTTCGAGGCGTCGCCAGGTGATGCGGCCTCGAGAGAGTTGGACGAAGGTGTCGTGCAGATCGACGCGCCTTTCTCAGCGGATGGCCGGGCATTTGAAGTGGTGCAGGAGCGAGAATGTCTGCTCGACGGTTGCGGGGCTTGCCCGGGTCTTCGATGTTCAGGGTGCAGGTGCCCTTGCGGGAGATATGCGGCGCGGGAGGGCCTGATTTACCGGCCATGGGCGGGATACCGTCGGCCAAGGTCGGCAAGTGCGTGACGTCGTTAACGTGGCCGCAGTGGTGATTACCTTGAACGGGTTGGTCTCGATATTCGGCGGCGGAACTCCCTCACGGCACGGGCCATCACCCCGCCCAGCCGCCGACGGGCTGCCGGAAGTGCTACGTCCAACAGCTTTCGTGCCAGGGCAGTGGGAGACGCCCACCTTGCAGTGGTGGTAGACGGCACTTGATCGCGCGTTCATCCCACGCCCTCGTGTCACTTGGCGTTGCGTCCAAGTGAGCCAGAACCGCCGCAGTGTAAACGGCGGCCGTTGAGGCGACGGTGCTCGGAAGCGGGCTTCGCAACAGTCTTGTGCAAACGTTGCCGGGGCCAGTGCTATCTGCGCCTCCGTGGGCAGTGCACGTGATGAAATGGATCTCGTCGTGGCCGGCGGAACGGCCGCATCCATCCAAGAACCGTACTGATGAGGGGAACTATGAGCGGGGGATTCGATGTCGAGGGCGACGCCTTGCGCAAGTACGCCAGGGCTGTGGAAGCCGCAGCCGGCCGGCTCGACAGCATCCGGAGCCGTACCCAGCAACTGGAGCTCACCCAGGAGACGTTCGGCAGGCTGCCGCAGTCGGACGATCTGAAAGCCGACTACGACACTCAGCACAAGGAGTCCGGCAACGACCTCACCGACGCCGTCGAGACTCTCCACTCCATAGCCGACGCGCTCAAGGATTCTGCTGCCGCCTACGACGGCACAGAGATGGACAACAGGGGCATGATGGGTGGGGGCAACTGATGGGCGCGGGACAGGCGGCGGGCGACGCGCTGAGCCGGATCAACTTCACCCTGGACTGGAGCAACCCGCTCGCCGGTGTTCTCGACGAGATCATCCGGGGCATCATGAAGCAGTTCAACCTGGATGAACTGCTCGAGCAGGTCAGTGGCGACAACGAACTCCTCGCCGAAACCGCGATTCAGTGGCGCAAGAGCGCCAATGATGTGCGCGGAGTGATCGAGGACCTGGTTGTCGAACGCCGTACGCTCGCTACCCAGTGGCAGGGCGAGGCGTTCACTAATTTCGACAAGATGATGACCGAGTACGAGGAAGCCCTCAGGGGCGAAGCCTCGGACATGGACACCATGGCCGAACTCCTTGAAATGGCGGCCCAGGAGTGCGCGGCTGCCGAGCAGTTGATGCTCGACCTCATCGTCGAGATCGTGGAGACCGCGCTCGCGGCCGCCGCGACCACCGCGATCCTCTCGCTCCTGACGGCGGGTGCCGCGGCTGCCATCGGCCCGCTCATCGCGGCCGCGGGCATTGCCCACAAGGCAGCGAAAGCCGTGAAGATCACGGCGAAACTGGCGGACGCTCTGGCAGACCTCGCCAAGCGCATGCAACTGCTCCGCAAGATGATGAAGCTGCGGAATGCACTGCGTAAGGGGCCCAAGCATTTCAAGGGCGGCCTCATGCGTTACATAAAGAAGGTCGATGAGCGCGGGAACCCAATCCCTGAGCGCAATCTCAACGATCTGGCCATGTATGCGGGCTATAGGGTCGTCAAGAAGGGCGTGAAGGGCGTCGTCAAGGACGTCATCGGTGCGGATCCGGCAGGGGCGGTCCAGGGCAATCTGCTGGAGGACGGGCCGGGAGTGGCGGAGGAGCGTTACGAGTACCACCAGCGTCCTGACCCGAAGAGTTTCGACGAGCGTACGGACGTGACTCCTTCGAGTGCGGCAAGGACAGTGAGGGACGATTTCGGGTGAGCATTACGAGCAGGGTGGGCTTCGTCCGCGAGAAGGTCGAGCGCGCGAGGTCGTTGGTGCCGGCAGGTGAGGTGCTGCGAGCTGAGCACGGGGTGGATCTGGCCGAACGGGCGCCGTCGCCCGGCCGGTTTCGCCGCCCGCGGGTTCTACGATCCGAACGCATTGCGTTCGGTGGCTGGTTGCTGCTGCCGGTGACCGGGCTCCTGAGAGTTGTCACGGCCACCTTGAACCCGTTCGAACGGCTGGTCGAAGCGTTCACGGAGCGAGAGAAGAGGAAGCCGGGCAAGCCTTTTCACGGCGGCTGGAACAGCATGGCCGGCCATCTGGCTCGCGGCCTGGCGCCTCGGACGAAGAACCCGGCGAACCCGCCGTCCGTGGTGATGCAGGTGACCGATCACCGCCTGCACATCGTGTACGTGTCCCGCGTGCGTTCCTTGACCGGCGAACCCGGTCCGGTTGAGGCGGGGTGGGCCACGGACATTCGTAATGTGGCCTGGATCCGGGACCGCAGCGACGTGATGGGTGGCGACCACGAGATCGGCTTCGTCGATGGTTCATGGTGCACGGTCAGGTTCTGGGGCGATGGGTGGAGCCGTATGTCGGACGCGTTCCCGCTCCGGTTGAGCCACCTTGACCCGATTCCGCACTCGAGATGACCAGCCAGTTCTGGGCTGGTGTGAGTGAAGCAGCCCGGGCCCGGTCCAGCCGGTCCCGGGCGACGCAGGGTGACTGACCGGCTCGGAGACACCTGTGCGTGAGGCTGGCTCGGGTGTACGGCTATGGCACTCGCACAGCGAGCCGGGCACGCCCGAACGCTTGATCGTCACCCGCGCCGACTCGCCCGGAGTGCAAAATCGAGCCCAATGGAGGCGGCGTTCGATGCCTCGCCCCGCTGCTACGGCTTCAATGCATCGGCTGGGCCACGACTGCCCCAGACTTGCTCGACAGCAGGGAGCGGGCCGTGATCACCGACTGTTGCCTTGCCCAGGGTGTGGCGGGCACTAGCCTTGGAAGGCCGGAGATGGCGTATGTGGTCAACACCTGCCTGCCGAGCTACCGCGTGATCTACGCGGTAACGATCTCGCACCATACGCATTTACCTCGGTTGCCGTTCCTGGTCAGCGGCTGCCACCCCACACGCCGGCACAAGCGCCAACCAACGCGAGACCGCGGCCTGCCTCTGCTTCGCCCAAGTCGCCCAGTTTCGATGGAGGTTCGCCTGTATCTGCTCACCAAGCGCCTGGGCGCAGTCCCTCTAGGTCTTTACGACTGCTCCGTCCGCGCGAGGGGACACGATTAGTCGCGGCGAGCTTTACCTGTTGAGCACAGGCTGTACAGAGAAGCCCCACGAGAGGTGCGCCGCTGCGTTGGCAAACACCATAGGGTGTCGTGTACCTGAACGGGGAAGGTGCGCTTGAGGGGGCGGGAGTTGCTCCTGTGCTGAGCTCGTAGGCGTGACGCGGGTGCCGGTCAACCGAGGACCCGGCACTTCTTCCGAACGTGAAAGCGCTGCGCATCATGCCCCTCACCAGCAAAAATGTGTGAGGAAACCGATGTCTTATCCGACGCCGCCCGGAGGTCCGGGTAGCGCCAATCCGTATGGGCAACCGCCCCAGCCGGCAGGCTGGCAGCAACAGCAGTGGCAGGGACCGGCGCAAGGGCTGCACGGGTTCCCCGGAACGCCCATAGTAGCTCCCCCTCCTCCTCCCGGCGCTCCGAATGGTGGCGGGCGCACTGCTCGCATCGTGATCGGTTCGATTCTCGGTCTCTTCGGCGTGCTCCTTGCTCTGGGGGGCGGTGCGCTCGCTGCGCATGCTTACAGCAACAGCCAGCAGACGATTGCCAATCCCGAGTACGGAGAGGTGATCTGGTCGGATGAACCCGCCGACAGTATCTTTCCGGACACCATCGGAGGCCGTGACGGCCGTCTCGGGGATCTCACAAATCCCAAGCATGCTTACTGGCGTCGGCTCGGTATCTCTCCCGAGATGTCCTGCAGCAAGGGACTGACGGGGAAGACGCTGGAGAAGGCAGAGCAGGTGGGGTGTAAGGCCGTGCTGCGCGCCACGTATGTCGACCCCACGGGAGACATGGTGGCTACGGTCGCACTCATCGTGTTGCCCGGGGATGGTTCGAAGAAAGTGGAGCTTGCCCAGGCCTACGAGGAATTCGGCCAAGAGGGAACTGTGGATCCGGTAGCCGTGCCAGGCACGCCAGCCGCAGGCTGGAAGGCGGCTGTACGTAATGGGGCAGCACTGGACTTCACTAGCGGTGAGCACCTCCCCTACGCCGTTGCGGCCACCACGGGTGCGGTCGATGGGAGGGTTGCAGGAAATCTGCCAGGAGATTGGGGCGACGACGACTCCAAAGTGAGCGCTGACCGGGAGTCCTGGTTCGCCGAGGCGGAGGTTCTGGTCAGCATGTTCCAAGCACACATGGATGACCTGCAGCTCGGGGGTTCGAAATGGTGAGCAACCGACGTACGAGGATGGCCGTCGTCGCAGCTGCGCTGAGTGGCCTCCTTTGTGTACTGCCGATGGCTCCGGCGCACGCCGCCAGCACTCCCGTGGGGTGGGAGGGCAATGCCCTCGGTCTGTCGTCGGCACAACAGCTCAGTCAGGGTGACGGTGTCATCGTGGCCGTCCTGGACAGCGGGGTGGTGGCTGACCATCCTGCACTCAGGGGAAGGGTGAAGACCGGCCCTGATTACGTCAAGGACGGACTTGACACGCACAGCCCCGAGTGGGGTGCGCACGGCACCAGCATGGCATCGAACGTGCTCAAGGTTGCACCCAAGGCCGAGATTCTTTCAGTGAGGGTTCTCAACGACGAGGACGAGCAGGAGGACGGGGGTGCTGTGCGGCAGCGCGGCACGAGTCCGGTCGCGAACGGCATCTACTACGCGGTAGACCATGGCGCCGATGTGATCTCGTTGTCTCTTGGAACCGGCGAGGTCGCCAACTTTGCGGAAGAAGATGACATCCTAGCCATCGGCTATGCATTGAGTCATGGCGTGGCTGTGCTTGCGGCGGCCGGCAATAGTGGGGCCAGGCTCAACGAAACCGCATTCCCACCTGGTTACGCAGGCGCCATCGCCGTAGCCGCGACGAGTCAAGGCGGAGGCCACGCAGAGTTTTCAACCGTGCACACCTATAACGAAGTGGCTGCCCCAGGCGTGGGCATCACAGCCGCGAAGAACACGGGTGGCTCCGAGACGATCCAGGGTACGTCCCCCGCGACTGCCCTCGCGTCAGGGGTAGTGGCGTTGATGCTCTCCCGCAACCCCAAGCTCACCCCTGCTCAGACACGCGAGATCCTTACGCGCACGGCTCGCCATCCTCAGGGCGGTTGGAATGCGCTCCTTGGCTACGGACAGATCAATGCTGCCGCCGCGGTGCAGGCTGCCGCATCACCGCCTGAGGACAAGACAGGCGCGGTGAAGTACGAGGGCAAGGAGCATTTCGCCACACCCGTGGGCACGTCGAAGACCACCCATCCTCCTATGGAACAGGGGGTTTGGCTGACTGGCCTTGGCGCCGCCGGAGTGGGGCTGCTGATGTTGATCGGTGGGCTGCTCCTGGCGCTGCTCGGTCGCCGGAGGGCTGGCGCACGCACGACGGCTATGGCGCCACCGGCAGGGCAATTTCGAGCCTGATGCCCGCAGCGGGTTGTCGTTGGTTTCCACGAGATGATGAAGCTCCTCATGGACGGTGGCCGATCAGGTCAAGCTGCTCCCATGGGGAGCTTCGCCATTGGTGCCGCGGTGGGTTCGTTGGTACTTCCACGCCGTCTACTCCGTCGGCGACGACACCCTGTGGGGCGACACCCGCCGCCGCAAAGGCACCGCCAACAGCCTCGCCGCGTTGAAGTCGATCCGCGCCGCCCGGCCCGACGGCGCCATCTTGGGCAACCTCTCCACCGACACCGGCGCGGACATCCGCCGCTGGGCGAAAAGGAACAAGGTCGAGCTGTGCTTCACCCCGGCCTACGCCTCCTGGGCCAACCCGATCGAGGGGCACTTCGGCCCGCTACGGCAGTTCACCTTGGCCGATTCGAATCATCGCAGCCACCCTGCACAGACCCAGGCCCTGCACGGCTACCTGCGCTGGCGCAACGCCAACGCCCGCCACCCCAACGTGCTCGCCGCACAGCGCAAGAAATGTGCCCGCATCCACAGTGAGAAGGGCATCCGCTGGGGGGATGCCCCCTCACTGCGACAGGCTGACGTGCTACCGCTGCTCAGCCGAGTGAGTCATTCACGTGTTTGCTGACTCGGTCCGTAACAGGCGCTTGCCGCTCCAGTGGCCAGCGCCCAGCAGCAGTCGCCAAACGACCAGTGCCACCACTCCGTGGGGTAGCTCACCAAGCCCACGGCCGTCAGAACGTGCTCCAAGATCTCCCGGTGCGTGCGCGCCTGTTCGCTGATTCCGGCAGCGTCGGTGTAGCAGGCGCCGGCGCTCTCCTCCGGAGTCGCGTTCATAGGCGTGCCCAGATCCAGCTCACGGCCGTCCGTATCCACGAGTGTCAGATCCACCGCCGCTCCCGCGCGGTGTGGCGCGATCTCCGGTGGTGACACGAAGCGGCTCACCGCCGACCGGATCTGCTCCTCGACCGTCCAGGCTGCTCAGCTCGCAGTCTCGCCGCGTACTTCTCAAAGTAGCGGCGCTGCAGCCCCGGAGGACGATAGCCCTCGACCACCAGGAACCTCAGCCCAGTCGGCAAGCGCGTCTGCGCCTGGAGCAGACGCTCCAGCACGCCTTCCCGCAGGTAGAAGAAGGCGTCCGAGTCGTCCTGCTTCCGCAAGTCCACAAGAAGCGGCCCCTCCGGACATCGACCAGCGGCTCTCCGCACTCGTGTACGGGGACGGCTGCTACCCCTGGATCAGGCATCAAGATGATCTCACTCATCCCGCGTTGATCTCGCAAGCGCTCCCGGGGCCATCAACGACCACAACGATGCCCAACGAGCCGGCGAACGTTCCTGGTCACAGCACGAAGAAGTGCCGGCGCGGGCGGTAGACGCTGATCAGTTGTGACTTCGGCGGAGGCACCCACGAATTCATCGACTGGCTGTCCGGCAAGGGTGGTTGCTCGTACGCGGTCAGGATGACCGTCCCCGATGTCATCCACCAGACCGTCCTGCAGGTCCCTGCGTCGGCGTGCACCCCAGCCATCGAGCCAGACGGCAAGATTCGTGACGGTGTCTGGGCCGCTGAGATAGGCGCCGGTCAGCGACTACCTGACGGGTCACCCAGCGAGATGCGGTTGATCGTCTGCCGGCGTGCCTTGCCGCGAAAACTTCCGCATCGGTTGGCCCCCCTCTCTGATCGTACGAGTGCTCGGTCGCGGAGACGCCCGGAGTTCCGTCACACGAAGAACATCACCAACAAACTCACCACAAGACCGACCACCCCCACCCCCACCCCTACCAGGCAAGTACGGAAAAACCCCTGCGCAGAAGCCCCGCCGGAGGTGAAACCCGTGACGGCACCGAACGTTCCGATGGCGAGGGAGATCAGCGCGCCGAAGAACCACGCGCAGCCCACCGCGATGGCCCCGACCCATCCATGATCCAGCTTGTACGACGTGTCCCCGGTCTTGATGGCCTCGATGACGTACCCGCGCTGGTGCAGGGCATCGCTCTTGAGCTCGGCGTTGAGGTCCTTGACGGAGCCGTCGTTGGCCGTGAAGGTGCCGTAGCACCACCGGGTCTTCGTCTTCTTCCGCGAGCTGCTCGACGTGCTCGAGCGGTACTTGTAGTCGACCGTGCAGGTGTCGACGGTGAGCTTGCCCGGGGTGGCCGTGGCGTAGGTGTAGGGGCCGAGGTAGGCGCCGAGGGCCAGGAGGACGAGGCCTACGAGGATCAGGCCGGCGCCGATGAGGCGGCCGAGGCTGGTCCGGTCGCCGGGGCCGGCGGAGTTGGACGCGGCGTTCCCTTGTACTTGGGTCATTGAGGGTTCCTCAGGAAATGGGGGGACGGAGCGGTCAGAGGACGAGGGCGCAGACCAGCGCTGCCAGGGCGCCCAGTGTGAAGAGGCCGCCGAGGACGGGACCGGTGACGGTCTGGGCCGGGAGGCGCTGCCAGGAGGCCGTGAGGCCGGGGCCGCCCCGGCCGCCGAAGCCGGTCAGGAGGCAGAAGACGCCGACGGCCAGCACGGAGAGGCAGAACGCGAGGATCGCGGCGTCGTCGCCAGGGTCGCGGTCCTGGGGCTGGGCGAAGGTGTCGTCCACTTGCACCACGGGGATCTTCGCCCCGGCCTCGAAACGCGATGACGTTTCCACGACCACGTCTTCGTAGGTGGTTTTACCGTCCTGCGCCCTCCAGTTTCCGGAGCAGCTGAACTTGAGTTCCGTAGAACGCCTGTGCGTGCCGTAGCGGGTCTTCATGTGTGTCTCACATGAAGAAACGGTGAGGGTTCCTTCGGTGCCGTCACCCGCGAGTTCACTACGCAGTTCCGGAATGGTCACCGCGGCGACGAGCGCGGCCACGAGGAGCAGTCCCAATCCGAGGAGTCGTCCCATCCATGGACTCCCCGTGCTGCCGTAACGCGGCTGTGTAGTCACCACTTTTGGTGTCCCCTTGAATAACTTGACGATCTCTTGACTGGCGGGTTTGGCAGGGCTGTGCGCGAGGAGTCTAAGGTATCGGTCTGTCGTCCAATATGAACTACGGCAAGGGGAGTTCGGGGGAGGGTCATGGAGTTCGACACCTTTAACGTGGACACGGATGTGCTCCGACGACAGGGCGGGAAGTTCACCGATCTCGGGGGTGATTTCTCGACCGCGTCCAAGCGGCTCCAGGATGCCCTCGAAGCGCTGGGAGAGCCCTGGGCGGACGCCGACTTCGGGGAGATCTTCGGGCAGGTCTATACGCCGATCCGCGACGGGATCTTCACGTCGATGGACAGCCTCGCGGAACGGCTTCAGAAGATCGGGGACAACCTTGAGAGTATGGCGCGCAATTACGACGCCTCGGATACGTCGAACAGTGGACTGATGGACAAGGTCTCCGGCCAATTCTGATCAACCCGCCAACTCAAATTCAATTCGGGGGCTATTGGCATGTCGCTCACACTTCCCGGTGAGCTTGTTTGGGTACTCGACCTCCTCGGCTACACCTGGCCGGAAGTTGACGAGGAAGCGCTGCACAAGGTCGCCGAGACCTGGCGGGCTTTCGGTGACGAACTCGAAGAGATCCAGCGGGAGGGGGAGGGGCTTGCCCGCACCGTCGTCGCCCACAACTTCGGTACGGCGATCGACGGATTCAGCAAGGACTGGGGTGCTTATACCGGCGCGAACGGCGAGGACTGTTATCTGCCGGACGCGAAGACCGCCTGTGAAGTGATCGCCTTCGCCTTCGACGCGGCCGCGGTGGCGGTACTGACGGCGAAACTGGCCGTGATCGCCCAACTCGTCGCCCTGGCCATCGAGATCATCGCGGCCCAGGCGGCGGCGCCGTTCACCTTCGGACTGTCCGAGGTCGGTGCGCTAGGTGCGACACAGGCCACCCGGCTGATCGTCCGGGAGCTGCTGGACCGGCTCAAGCGGGAGGTCATGGAGGCGGTCACCAAGGCCATGGAGCACGCCACCATGGACGCCGTCAAGAAGATGGCCAAGGAGCAGCTCGAGAAGATCACCAAGGAGAAGGTCAAGCAGTTCGCCAAGGACCAGCTCAAGGAGCAGGGCAAGCAGTTCGTCCAGGAGAAGGTGGTGGACGCGGCCAAGGAGAAGGCCACGGAAGCCGCCGTCGGAATGGCGCAGAACATCGGCCAGCAGAGCATCGAGACCTACTTCGACGCGCGGTCCGGCATCGACCTCGGCGAGACGGCGGACGTGGCCAGGACGGCTGCCGGTGAATACGTGGACGGCCTCAGGAACGAGGTCACCGGCGGCGAGGGTTCGACCCTCGCGGACTACGTGGATCCGGCGACGCACATGAACACCGCCGTGGACGCCGCGACGGAACGTGTCACGACGGCGGCCGGGGATCGCGTACAGCATGGCATCGACGCGCTGGCCGGACACGGCGCCCAGAGCGCGCCGGTGTCCGACGGGGTGGCGGTCACCGCCTCCGGGGAGGGTTCCGGCTCCTCGGGCCCCTCTGGTTCCTCCGGGGGCGCGGACGACTGGGCCCGAAACGAGTTCGGATGACTCCGACGGTCCTCCAACTGTCACCGACCACCAGCAGGAAGGACGTCCCGCACCCATGACCGCGGACGGGACATCAAGGACGCCCTCCAGGACCCGCGCTACACCGAGGCTGTGATCCAGCGGATGCACGAGATCCGCCGAGCGGCCGACGACCAGACGTACGCCGAACGCCGGCAGTCCAAGGTCAAGTTCGCGGAGTGGGACGCGCGGCAGCAGGCGGAACTGGACCGGGAGCGCGTTGAGCGGGACGCTCCGGTGCACGGCGCCGGTCGAGGGACAGGGCGGGCCGCGGCTCCGCGCTGAGGCTCGGAGACGTGCGCGGCGACGGGAGGTGTCCCCGTTGCCGTGGTGTCAAGGGGCGCTACGCTCAACAAGCCCTCCGCATAACGAGCCCTCTGCATAAGCGCGTTCAGGCCCCCCGCCCGTTCCCCGGAAACCGACCCCGGAGCGCACCCGACCGAGCAAAGCCCCGTACGCCGCCAGCGAGACCCTTGCGCTGCCTTCGTGGCGGTGATCAAGTGCAGCGGGAGGGGCCGGGACCTGCTGGTTGGTCAGTACGCCGAGCCGAACGGACCGGGGGAACCCTTCCATGGCGGCTGGGACAGCATGGCCGGCCACCTGGCCCGCGCCACCCTCCCCCGGACCAGGAACAGCACGGCTGTGATGCTCCAGCTGACCGGCCACCGCCTCCAGCTGGTGTACGTGTCCCGCGCCCGCTCCTTCACCGGCGTGCGTGGCCCGGTCGAGGTGGGATGGGTCGCGGAACTTCGCAATGTGACATACATCCGCGACCGGAGCGATGTGGCGGGCGGTGACCACGAGATCGGCTTTGCCGACGGTTCGTGGTGTTCGGTCCACTTCTTGGGTCACGGCTGGAGCCGAATGGCGTCGGCGTTTCCGGTCAGATTGAGCCACCTTGATCCGATTCCTCGTTGATCGGGCAGGAGTTCGGGAAATTACGGGCATTACGGGAATTGCCGGCGTAAGCGACTCGGTTCGCGCTCCGGCCGAGTGTTGAAGCATTCGCAACTGCGTTGGTAGGTTCACGCCGGTCGAGACACGCCGACCCTCCCGATGAGGTATCCCTTGGACAGCGCCCGAGACAGTTCCGACAAGCGCGTAGACGACTCCGAATTCCTGGAGATGACTCAGCAGGACCCCGCACAGGCGAAGATCCTGCGGCAGTCCCTGGAGCATCTCGCGTCAGGGCTGGGAGGCAATGCGCTCAAGGAGATGGCCCAGGAGGTCCTCTCCGGTCGTATGGGGCTGCGCGAGGCGGCCAATGTGTCGGCGTACGCCGAGGAGGCCGTGCAGCAGTCGGCTCCGCTGGCCGAGAAGTGGGCCGCCATGTCCGACCGTGAGCGGGACGAACTCGCCGCGGACGGTGAGCACCGGCTCGAGGAGCAGCGGCGACAGCTTGAGGAAGAGCGGCGGCGCGCGGAGTCCGAGAACCGGTCGGACACGAAGTCGCGTCACGACGGGCGTGGCTGGTCCTTGTACTGAGCGGACGCCGGTCACGAGTCGTCGCGGCAGGTGATGGGGGAACTGTGGACTTCGATGTGAATCCCGACGCGCTCGACGGCTTCTCGAAGCTGATGGGGCGTGCCGCGGAGAGCGGTGAGAAGGCCGTCCAGTACGTCGGCCAGCACGCGCAGATCGAGAAGGGCGGCGGGGACCTCTACGACCTCGTCGCGGGAGAGCACGACCAGTACGTGAGCGAGGCCAAGAAGGCCCTGGGCAAGGTCCGGGGCGTACTCGACTCCTCCACGAAGGAACTGGCGGGCTCGGCCAAGTACTACCGGGCGACGGACCACGACGAGGCGGCCAAGCTCGACGCCACCTATCCCGGTTCCAAGGCGCCGGCCGGTGCTTCCGGGGGAGACCCGCACGACTTCAAGGACGCCAGCGACGCGGGCGAGACGCTGAAGCCGCCGGACGGGGACAGCAACAATCCCTTCGTCAAGTACGCCTCGGGCCACGCGGACGAGTTCCAGATGAGTCCGGTGCAGAAGACGCTCGGCACCGCGCTCGACATCGGCAGCCCTTCGGCGATGGCCGTGGAGGCGTCCAAGCTGCTCTTCGACTTCGACCCCTTCGCCGTCTGCACGAACTGGGTGTTCGGGGACTGGAACAAGTACAACGACTGTGCCGACGTATGGGCCAATCTCGCGTCCTTCTGTGACGCGGTGGCCGACAACGTGCGCAAGGGCAATCAGACCGTAGGTCTCAGCTGGAACGGCAACGCTGCCGATGCCGCCACCGTGTACTTCGACGAGTTCAGCAAGAAGCTGGACGAGATCAAGGAGACCTTCGAATCCCTGCGCCAGTGTTACGCGCAGGCCGCGCAGTTGGCGTTTCAGCTCGCTGAATTCCTCAAGTCGTTCCTGGTGTCGTTCTGCGATCTGCTCATCACCTGGATGGTCAACATGGCCGCCGCGTGGGCTGTCAACGCGATCCCGGTCGGTGGGCAGGTCGCCTCGGCGGGCATGTTCGCGCTGGCCGCGGCACAGGCTCTACGGCTCATGCAGATGTGGTCGGAGGCGGCCATGACGTTCGACAGGTTCGCGATGGCGTTGAGCGGGATCGCCCTGGCCGCGTCGGCGGCCATCAACGGGTTCTCGGCGGCGGACGGTTTTCCCGAGGTGGGCACGAGTGGTTACGACCACCGGGCCGTTTAGCGGACAAAGAGGTAGGGATCGATGAGTTTCTTTGGCGGGACCGACGACCTGGAGCGCTTCCTCACACGGTCGTGCTATTTGAGCGTCGCGTCCGTGCCGGCCTCCTGGGGCCTCATGATCTTCCTCATCGGAGACAACGGCTGGCGATTCAGCTTCCTGTTGAGTGCCGTCCTCCCGCTGATCGCCGCCTACCTGGGAATTCGTGGCAAACGGGAAGTCCGCACGGCCATGTCGGCCACGGCGTTCGGACTCGCCCTCGTCTCGCTGCCGTTGATGCTGGGACTGGCCTATCTCGAAGGCTCGTAGCGATCGGCGTGCCGCCCGAGGGTGGCCGTCGACCGATAGGCTCGGTTGCCATGACGACGCACGACGGTAACGCGGCGAACAGGTCGGACGGATCGGCCAGGTCGGGCGGGCGCCCTCTGTCCTCCGGTGCGAGTACGGACGAGTTGCGGGCGGGGTTCCGGGCTCAGGGCCGGTCGGAGCTCGTGGAGGAGGGGCGGCGGGACGCGCGGCAGGCGCGGGGGATGTACGCGGGGTTCGCCGGGTTGGTGGCCGTCACCTGCCTGGCCCTGATCGTCGTACGTCTCGGGCAGGGCGATGCGCTCGGTGTCTGGGTGGCCACGTATGCCGTGGGTGTGGCGCTCGGCGGTTGGGGTTTTGTGCTCGGCCGGATCGGTCACACGCGGTGGGCGATGATGGTCACTTGCATCGGGGCGGCGCTGGCGGGGCTCGGCGACAGCCCCGTTTTCCGCTGAGGCGGGTTCAGTTCAGTTACCGACCGGGCACCTGGGCGGTGGCCGCCCGGACCGGCACCTGAACGGACGTCAAAGGGACCTGAACAGACATCAAAGGGACGTGAACACGGTCGTCACGCCTGGCGGCGCCTGCTGCCGATGAGATAGGCGAGGCCCCAGGCGGCAGCCGCGGCGAGCACGAGGCCCAGCGGGGAGAACCAGTCGACCCCGCCGTCGGTCTCGTTGTTCCACCAGGCCTTGGCCGGGATAAGGGGGTCGGCTTCCATCATGTCCCCGATGGCGGCGGGCGATTGGCGGTCGGCGATGATGAGCGGAAGGGCGTTGGTGTAGCCGAAGAAGGCGCCGAGCGCGGCGATGACGGCTCCGCTGATGTGGGCGCCGGTGTTGCGATGACCCACCAGACCGATCAAGCAGCCGACAACCGCGCCGTTCAGCAGTGCGTGGCCCAGGTAGAGGGTGTTGGCCGTCGTGAGCGTCTGGTCCTCGTAAGTGGCCAGGATGAGACCGCTGTAGAGCATCGAGACGATGACCGAGGCGAAGAACCCGAGGAAGACCGCGCCGACCGGATGACCGCCGGCATTCGGCTGCTGCCCGAAGGGGGGCGCCTGGAACGGCGGTGCCGGCTGCATCGGATACATCGGCTGCATCGGTTGCACAGGCGGCTGCCCCGGCACCGGCGGCGGAGCTCCGTGGTGCATCGGCGGTTGGCCGGGGGCCTGCATCGGGGGTTGCCCCGGAGCCTGCATCGGGGGCTGCGGAGGGCCGAATCCCGGCGCCTGCTGGGGCGGTGGGGGCTGGTTGTAGGGGTTGTTGGGGGCCTGCGGTTGCTGTGGAGGCTGTGAAGGCTGCGGTGGCGGCTGGAACGGCGGCTGAGTCATCGGATTCCCACGGAGTGAACTGACTGGAGCAGCAAGCTATCAGTGAGATCAGGAGGGGGCCGTCGGAGCCGGAGCGGGCTGCGTGAAGGGCGGCCTGTGGGGGTGGGAACGTGGTGGATGTGTAGAGGTGTCGGATACGCGCCGTGAAACCCCCACACCGTTGCCCGCGAAAGGGGCGCGAGGCCGCTTCGACCGGCTTGACCTGCATGAACCGGCGTCGCCAAGATCTCCTGAGTCAGTTGGGGCGGCGCGGGCGCCACGTAGGAGAACGGGACGGCATTGAAGACGGACGCGAGCGGCGGGCGGAATCTGCGGACGGCCGGAACACGGAGGCCACACCTCATCGGCCTCGCTGCCGCGGGACAGCGGGGCGTCGGCAGCCGTATCGGCTCCGGAGTGCTGGGCGTTCTCACCCTCCTCTTCAGCCTGATTCTCGTCGGTGTGGGCTACGAGAAAGGCCCGGCGAAGGTGTCCGGCGGCACGCAAGGGACGATCACCGTCGAGCGTTGCGGCAGGGACGTCATCGGGGACGACGTGGAGTGCTCGGGCACCTTCCGCTCCGATGACGGCAGGCACCGCTCCGACGTGGCGGACTTCGAGCCCGACGAGGACGCCGACCGGGGCGACGAGTTCCAGGTGGTGGGCGACGACACGGGGTACTTCAGGCGCGGCACCATCACCTCGTTCTACGTCGAGGCCGTCAAGGTCTGGTTCGTCGCCGCCACCATGTTCGGAGTGGCGCTCTTCCCGCTGAGCGCCGCCTTCCGCCGCTCGGGCCGCCCCATGCGGCGCGGGACGTTCATCGCCGGCCTCGGCTTGCTGTTCGGTGGGCTGCTGGGCTGTGGGGTCTGTGCGCTGGTGAATGCCGTGCTCTTCTAGGCGGCCTGATAGGGCATCAGGTGGGGTATTCGCCGTGCCGACTGCCGTCGAGGAGGTATTTCGGCAGGTAGGGGGAGTCGACGTCGATGGTGAAGCCCGAGTCGCGGGCGAGGGAGGCGATGGCGAGGGGGCCGAGGGCGATGAGTCCGTCGGAGTCGCGGGCCCGTTCCTCGTCGCGGGTCCAGTAGTCCTTGTGCCATTCGATGGTCTTGGCCAGTTCGGTGTTGAACTTGTCCTGGTCGCCGCGCACCAGTTGGGTGAGGAGGTTCATGGGCGGGTACATGAGGTTCAGTACGGCGCTGCGTGAGGCGGGGCGGAGCACCTCGGGGTCGGTGGCGTCCACCGCGGCGAGGAGTTTGTCGCCGAGGTTCGGCTGCCTGAGCCAGTACGCCTGAAGTGCTTCGACCCAGAGGTACATGTACTCCTCGAAGCCGCCGGCTTCGCGCAGCAGGGAGACGGGTACCTGGCAGAGGTCGTTCGTACGTTGCCGCTCGCGGCAGACGCAGGCCAGCCAGAACGCCGTGAGCCAGTTCCCCGCGTCGGCCCAGGGCCCGGTGCCGGAACGGAAGACGTGCTTCTCGTGGCCGACCTCGCATTCGACTGTGGGTGTCGTGGCGCGGGCGGCGACGAAGAGGGCGTGGCCGATCTGCATCGCGGTGACACAGGCTTCCCAGGTCTCCACCTTGTCGGCCTCGGGATCCCCCGAGCAGCGGTTGTTGAGGGCGTCGATCGCCGAACTCAGGGCCATCCCGAACCACTCGGGGTCTTCCTGGAGGTCCTCGAGCTCGTCCTCAAGTCGTGCCTTCAGGTTCTGCAGTACCTGAGGCAAGGCTCCCGTGGGGAATGCACGACGCGGAATCTGCATCGCCTTCCTTGCTGTCACATGGGGTTTGTGGTCGGGGGCTAGGTGGGGAATTCGTTGACCCAGGCGCCCTCGAGGAGGTGCTTCGGGAGGTATTCGGATTCGACGGTAGTGGTGAAGCCGGCCTGCACGGCGAGGCAGGACACGGCCAGCGGTCCCAGGGCCACGAGACCTTCGGTGTTCAGTGCGCGATCCTCGTCGCGGGTCCAGTAGTCCTTGTGCCATTCGAGGGCTTTCTCCAGTTCGGCGTTGAACTTGTCCTGATCGCCGCGGGCGAGTTGGGTCAGGAGGTTCATCGGGGGGTACATGATCTGGAGGACGCCGTCTCGCGGGGCGTGCCGCAGGCCGGCGGGGTCGGTTCCTTCTACCGCGGCTACGAGCTTGTCGCCGAATGCGGGGCGCTTGAGCCAGTAGGCCTGTAGTGCTTCGACCCAGTTGTAGATGTAATCGTCGAGCACTCCGTCGGCTTGCCGGAGCTGCGATACGGGGAACTGGCAGAGTTCGGTCAGGCGCTTCTCTTCACGGCAGATGCAGGCGAGCCAGAAGGCGTTGAGCCAGTTGCCGGCGTGGGCGCGGGGCAGAGCACCGGCGCGGATGGTGTGCATCTTGTGACCGATGCGGTACTCGATGCTGCCGGTCGTGGCCTGCGCTGATGCGAAGAGGGCGGAGCCGACCTGCATGGCGGTGACGCAGGCTTCCCAGGTCTCGAGTTTGTCGGCTTCCGGGTCAACGGAACAACGCAGGCCGAGGAGAGCGATGGCGGAAGCCAGAACGTTCGAGAACCACGATGGTTGCGTCTGCAGGTCTTCTACGTCCTCCCAGAGGTACTCACCACGGGATTCGAGCATTGACGCAACATTTCGCGTCGGGAACTCATGTCGCGGAATCTGCATCGCGTTCCTTCTCTGCTGACGTTCTGATGTCGAACTGGAACATCTCGTAGCCCTGGTGCTCGCCTGCCTCGGAGGCGTTTCCCTTGACGAGTATGTACTTGACCCGCGACGGGTCCGGGCTCTGCGGAGGCCGCGCGCCAGCTTCATCTCTGCTTTCGCGGCCGCCAGTTCGGAGTCGGTCTTGGCTTTGGCCTCGTTACTGTTTGCGCGCTTCTCCATCTCATGCAGGATCGCCTCAAAGTAAGGGCGCGTCCCCTGCCGGACCTTCGGCACCCCAGGGTTGGCCCTGGCCCGCCTCGTTCTCGTTCTGTACGCCGTCGCCCGGCCTCTGGCTCGGGTCGCCGGATGATACGGCCTGGTCCGGGGTTTGCTCTGGCGGCAGCCCTCGTCGTTCGCCCAGTACGGCTCTCGTGGAGCCCTTGGCCTCCACGACGACGAACTCAGGTGGTTTCTTGCTCTCCGTAGTCCTCACTTGCCCGCGTCGTCTTTCCGCGGAGGGGACTGTGTTTCGCATCGGATTTCTGGAACTTCTCGAGGTTCTCGGGGATTTTGTTCTGTTCGTAGCTTTCTTGGCCGCCGAGGTTGTCCGCAGACGCGGAGACAGGGGTCGGCCGTTCAGTGCCTACGGCCCTGAGTGCGCTCTCGGTGTCCCTTCACGTCAGGCTGCCCGACGTGGCCCTTGGCGCGCTCGGACTCGCCGAGCCAGAGGTGGGGGACGTACTGCTGGACCGCCGAGACCATCTCCTGCCGGCACGGGACGGGGAAGGGGAGACGGTGGCGCAGGCGGGGCAGGTCGGGGTGCAGCGGCTCCTCGTCGCGGACGAGGGTCCACAGGACTGGGTCGTCCCGGTCGATGGGGCCGGTGGGGAACAGTTCGAGGGAGTAGACGGTCTGGCGGCCGTACCTGCTCCAGTACAGGCCGACCCCGGCGAGGCCCTGCCAGGGGATGACGGCGCGGTGCTTGCCGTTCTCGACCCACAGGCCGGTGGCGTCGACGAGGACCCGGGTGCGGCGGTTGGCCCAGTTGACGACGAAGAGGCACACGCCGAGCGCCCCGAGCAGCAGCATGAAGACCAGGCCCGCGTAACCCGCCGGGCTGGACGCTCCCTTCTGGTTCCCGGTAGCAATCACGACAGCGCCGAAGACGCCGACCGCGCCCATCGCGATGAGCAGGACGGAGCAGGGGAGCCCGGTCATGGCACCGCGGCGGCCGGTCCGTATGACCGTGGCGTCGGGCGCGGGAGAGGGCGTGTGCGAAGGCAACATGGTGCGTGAGCTTAGCGAATTGACCTACGCTCCCTCCTCATGACGACGCACGGCCGGGAACTCGGCGCGGAACAGGTACAGACGCAGGTGCCAGCCGGTGAGGGCGGTCCGATCCCGCCCGGCGTGGAGGAATCGATGGCGAGTTTCCCAAGACAGCCGGATCCGGGCTTCGCGAGACAGCCGTCGCAGCGGTCGCATCAGGCACGGAGCGCTCGCGTGGGGCTCATGGCCGCTGGGGCGTTGGTGGTTCTGGTCTGTCTCTTCGTGATCGTGGGACGTCTCAGCAGCGGTACGCATACCGGCGTGGGAACCGTGGTGTACGGCCTGTGCCTCGCCTCCGCCGGTCTCGGCGTGGAGCTGGCGCGTCGCGGACGCACCCGCCTGGCCATGATGGCGATCATTCTGGCGGCGGCGGGTGCGTCGCTGGCGGACGCGCTGCCCTGACCTCCCGGATTGTCGTCAGCGAGCCGAAGGCCGGCTCAGGCCGTTCGGCTCAGGGGCGGAGGATCAGACCTTGGTGAAGCACAACGTGTAGTCGAAGCCTCGGCTGTTGCGGTACTGGATGCCGTAGTCGTACTCCGCAGAGCATTCCTTGCCCTGGCCGGGGAGAAGGGCACCCGTCTTGTACTCGGCCTCGGGCGAGCCACAGTCGAGGGCCGGCGGCCCCCGCACGCCCCGGCGGGGCCCCGCCCAGTCTCAAGAACCCCCCTCCGGAGGCTGCGGGATTGGCACATACGGCCCCCC
>CBFGZZ010000144.1:0-20194 GCA_965653385.1 uncultured Streptomyces sp. | reverse complement strand
CGGGAGACAGGGCACGGAAGCCGCCTCTGTTCGTGTCATGTCCATGGGCTAGTGTCCCTGGGCGCGTATCAGGGGATCACGGCAGGTGGGGGACATGACCGAAAAGATCGGCTCGCCCGAGAAGGGCCACAACGCGTGGGGGCAGGCCTTCGCGGCCGTGGCAGCTGCTCCGACGAGAAGGAGCCCGGCAAGCCGACCGGCCGGGTGACCGGAAAGCAGCTGTGCGAGGCGCTGCTGCGACCCGACCTCGCCGAGCTGCTGGGCACGCCGACGGAGACCGCGAAGACCGCCTTCGGCAACGACGGCTCCGCCGGACTCGACGGGGCCAAGAAGATCCCGATGCCCACCGCGGAGGTCGAGTTCGACACCTACACCGTGACGCTCTCGGCGACGTACGACGACCTCCCCGTCACCGCGTCGTACCGACGTACTGGGATGGGACGAGACGCAGCGCACGGTGCTGGGCCGGCCGGCGGTGCTGTACTCGAACCGCACCATCAGGATCAACTTCCGTCTCGACGGCGGCGACGCCGAGACCGGCACCGGCGTCCCGCTGCGCTCCGTCATGGTGGCCCAGGACGTGAAGGACGGCGGCGGCTCCTATGACGTGACCCTGTGGCGCGCGGACGGCATGGTGCCGGACGACGCCGTACTGCTCCGGGTCGCCGAGAAGGTGCTGCCGACGGTCCCGGGGTGGGCCGCCGGCAGCTGAGCGTCTCGGGCGCTCCTACCTCTGCTTGATCCGCAGGAAGGTGACGGAGTTCGCCGGGAAGGTGTACGTGAACTTCGCGGCCACGCCCCGGAAGGTGGACGTCACCGGGGTCACCGGCGTGTCCGTCTCGGTGTTCACCGCGTCCTGGTCGGCGGCCAGCGTGGTCACACGGGCGGTGGAGGCGACCTTGGCGCCGCCGAGGTCGACGGCCGTGCGGGCCTCGGCGGACTGGGCGTTGACGACCTTGACGATCAGGTCACCGGTCCTGGCGTCCTTGGTGACGACCTGGCGGAACGGCTCGGCCGGCTTGTCGTCGGTGAAGCTGCCCCACTCCTTGCCGTCGAGAAGCAGGGTCACCTGGCGGCCGCGCACCTTGATGTCGATGTCGTAGGCGCGGCCCGTCTCGATCGACCCGGGCTTGGTCATCAGGGTGCCCTTGCCGCCGTCGACGGCCTGCTCGATCGCCGACTGGGTGTTGTTCCAGCCGCCCAGGTTCCACCAGTAGTAGTTGCCGGTGTCCTTGACGCCGAAGGCGACGAGGAAGCCCTCCTTGCCGGACTTCTTGGTGGCCTTCACATGCAGGTCGTAGTCCTTCCAGGCCGGGTCGCCCGCCGTGACCATGGTGTTCTCGGCGGCGGCGTCGGTCTGGACGTACTGGCCGTCCTGGATGCTCCAGCTGCCCGCACCGCTGTGCGTCCACTTCGAGGCGTCACCGGAGAAGTCGTCGCCGAACAGCGTCGAGCCGTCCGCCGAGGTGACCTTGACGTCGTCGTACGCGGCGCTGGTCGCCCACGTGGACAGGCCGACGGCACCGGTGATGGGGCCGCTGACGTTCGGGGTGGTGGTGGCCCTGGACGGGACCACGCGGTCGCCGACGTTGTTCATGAACAGCCGCTGGACCTCGTAGTTGGCCGAGTTCCAGGAGGCCCGGTTGTTGAACCAGATCATGTCCGGCCGCCACTGGACGTAGTCCTCGTTGGCGAGCAGCGGGGCGTAGGAGGCGAGCTTGACGACGTCCGCGTTGCGCTCCAGACCGGTCATGAAGGCGGCTTCGGAGAGGCCGTTCTTCCAGGCGTTGCCCTGGGAGGCGTACTCGCCGAGGAAGACCTTGGGGCCGTTCCTGTCGTAGGAGTCGTAGCGGTCGTTGTTCTGGAGGAACCAGTTCGGGCTGTTGTAGTAGTGCTCGTCGACCATGTCGACCTTGCCCTCGCGGTTGAGCTGCCACGCGGTGTCGAAGGTCGTGCCGGCGTCGTCCGGGCCGGAGTTGGAGATGACGGTGATGTCCGGGTACTTGGCCTTGATGGCGGCCCGGAACTGCTCGAAGCGGGCGAAGAACTCCTTGGGGAGGTTCTCCTCGTTGCCGACCCCGATGTGGGTCAGCCGGAAGGGCTTGGGGTGGCCCATCTGCGCGCGGACCTTGCCCCACTTGGAGGTCGCCGGGCCGCCTGCGAACTCGATGAGGTCGAGGGTGTCCTGGATGTGCCGCTTGAGCAGCGCCTCGTTGTCGGTGGCCTTGTTCTGGCCGCACCCGGTCACCAGGGCGGGGACGACGGGCAGCGGCATGGCGCCGATGTCCTCGGAGAAGCGGAAGTACTCGTAGTAGCCGAGGCCGTAACTCTGGTTGTAGCCCCAGAAGTTGGCGTTGGTGGCGCGCTGCTCGACCGGGCCTATGGTGTCCTTCCACTGGTAGCTGCGCTTGCGCTGCCAGTTCGAGGCCTCGCTGTAGTCCTCCATCGAGCCGGTGTTGACCAGGCAGCCGCCGGGGAAGCGCACGAAGCCCGGCTTCAGGGCGGCGATCTTCTCGGCGAGGTCCTTGCGCAGGCCGTTCGGCTGGTTCTTGTAGGTGTCGCGCGGGAACAGCGAGACCTCGTCGAGCGCGGCGGCGGCGGTCGAGGCCACGGTGAGGCGGCCGCGGTTGCTGGTGCGGGTGGCGGTGAAGGTGGCCTTGTACTTGGCCCAGCCGCCCTTCACGGCGACCTGCCGGGCGGTGGCCAGCGTGCCGGCGGCGTCCTTGAGGGAGATCGTGAGCGTGCTGCCGCTCTCGGCACGGGCCCACACGGAGAAGTCGTACTTCTTGCCCTGCTCGACCCGGATGCCGGTGTTGTATCCGGTGTTCGTCACGGTCGAACCGGCGTCCAGGGACAGGTAGTTGCGGTTGCGCTCGTTGAGGCGGCCGGTGTCGTTCACGACCCGGGCCGTACCGCCGACCGTCCAGGACGTCAGGGGCGTGTACGAGCCGTTGTCGGCGGTGGAGTACTCGAAGGACCGGTTCTGCACGAGCTCGGCGTACAGTCCGCCGTCCGCGGCCCGGTTGATGTCCTCGAAGAAGACGCCGTACATCGTGTCGTCGATCGCCGCACCCTTGGCGGTCGGGTCGACGGTGATCGCGTAGTCGGTGACGTCCTCGGCGTGGGCGGGCGACGGGATGAGACCGGCTGCCACCAGGAAGGCGGTGGCTGCGAGGCCGAATCTCCAGCGGCTGGCATTGCGTGGCATGGATACTCCGCGGCTCGATGTTCGAAATATCAAACGCTGATCAGCACTTCGAACGGCAAGATAGGGAGGGGGATCCATAGCGTCAACGGGTCGCGCGGTACCGAAAGTGTCGGAAGCGAGGAGCGGATGGGCGAGTTCTGGCCAGTACCGGATGCGCTGACCTATCTGACCGGGAGCTGGCGGGTCGGGCGGTCGGTGCGGGATCTGGCGAGCGGAGAGGAGGGGGAGTTCTCCGGTACGACGGTATTCGGACGGGACGACGACTCCGGCCTCCTGCACCAGGAGACCGGCACTTTCCTGTGGGGTGGAGTCGCGCGCCCCGCCGAGCGCACCCTGCGCTTCCTGCCGGGCGGTTCACCGGGAACGGCGGACGTCCACTTCGCCGACGGCCGCTTCTTCCACGACCTGAACCTGACGACCGGCCGTCACGTCACCGACCACCCGTGCTCGGCCGACCTCTACCGGGGCGAGTTCACCGTCCGGGACGAGAACCACTGGCGGACCGTGTGGCGGGTACGGGGTCCGGCGAAGGACCTCGTCCTCACCACGGACTACGCCCGCGAGGGCTGAGCCGGCGCCCCGTCGAAGCGGAGGTTCCAGCGGCCCGCGTGACCGGTCACGGTGGTGGTCGACAGGGGGCGTACGTCGATGTTCCAGTACGTGGCGGGGGGTGCCTTCAGGGCGTAGACCAGGGCGGCCCGGATCACGGACGGTTCGGCCACGGCGACGATCCGGCCGCCGTCCTCCACGGGCCGCGTGTCGAGCCAGCCGCCGACCCGGCCGATGAACGCGAGCAGGGACTCCCCGCCGTGCGGTGTGCCGCGCGGGTCGGCGAGCCAGGCGTCCACCGCGTCCGGTTCCCGGGCCATCGCCTCGCCCAGCGTGAGCCCGCGCCAGCGGCCCATGCCGCAATCGCGCAGGGCGAGTTGGACCAGCGGCGCGTAGCCGAGGGCGTCGCCGGTGGCGCGGCTGCGCGGGGTCGGCGAGCAGTAGCGCAGCTCGGCCGCCGCCAGCGGCAGCAGGTCGCGCGCGACACGCTGCACCTCGTCCCAGCCGGCCTGGTCCAGCGGCCGGTCGTCCTCGAAGCGCTCGGCGAGCAGCGGGGAGCTGCGCGCGGCGGCGACGAACGTGACCCGAAGCGACATGCGGCGATGGTGTGTCGCGGAAGTGCGCAGGTCAAGAGGCTTTGTGCAGGCGTCACCGAGGGTGGACGAAGGCTTACTGCGGGGTCAGGACCAGGCGGACAAGTCACTGGAAAACGGCTGTTGGATGTTCAAGTACGCAACTAGAAGTAGAGCGCCATCCATTGGTCCGGGTGCTCCAGCACCTTGAACCCGAGCTTCTCGTAGACCCCGTGCGCGTCGTGCGTCGCGAGCAGCATCCGCCGCAGCCCGTACGGCCGCAGGTGCTCGCGCACCGCCCCGACGAGCGACGTCCCGATGCCCTTGCCGCGCACCGAAGGGTCGACGTACACGTCACACAGCCACGCGAAGGTCGCCCGGTCCGTGATGACCCGGGCATACGCCACCTGCTCCCCCGAAACCGTGTCGTACACCCCGAAGTTCAGCGAACCCTCGATCGCCCGGTCCTGCTTCTCCCGCGGCCGCCCGATCGCCCAGTACGCGTCGGTGGACAGCCACCGGTGCACCCGCTCGGCGTCGATGCGCCGGGCGTCGGTCGAGATCTCGTAGCCGTCGGTCAGGGGCAGGGGGGTGGCGTCGGTCATGCGCCGACGTTCGCAGGCCGGGATGCCGGGCGTCGAGCGCTTTTCCCGGTGGGCGGGCGTCGTCAGTGCCCCGCCGCCGCGCCGCCCCGTGGCTGGAGCGCCTCGTCCCACGACGCCCGCAGTCGCCGCACCCCCTCCACGATCTCCCCCGTCCCGGCCACCGCCGCGAAGCTCAACCGCAGATGCCCCGCCGGGGGCTCCGCGCTGAAGTAGGGGCGGCCGGGGGTGATCGCGACGCCGGTGCGCAGGGCGGCCGCGGTCAGGGCCGCTTCGTCGGTGCCGTCGGGCAGGCGGAGCCAGAGGTGGTAGCCGCCGGACGGGACGTGCGGAAGGGAGAGTTCGGGCAGGTGCAGCCGCAGGCCCGCGGTCATGACGTCACGGCGGGCCCTGAGTTCGGCGGACAGGGTCCGCAGATGGCGGGGCCAGGCGGGCGAGCCGACGAGTTCCAGGGCCGCCTCCTGGAGCGGGCGGGACACGAAGAAGGTGTCGACGACCTGGATGGCGCGCAGCCGTTCCAGCACCGGACCGCGCGCGGTGAGCGCGCCGACCCGGAAGCTGGGCGAGGTCGCCTTGGTGAGCGAGCAGACATGGACGACGACACCGTCGGGGTCGTCGGCGGCGAGCGGACGCGGCAGCGGACCCGCGTCCTCGTGCACCAGACGCCGTACGAAGTCGTCCTCCACGACGAAGGCACCGGCCTCGCGCGCGATGCGCAGCACCTCCGGGCGGCGCTCGGGGGCGAGGACCGCGCCGGTGGGGTTCTGGAAGAGCGGCTGGCAGACGAAGACACGGGCGCCGGTGGCGCGGAAGGCGTCGGCGAGCAGGGCCGGCTTCACTCCGTCCGAGTCCACCGGTACGGGCACCGGGCGCAGTCCGGCCGCGCGGGCGATGGCCAGCATGCCGGGGTAGGTGGGCGATTCGACCAGCACCGGCGCGCCGGGCGGGGCCAGTGCGCGCAGCGCGGTGGTCAGCGCGGACTGGCCGCCCGCCGCGATCAGCACCTCGGCGGCGGTGACGGTGCCGCCGATCTCGCGGGCGAACCACTCGCGCAGCTCGGGCAGTCCGTCCAGCGGCGGCCGGCCCCAGGCGCCGGGTCGGCGGCCGGCCCGGGACAGCGCCGCGGCCATGGCCTTCTCGGGCTGGAGCGAGGGGTGGGGATAGCCGCCGCTGAACTCGATCACTCCGGGCGGCGGAGTGGCGAGACAGACCGTGACACCGGAAGCGTCCACGGTGCGCGGTACGACGTCGGCGGCACTGTCGGCGCTGAGGGCGACCTCCTGCCAGGAGGTGTCGCCCGCCGCCACGAGCGGGGTGCGCTGCGGGGCGCGGAAGGCGCCCGCGCCGGGCCGGGTCACCACCAGCCCCTCGGCGGTGAGCCGCGCGAGGGCGCGCGAGACGGTCACCGGACTCACCCGGAACCGCTCGACGAGCGACCGGCTCGACGGGAGCTTTCCACCAGGAGAGTAGCGGTCGAGCTCCCTTCGGAGCTGTTCCGCCAGTTCAGCCACGCTGCTACGCTCTTGCATGAGAACACAGAGTAGCGCTATCGCCCCGACTGGGATAGCGGTCAGTGGTCGGCCCGGCACCTCTACCGGCACCCTCCAGGCCGCTCTCGGTGTCGCGGCCTTCTCCCTCACCTTCCCTGCCACCGCCTGGGGTCTGGAGGGCTTCGGCCCCTGGTCCCTGGTCACGGTGCGCAGCGTGCTGGCCGCGCTGATCGCGGGCGGCTGCCTGCTGGCGTTGCGAGTGCCGCTTCCCGGTCGCCGGCACTGGGCGGGCCTCGCGGTGGTCGCCGCCGGAGTGGTCTTCGGCTTCCCGCTCCTGACCACGCTGGCGCTGCAGACCTCCACCACCGCGCACGCGGCGGTCGTGGTCGGTCTGCTCCCGCTCACCACCGCGCTGTTCTCGGCCCTGCGCGTCGGCGCCCGCCCGTCGCGCACCTTCTGGATCGCCGCCCTCGTGGGCGCCGCCGCGGTCGTCGCCTTCACCGTGCAGCAGAGCGGCGGCACCCTGACCACCGCCGACCTGTATCTCTTCGGGGCGCTGCTGGTGTGCGCGGCCGGCTACACCGAGGGCGGCCGGCTGGCCCGGGTCATGCCGGGCTGGCAGGTGGTGGGCTGGGCGCTGGTGCTGTGTCTGCCGCTGAGCGTGCCGGCCGCCGCCGTGGCGCTGTCGTACGAGCCCGTCCAGCTGACCTGGCACGGCGTCACCGGACTGCTCTGGGTCGCGGCGGGCTCGCAGTTCCTCGGCCTGGTCGTCTGGTACCGGGGCATGGCCGCGATCGGCATCCCGAAGGCCAGCCAGTTGCAGTTGGCCCAGCCGCTGCTCACACTGGTGTGGTCGGTGCTGCTGCTGGGCGAGCACCTGACAGTGGCCGCCCCGCTGACGGCCGCGGCGGTGCTGGTGTGCATCGCCGTGACCCAGCGGGCGCGTGGCTGAGCGGGCCCTGGCGACCCACTTCCAACCACCGCTCCACGCCGTAGACTCAAGGCCACGGACCGCTGCTCCCACACTTGGTGAGGAGGACCGACAGATGCGTGCAACCGTGGGCGACCAGCTTGTCCAGCACGGCAGGGTGGTCGGGCAACACGACAAGGTCGGCGAGATCGTCGAAGTCCTGGGCCAGGAGGGCAATCCTCCGTACCGCGTCCGCTTCGAGGACGGGCACGAGGGCCTGTGCTCCCCCGGCCCCGACACCGAGATCCGTCACAGGGACACGATCAAATAGCTCGGCGAGCCGTTCAGCGCGGGGGAATCGCCGGCTGCCCGTAGTGGTCGGCGACGACCCGTGCCATGGCCCCGATCCGGTCGGTCGCGACGTCCTTCGCCGCGAAGTAGACGTGCCCGCAGACCTCCGCGTGCTCCTTGGTCAGCGTGAGATGCCGGGACAGCTCGGCCGGTTCCTGCCAGGCGGCGGGCTGCGCCGGGTCCCCGGCCTTGTACAGCGCCTCACCGACGTACAGCTTGGTCCTGCTGCCCCGCGCGACCTCCGACCACCAGGGCACGAGCTTGGCGTAGTCGGCGGCGGCGAAGCCGATGTTCCAGTACAGCTGCGGGCAGATGTAGTCGATCCAGCCCTCTCGGACCCACTTGCGGGTGTCCGCGTACAGATCGTCGTACGTCTGCACCCCGCCCCGGGTGTCGGAGCCGAGCGGGTCGGTGCCGGCGTTGCGCCACACGCCGAACGGGCTGATGCCGAACTCCGTGCTGGGCCGGATCTTCCGGATACCGGCCGCCATCTCCGTGACCAGCTTGTCGATGTTGTCGCGCCGCCAGTCGGCCCGCACCGAGAAGTCGCCGCCGTAGCGGTCGTAGGCCTCGTCGTCGTCGAAGGTCTGGCCGGCCACCGGATACGGGTAGAAGTAGTCGTCGAAGTGGACGGCGTCGATCTCGTACTTCTCCACCGCGTCGAGCATCGCCTTCCGCACGAACTCGCGGACCTCGGGCAGCCCCGGGTTGTAGTAGAGCTTGCCGCCGTACGTCACCACCCAGTCCTCGTGCTCCCGGGCGGGGTGGGACGCGGCCAGCTTGCCGAGGTCGGTGTGGTTGGCGATGCGGTACGGGTTGAACCAGGCGTGCAGTTGCAGACCGCGGGCGTGGGCCTCCTCGACGGCCGTGCCGAGCGGGTCCCAGCCGGGGTCCTCGCCCTGGGTGCCGGTGAGGACCTGCGACCACGGCTCGTACGGCGAGGGCCACAGGGCGTCGGCCGTGGGCCGTACCTGGAAGACCACGGTGTTCAGGCGGGACTCCACGGCCGCGTCGAGGTGGGCGATCAGCTCGGCGCGCTGCTCGTCCGCGGTCAGGCCCTGCTTGGAGGGCCAGTCCCGGTTGGCCACGGTCGCGATCCACACGCCGCGCATCTCGCGGGTGGCCCGCCGCCGGTTCCGGCCCTTTCCGTCCGCCATGGCGGAACCGGCGGCCATCGCGCCGCCTGACGCCACGAGCGCCGACAGGGCGGTCACCGTGAACGCCCGCCGTGACATCCGGGACTTCCGGTGCAGCATCTTCTTCGTACCTCCGTGTGTGCCGTGGTCAATGGCCCACCCCATGACAGATCAGCGCGTTGCGGACCTGTCCCGGCGACAGCCTTTCATGAGGCACCCGAACGATCGATCAAGCTTCGCCGAAGGTAACGTGCAGGTTTGGAGCAGGCGCCGAACAACGGCGGACCTGCCGCAGTCGTGGATCAGCGAAGGGGACGATGTGACCGGCATCTCCGGAGATATTGCACGCGTCGGCGTGGTGGGCTGCGGCCAGATGGGAGCGGGCATCGCCGAGGTGTGCGCCCGCGCCGGGCTGGACGTGAAGGTCGCCGAGACCACCGGCGAGGCCCTGGAGATCGGCCGCACCCGGCTGTTCACCTCCCTGGCCAAGGCCGCCGAGCGCGGCAAGATCAGCGACGAGGAGCTGGACGCCACGCAGGCCCGGCTGTCCTTCACCACGGACCTCGGCGAGTTCGCCGACCGTGACCTGGTGATCGAGGCCGTCGTCGAGAACGAGCAGGTGAAGACCGAGATCTTCCAGGTCCTCGACCAGGTCGTGACCCGGCCTGACGCGATCCTCGCCTCCAACACCTCCTCGATCCCGCTGGTGAAGCTGGCGGTCGCCACCTCGCGCCCCGACCAGGTCATCGGCGTGCACTTCTTCAACCCGGCCCCGGTGCAGAAGCTCGTCGAGCTGATCCCGGCGCTCACCACCTCCGAGGGCACGATCGCCCGCGCCCAGACCTTCGCCGAGAAGCTGCTGGGCAAGCACGCGATCCGCGCCCAGGACCGGTCCGGCTTCGTGGTGAACGCGCTGCTGATCCCGTATCTGCTCTCCGCGATCCGGATGTTCGAGTCGGGCATCGCCAGCCGCGAGGACATCGACAACGGCATGGAACTCGGCTGCGCCCACCCGATGGGCCCGCTGAAGCTGTCCGACCTGATCGGCCTGGACACGGTGGCCTCCGTGGCGCAGAGCATGTACGACGAGTACAAGGAGCCGCTGTACGCCGCTCCCCCGCTGCTCCAGCGCATGGTCGACGCGGGCCGGCTCGGCCGCAAGACGAACTCCGGCTTCTACACCTACGGCTGATTACAGACGGTCAGATTCCGGCCAACCGCACGGGCCCGGCACCGCGAAGGTGCCGGGCCCGCGTCATTCACACACCGTGTGCGCGCCGGGCCCGCATATGCCCGTCG
The DNA here is from genome assembly GCA_965653385.1 of uncultured Streptomyces sp. Lineage (GTDB taxonomy): Bacteria > Actinomycetota > Actinomycetes > Streptomycetales > Streptomycetaceae > Streptomyces. Next base: position 10,077 of record CBFGZZ010000144.1, on the reverse strand, counting down.
CACACTCTCCCCACGCGTCCACCAGGCGAGTTCACTTTCCCTGCGCATGCAAGGGATGTGAGACCACTACGGAAAGGAGCGGACTCGTGACCGTCGATCCCGAGCATCCGGTCGTACAGGGAGAACTCGCAGAGTTACGACGTCGCCTCGACGTCGCCTACGCCCGCGTGGAGGGCGGGCTGGCTCTGCTCACGCACCGCACCGAGGAGACCGCCAAGGAACTCGACGAGCTGAACACCCGGATCAACACACTGGAACACGCGCGCTGGCCGCTGCCCGCGGTCGCCGCCCTCACCGCCGTGGGTGCCCTCGTCGTGGCGATCTGGCAGGCCGTGGGGCACTAGCCGAGCCTGAGATGGTGCAGCATCAGTAACGCGGCCGCCATGTTGGCGGCCGGGACCTCCCCACGGGCGACCATGTCGGGGACGAGCTTGAGCGGAACCCACTCCCGGCGGTCCGACTCGTAGTCGTCCACGGGATGTCCGACGTACTCGCCCTCGTCGGCCCAGTAGATGTGGTGCCGGGCGTCGGTGAGCCCGTTGGAGGGCTCCACGCTCATGAGGTGGTGCAGGGGTCCCGGCCGCCACCCGGTCTCCTCCTCGAGCTCCCTGGCGGCCGCGCGGACGATGTCCTCGCCGTCCTCGACGACGCCCGCCGCGAGTTCCCACCCCCAGCTGTCGGTGATGAAACGGTGGCGCCACAGGAGGAGGACTTCATTGGCCTCGTTGACCACCGTGGCCACGGCGACCGGCCGCAGCCGTATGAGGAAGTGGTCCAGGTGCCGGCCGTCCGGCAGCTCCACGTCTGCCAGGTTGACGGTGAACCAGCGGTTTTCATACACAGTTTGTTCGTTCTGTTTCGTCCACTGCACGGTTCTGCCACCTTCCGTCGAGTAAGTGGCAATATCGCAGCAGGGACTATGCAGGTGTCGCTGTTCGAGTACCGGCCTGTACCGACTTGTACCGGCCTAGAGCGGTACGCGCAGTGCGCCGTCGATGAGTTCGGCGGCCTCGGCCGTGCCCGCGCAGCCGCTGCGCACCAGGTGTTCGCGCACCGCCCGAAGTCTGTCGCGCAGGCGCTGGGACTCCATTCCCCGTGCCTGCTCGGCCATCTGCACCGCGATGGCCACAGCCTTGTCCGCGTTGCCCTGACGGAGTTCGATCGTGCTGAGCATCGCCAGCCGGTGCACCCGGCCCCGGTCGTGCGCCGGATTGTCCACGGCGGCCGCGGCGTGCTCCCCGGCCGCCACCAGCTCCCCGAGGCTGAGCAGCGCCTCCGCCACCTGGACGTTGACCAGCCCCGGCTGGACATAGCCGGTCTCGTCGGGTTCGTATCCGCGCCGGATGCGTTCGGCGGCCTGCTCGGCACGACGGATGCAGGACAGGGCGCTCGTGCCGTCGCCGAGGTGGGCGTACGCCTTCGCCTGCATCGCGTACAGGTCGGAGGCGAGGGCCGGGGTGATGTGCTTGCCGGCGGCCCGCAGCGCGGCCTCCGCGAAGGCGACGGCCTGCCGGAACTCCCGCATGAACAACGCCTGGTTGACCAGCAGCGCGATCACATACGCCCCGAGCCCCCGGTCCCCACTCGCCTTTGCCAGCCGCAGCGCCTGATGAAAATAGCGCTGCGCGAGACCGTGCGCGTCTGAGTCGTAGGCACAGATACCCGCGATCGCCACCAGCCCTCCCGTCGCCCGGTGGAGTTGACGGCCGGTGGCGTCGGTGTAGCTGCCGCGCAGCAGCGGAGCGGCTTCGGAGTTGAGGAAGCCGACGATCCGGGTGCGGGTAGCTATGCCGCCCGCCTTGCGGTACATCTGCTCGTAGTGGGTACGGGCGGCACGCAGCATCTCCAGGTCGGCGGGGGTGACCCGGTGCCGCCCCCCGCGTGACACATCGACGTCCTCGGGCGGGTTCTCCCACTCCCACACGGGCATGACGGCGGGCGTACCGGTGACCGCAGGCGCCCCCAGGATGTGCGGCCGCTGCTGCTCGTCGGAGCGCCACAGCGCGGTGGCCCGCTCGACGAAGCCGGACAGCGAGGTGGTGTGCGCGGCGGACTGCTCACCGGGCACGCCGAGACCGATGTCGTCGAGCGTGACGGTACGGTGCAGTCGGCCGGCGAGCACCTCGCAGATCAGGTCGGGTACCTGGCCGCGCGGCCGCTGCCCCTTCAACCACCGGGCGACGGCGGTGTGTTCGTATCTGAGCGCGAGGCCGCGCGCCCGCCCCGCCTGGTTCACGTGTGCGGCCAGCCCCGCGTGCGAGATCCCGGCCTCGTCCAGGATCGCGTCGAGCAGAGTGTTGGGCTGCATGTAGGCCCCCCGGGTGGCTCGGTGCCGTCAGAGTAGTGCGAACCGCTTCACACGGGGTGTGAACGGAGTGCTCGAATCCGCAGCGTGCGCGCGCTGTTGCGGAGAGTTTCCGACCGGTTGACTGAAATGCCTCGCAAGAGGCCGGCCGGGCCGCCGGCTCCCCCTCGTACAGTGCGGCGGCCCACATCCGCGCCGTCCGCCCAGCTGCCTGCCCGACACTCCGTGGCGGGGCGGACGGCGACTCCGGCGCCGCGCTGGCCACGCCGGGCGACCAAGGGCCGGTGCGCTACGGGTAGTTGGTCGGCTGCGGGTTCGTCGTGGTCGGTCGCGCAGTTCCCCGCGCCCCCAGGGAACTGCAGTCGACCCTCGTTCGATCGTTCCGTAGAACCAGTAGCGCTATGTCGTCCGACTGCCTGCCCCTTGTGTGGCGGAGAACGGCTGTGAAGACGGTGCGCAGGATCGTCTGGGGAGTGATCGGGGAGTCTCGTACGGCGCCGACGAGGGCCGTCTGGAGCGAAAAGAACCGGCCGCTCGCGTCCCTCGCGTCCTCGACGCCGTCCGTATACAGGACCAGGGAGTCGCCGGGCTCCAAGGTGCCGCAACTCAACGCGGGCAGTTCGGTGGGGAGCGGGAAGAGCCCCAGGGGTGGGAGGGGGTCGGCGCGGGCGAGCGGCTCCACGGTCGTGCCGCTCAGCAGATACGGCCAGGGGTGACCGCAGTTGAGGGCGGTCATCTCGCCGTCCCGGCCGATCTCCAGCAGCAGTACGGTGACGAACTCCTCGGAGACCGGGTCGTCACGCACCCGTTCGCGCAGGTGCCGGGCCACGGCCCGGTCCAGTCTGCCGAGCACCCGGCTCAGGTCGGGTTCGTCGTGGACCGCCTCGCGGAAGCTGCCGAGGACCGCTGCCACCGTACCGATGGCGGCGATGCCATGGCCGCGGACGTCGCCCATGACCGCCCGTACACCGTGCTCGGTGGCGATGACCTCGTACAGGTCGCCCCCGACACAGGCACTGCGGTCGGCGGAGAGCTGGGCGGCGGCGACGTTCAGCCCGTCGACGCGCGAGGGCAGCGTCCGCAGCAACGCACTCTGCGCGGCACCGGCGACCTTGCGGACCTGCCGCAGCTCACGCAGCAGCGCCTGCCGGACATACACGATCAGCCCTGTACCGAGGGCGAAGAACACGGCGCCGGTGACGACCGTGAGCACCTTGCGGGGACCCCGACCCTTGATGCGGAACATGCCGATGGCCCCCCAATAGGCCCTGACAGCGCAGAACGGACCGACCCCGAAAGGCCGGTCCGATTCTGTCGAGGGATGACCCGGAAGTACCAGATCACCCAGAGAAGTCACCCTATTGAGTGAGGTGACTATAAGGCGCCCCTTCAGGGGCGCGGGGAACTGCGCGAGCAACCACGAACACGCCGCAGCCGCCGAACCACCGCGGTCCCCACCCCTCGGGCGAACTAACCGCGCAGCACCGCCCCCGTACGCTCGCCCGCGAGGGCCACCGCAGCGTCCCGAGCCGCCGAAGCCTCGTCGACGGTCAGCGTCCGGTCACCCGCGCGGAAGCGCAACGCATACGCCAGCGACTTCTTCCCGTCCCCGAGTTGCTCGTCATTGACGTACACGTCGAACAGCCGGATCCCCTCGAGAAGTTCACCCGCCCCGTCCCGCAACGCCGCCTCGACCTCCGCGGCCGGTACCGGCTTGTCGACGACGAGGGCGACATCCTGCGTGGCCACCGGGAACGTGGAGATGCTCGGCGCCTGCGGCGCACCGTCACCGACCTGCTCCAGAGCGTCCAGGTCCAGCTCCATCGCACAGGTGCGCGCGGGCAGCCCCAGCGCCTTGAGCACCCGCGGGTGCAGCTCACCGGCATGCCCGATGACGCGCTCCGCGCCGTCGACGGCGATCGCAAGCTCGGCGCACCGCCCCGGGTGCCACGGCCCGTACTGCCCGGCCCGCACGATCAGCTCGGCCCCGGCCTCCCGCGCGACGGCACGCGCCGCCTCGACCGCGTCGGCCCAGTCGGCCGGACGGCCCTTGCCCCACCAGCCGGCCTGCTCCAACGCCCCGGCGAGCACGACGGCGACGTGGCGCGGCTGCTCGGGCAGCACGGCGTCCAGCGCGGCGATCTCCTCGTCGGTCGGGCGGCGGTCGACGGGCAGGTGCCCGGCGACGCGCTGCTCCTCGCGCGGCTGGAAGACCAGGCCGGTCTCGAACAGCGCCAGATCGTGCGAGCCCCGCCCGTCGTTGCGGCGCAGCGCGCCGAGCAGACCGGGCAGCAGCGACGTGCGGAGCGCGGGCTCCTCGTCGTTGAGCGGGTTGACCAGCTTGACGACGCGGCGGGCCGGGTCGTCGGCGGCCAGACCGAGCTGGTCGAAGACCTGCTCGCTGACGAAGGGGTAGTTCGGTGCCTCGACGTAGCCCGCGCCGGCCAGCGCGCGGCCGACCCTGCGGTGCAGCCGCTGGCGGTGGGTGAGGCCTCGGCCGGACGGCGGCTTGGGCAGGGTGGAGGGCAGGTTCTCGTAGCCCTCCAGGCGGATGACCTCTTCGGCGAGGTCGTTCGGCTCCAGCAGGTCGGGCCGCCAGGACGGCACGGTGACGATCAGCTCGTCCTGCCCGTACACGTCGCAGCCGATCTGCTGGAGTCGCCGTACGACGGTCTCGCGGCCGTACTCGACGCCCGCGACCTTGTCCGGGTGGTCGGCCGGGACGGTGATGGTGTGCGGCGCGGACGGCGTGACGACCTCGGTGACGCCGGCCTCGGCGGTGCCGCCCGCGAGCAGCACCAGCAGGTCGACCGTGCGCTGGGCGGCAGCCGCGGCGGCAGCCGGGTCGACGCCGCGCTCGAAGCGGCGGGACGCCTCGGAGGAGAGCTTGTGGCGGCGAGCGGTACGCGCGATGGCGACCTGGTCGAAGTGGGCGGCCTCGATGACGACCTCGGTGGAGGCGTTCTCCAGGTCGTCGTGGTCGGCGATCTCCGTGTTGGCGCCGCCCATGACGCCGGCGAGGCCGATGGGGCCGCGCTCGTCGGTGATGACGAGGTCCTCGGCGTGCAGCTCGCGCTCGACGCCGTCGAGGGTGACGAGCTTCTCGCCCTCCTCCGCCCGCCGTACGCCGATGGTGCCCTGGACCAGGTTGCGGTCGTAGGCGTGCAGCGGCTGGCCGAGCTCCATCATCACGTAGTTGGTGACGTCGACGGCGAGCGAGATCGGGCGCATGCCGACCTTCTGCAGACGGCGCTGCAGCCAGATCGGGGAGCGCGCCTCGGGGCTCAGGCCGGTCACCGTGCGGGCGGTGAAGCGGTCGCAGCCCATCGGGTCCGAGACCTGCACCGGGTAGCCGAAGGCGTTCGGGCCGGGCACGTCCAGCAGCGCGGGGTCGCGCAGCGGACGGCCGTAGGCGATGGCCGTCTCGCGGGCGACGCCGCGGATGGACAGGCAGTCGCCGCGGTTGGCGGTGACGGCGATGTCCAGGACCTCGTCGACCAGCTCAAGCAGCTCGATGGCGTCCTTGCCGACCTCGGTCTCCGGCGGCAGCACGATGATGCCGTGGGTGCCGTCGTCGCCCATGCCCAGCTCGCTGGTGGAGCAGATCATGCCGTGCGAGACGCGGCCGTAGGTCTTGCGCGCGGCGATCGAGAAGCCGCCGGGCAGCACGGCGCCGGGGAGGACGACCACGACCTTGTCGCCGACCTGGAAGTTCCGGGCGCCGCAGATGAGCTCCTGGGGCTCGCCGGTGCCGTTGGCCTGGCCGACGTCGACGGTGCAGAAGCGGATCGGCTTCTTGAACTCCGTCAGCTCCTCGATGGTCAGCACCTGGCCGACGACGAGCGGGCCCTTGAGGTCGGCGCCGAGGTGCTCGACGCTCTCGACCTCGAGACCGGCCGAAATGAGCTTGGCCTGGACGTCACGGCCGGTTTCGGTGGCCGGCAGGTCGACGTACTCCCGCAGCCAAGAAAGCGGGACCCGCATCAGATCTCCATCCCGAACGGCCGGGTGAACCGGACGTCACCCTCGACCATGTCTCGCATGTCCTCGACGTTGTGGCGGAACATCAGCATCCGCTCGATGCCGAACCCGAAGGCGAAGCCGCTGTACTTCTCCGGGTCGACGCCGCAGGCGGTGAGCACCCGCGGGTTGACCATGCCGCAGCCACCGAGCTCGATCCAGCCCTCGGAGGAGCAGGTACGGCAGGGCCGGTCGGGGTTGCCGACGGACTCGCCGCGGCAGACGTAGCACACCATGTCCATCTCGGCGGACGGCTCGGTGAACGGGAAGAAGTTCGGCCGCAGCCGGGTCTTCATGCCCTCGCCGAACAGGGACTGGACCATGTGGTCCAGGGTTCCCTTGAGGTCGGCCATGGTCAGGCCCTCGTCCACGGCGAGCAGCTCGACCTGGTGGAAGACCGGGGTGTGCGTGGCGTCCAGCTCGTCGGTGCGGTACACCCGGCCGGGGCAGATCACGTAGACCGGCAGCTCGCGGTCGAGCAGGGAGCGGATCTGCACGGGCGAGGTGTGGGTGCGCAGCACGACACCGGACTCGGTACCGCCGTCCGGGCCCTGCACGAAGAAGGTGTCGGCCTCACCGCGGGCCGGGTGGTCCGGGCCGATGTTCAGCGCGTCGAAGTTGAACCACTCGGCCTCGACCTGCGGGCCCTCGGCGACCTCGTAGCCCATGGCCACGAAGATGTCCTCGATCCGCTCGGACAGCGTGGTGAGCGGGTGGCGGGCGCCGGCCGGTACGCGGTCGTACGGCAGTGTGACGTCCACGGCCTCCTCGACCAGCACCCGCTGGTCGCGCTCGGCCTCCAGCTCGGCCTGGCGGGCGGCGAGGGCCTTGTTCACGGCGCCGCGGGCCTGGCCGACGCGCTTGCCGGCCTCCGCCTTGGCGTGCGGGGGCAGGGCGCCGATCTCCCGGTTGGCGAGCGCCAGCGGGGACGTGCCGCCGGTGTGGGCGACCTTGGCCTCCTGGAGCGCGTCGAGGGAGTCCGCGGCGGCGAAGGCGGCGAGCGCCTCGTCCCGCATGCGCTCGATCTCTTCCGGTTTCAACGCCTCGACCTCGACAGGGTCGTACGACTTATTCGGTGCCGACATCTCTTCCCGTGCTTCCGATTGGCTGGCTGAAGTGCCCCGTCTCGACCTGGAGACGATCCGTCTCTGGTTTTGGACGCAAAGGTGCCAATGGCCGAGTCTAACGGGGTCGGGGTAAGCGAATGCGCCCGTGGGGCTCGGTCCGGGTCTCAGGTGAGATACGCCGGGGCCGCCACGGGCAACGTAAATCGGAACTGTGCGCCGCCGCCGGGGGCGCGGCCGACCTCGACGGCGCCGCCGTGTGCCTCGACGATGCCCTTGACGATGTAGAGCCCGAGGCCCGTGCCACCGCGCTTGCTGCCCCGCCAGAAGCGGGTGAAGACGCGGTTCATGGACTCCTCCGGGATGCCGGGCCCCTCGTCGCTCACCGTGACCGACGTGGCTGCACTCTCATGGCCTTCCCCTTCGCGCGGGGACGCCGTGGCCGTGATGTCAATGGTGACCGTTCCGTCGCCGTGCCGCACGGCATTTTCGATGAGGTTGCTGAGCACCTGGTCGATCTTGTCGGGGTCGGCCCACAGATCGGGCAGCGGCTGCTCCAGACGCAGCAGGAACCGGTCGGCGGGCTGCCCGGCGGCGACGTAGGCCTGGATGTGCCGCCCGACGGCCGCGCCGATGTCGACGGGCTGGCGCCGCACCTCCAGCCGACCGCTGTCGATCCGCGAGATGTCGAGCAGCTCGGCGATGAGCCGGGTGACCCGGTCGGCGTCGGCGTCGACGGTCTCCAGCATCAGCCGCTTCTGGTCGTCGGTGAACCGTGCCCACTTGGCCAGCAGCGTGGCCGTGAAGCCCTTGACGGAGGTGAGCGGGGAGCGCAGCTCGTGCGCGACGGTGGCGATCAGCTCGGCGTGGCTGCGCTCGGTGCGGCGACGGGCCTCTGTGTCGCGCAGCGAGACGACGACGCGGTGGACGGGCCCGGTGGCCTCGGTCCTGACGTACCGCACGGAGACGAGGACCTCGCGTCCGCCAGGAAGCAGAAGATTCCGCTCCGGCTGCCTGCGCCTGATCGCCAGCCCGCCGTACGGGTCGGTCACCTGCCACCAGCGCCGCCCCTCCAGGTCCTCTAACGGCAGGGCCTTCTCCAGCCGCTGCCCGAGGGCGTCGGCGGCACGGACGGCGGTGATGCGCTCGGCGGCGGCGTTGAAGCAGACGACGTGCCCCTGCTCGTCGGCGACGACGAGGCCGTCGGGCAGGTCGTCGGGATCGATTCCGAGCTCGGCGAGATCACCGGGCCGGGACGCGGACGGCCGCCGCACCTCCCGTGCCCCCGGCGCGCTGCTCGTGCCGACACTCATCCCCGTACCCCACCTCTCACGACGGCTTTGGGGCCCCCGAGCTGGTCACCCTACTAGCTCTCGGTGACGGTGCGGCACCCTCCGGAGGCGCGCTGTGCACGGGCCGACGCATAGAGACATACGGCGGCGGCGGTGGCGAGGTTCAGGCTCTCGGCCTTCCCGTGGATCGGGACGCGCACGACGGCGTCGGCCAGCGCGCGGGTCTCCTCCGGAAGCCCCCAGGCCTCGTTCCCGAACACCCAGGCGGTCGGCCCGCCCATGGTGCCCTTGTCGAGCTCGTCGTCGAGGTCGTCGGTCCCGGCACCATCGGCGGCGAGAATCCGCACCCCGGCGTCCTTCAGTCCGGCCACGGCCCGCTCGACGGGCACGCCCACGGCGACCGGCAGGTGGAACAGGGAGCCCACCGAGGCCCGGACCGCCTTCGGGTTGTACAGGTCCACGGAAGCATCGGTGAGGACGACGGCCTCGGCACCGGCGGCATCGGCGCACCGCAGCACGGTCCCGGCGTTCCCGGGGTCCCGCACATGGGCGAGGACGGCCACGAGCCTGGGCCGGGCGGCGAGGATCTCCTCGAACGGGGTGTCGATGAACCGGCAGACACCGACGAGCCCCTGCGGGGTGACGGTGGTGGAGATGTCGGCGATCACCTGCTCCGCGGCCAGGTGCACCCGCGCGCCGGCCGCACGGGCCTCCCCGATGATGTCGGCGTACCGCTCCGCGGCGTCCAGCGTGGCGAACAGCTCCACCAGGGTGTCCGCGTGCCCGGCCGCCTCCCGCACAGCCTGCGGCCCCTCGGCCAGGAACAGCCGCTCCTTGCCCCGGAAGTTCCGCTTACCGAGCCGCCGGGCGGCGGAGACACGGGGGGAACGGGGGGAGATCAGCTCGGGGCTGGCCGGGGGCATGTCTGTTCCTTCAGCAGTTCGGTTCGGCGATTCCGGGTGCCACCAACAACAGGACCCGCAAGCCATGAAGCCTGCGGGTCCTTCAGTTACGTCGGCTCAGAGCCAGCGCAGCGTCACGCCGCCTTCGGAGCGTTGACGTCGCTCGGCAGCGCCTTCTGCGCGACCTCGACCAGCGCCGCGAAGGCGCCCGCGTCGTTGACGGCCAGCTCGGCCAGGATCTTGCGGTCGACCTCGACGTTCGCGGCCTTCAGACCCTGGATGAAGCGGTTGTACGTGATGCCGTTGGCGCGGGCAGCGGCGTTGATGCGCTGGATCCACAGCTGGCGGAAGTCACCCTTGCGCTTCTTGCGGTCGTTGTAGTTGTAGACCAGCGAGTGGGTGACCTGCTCCTTGGCCTTGCGGTACAGGCGCGAACGCTGACCGCGGTAGCCGGAGGCCTGCTCGAGGATCGCCCGGCGCTTCTTGTGGGCGTT
>CBFGZZ010000143.1:0-20232 GCA_965653385.1 uncultured Streptomyces sp. | reverse complement strand
AGAGGTCACTGGAGAATGAGCCGAACTTCATGCACCAACTGACCGCCGTGGCAATGTACTCCCTCGATCTGCTCGGCATCTTCGGCTTCGCGCTGTCGGGAGCCTTCCTCGCGGTACGCAAGGACTTCTCCTTCATCGGGGCCGTCGTCGCCGCGGAGGCCGTCGGGCTGGGCGGCGGCCTGGTGCGTGACCTCGTCCTCGACGTCAAACCCATCGCGTTCACCGACCCCGGCTATCCACTCCCGCCTGTCGCCGCGGCACTGCTCGCCTACCTCAGCCGGTCCAACGAGCGTGAGCCCTACGTCTTCGAGCTGCTGGACGCCCTCGGTCTCGGCCTCTTCAGTGTCACCGGCGCGCTCAAAGCCCTCGAACACGGCATGGGCATTTTTCCGTCAGCCGCCCTGGGAGTCGGCACCGCCATCGGTGGAGGAGTCATCGCCAGCGTGATCGCCGGCGAACTGCCGTATTCCATGCGATGGGACAGCGACCTGTACGCCGTCCCTGCCATAACCGGCGCGTTGACCACGTCCGTACTCCACACCGCAGGCGCACTCGACGCCTTCACGGGGACCGCCACCGTTCTCGCCGTAATCGCCTTCCGTCTGTTCGCCGTCCATTTCCACTGGCGCCTGCCCCGCTCGCGGTGCCGGCGGCGTGGCACCGCACCAATTCCCCCGCTCCCGCCGAGCAACCTCCTGCGCGACGACACCCTGCAACTGCGCATGGTGGTCCCTCCACCGCTCGCCCGCACGGCACGGAAACCGGTCGGACAGCGACCGGGAACGCGTCTGCCCCACAACGGTCGGCACCGCCGTATGTCACATTTCCAGGATCACTGAGGCCCCGGGATTTTCGGGTCCCGCCGGCATCTCTCTATAACGACTTCCGCACGTGCCTACGCTCCGCAGCGAATTCCTCAGATACCTACACCATGATCATCGAGTACGCGCCTCACGTCTGGAGGGACGCGTCAAGTCGTCCCTCTCGACTGCAACACGACTCGAGGAAAAATGAACAACAAGCACAAGTGGGTAGCCCGGGCCGCTTCGGCAGCAGTTGCGACCGCATTTCTCGTGGGAGGAACGGCAACCAGCGCGAGCGCTGACGAGAACACGTTGGTCAGGAATGTGAACAGCGGCTGGTGTCTGACTGCCGCTGACGGCGGCAAAGTGCACGCCCAATTCTGCCGTTGGGGCAATGATCAGCAGTGGGACCGGCGGGGTAACAACATTGTCAGGGCCTATACCAACCAGTGCCTCGACAGCAACAGCTCCGGCGACGTCTACTGGATGGAATGCAACGGCGGTCGCTATCAGATGTGGGATTTCCGCTCGGACGGGTCGGTGGTGAACGTGGCGACTGTCCGGTGGCTCTTCCACTGGGCGGCGGGTGGTGACCAGGTGGTCACTACCCCGACTCCGATGGGGCACCCTGCCTCGAAGTGGCGTTTCAGCGACGACTGAAACATTCGGCGAATCGCTCACGTTCCGTGGTCGCGACGGCTCTGAACTCGGCCCCACTGAGCTTCGGCCCGGTGGGGCCGAGCGCTGTGGGAGGGTCTGACTGACAGGGGCCGTCAGTCCACCTTGACGTACTCGCCGGGCTCGCCCTCCGCGATCATGCCGTACATCAGCAGCCGGTCCTCGCCGCCGACGCGTTCGACGCGCAGGCTCTGCGACGAGCCCCACTCGATGCAGCCGGGATCCCAGGCGCCCGCGGTCGTGTCGGGTGTCGGCGGGCCGATGATCAGCAGGTTGCCGGCGCCGCCGACGACGGCGGTGCTCGCGCAGTTGCTGGTGCCGCCGGTCTCTTCGCCGGTCTTCTCGTCCGTCTCCGGGTAGCTCTGCGCGATATGGACGAGCGAGGCGCCGATCGGGCCCTGGCTGATGGTGATCCGGGTCGACCACAGGTCCTGCTGGTCCTCCGGCAATTCCGGGTTCGGGGCCTGCTGCCAGCGGCCCACCAGCTTCGCCGGCACGATCTGCCGGGCCGTCTTCACCTTCTGGAACGTGGCCGTCGCCGCCCCTGACTTCCACTGCAGGACGTCGGGCGAGCGCATGGTCAGCGTCTGGTGCGCGGCCGGGGTGCACTGTTTGGCGGGCACGCTGGTCGTCACGCCGCTCTCGCCGAACACGACCTTGTCCTCGTTCGCCGAGACGAGCGTCGAGCGCCCCATGCAGAGCCGCTCGCCCGTGACCGTGACGTAGGTGGCCGCCTTGTCGCCCGGCTTGCCGTCGGTGATCTCGATGCGGGCGGTCTCGGACGGGACTTCCTGCGTGCCCGTGACGATGCCTTCCCAGGCGCCCTGGAAGGCGGCGGGGATCTCGGACCGGGTGGTCGTGGTGGTGCGCTTGCCGGGCTCGAGGAGGTAGACGAGGCCCCCGGCGAGGGCGAGTGCGACGGTGGAGCCCACGCCGATGAGCAGCGGGCGTCTGGTGGGCCGCGGGCGTTTCCTTCTGCGCGAGGGCGTGGGTACGGGTATCGGTGCGGGGGTGGGGTCGCCCTCCTCGTCGAGGAGCCGGGCCGCGTGCCGCCCGAGGCCGGCGAGCAGCCCGGCGGGGAGCCACGGGTCGGTGGCCTGGACCGTGGCGGCGAGCCGCGCGGCGGTGGGGCGGGCGGCCGGGGCCTTGTGGAGGCAGGCGCGCACCAGGTCGGCGAGCTCGTCCGGGAGTCCGGCGAGGTCGGGCTCATCGTGGGCGATGCGGAACATGGTGGCGTGGACGCCGCTTTCGGCGGACCCGAACGGGGAGCGGCCGGTCGCCGCGTAGGCCAGGACCGAGCCGAGGCAGAAGATGTCCGACGCGGGCGTCAGACGCTCGCCGCGCACCTGCTCGGGTGACATGAAGCCGGGGGATCCGACGAGCGCGCCGGTGCTGGTCAGCCCGCCGTCGGTGACGGTGTCGACGGCTCGGGCTATGCCGAAGTCGATGAGGCGGGGGCCGTCGACGGTGAGCAGGATGTTCGACGGCTTGAGGTCCCGGTGGACCAGCCCGGCGGCGTGGATGTGCGCCAGGGCCTGGGCGAGCCCGACGGCCAGGGACCGTACCGACGCCGGGGGAAGCGGCCCGTACTCCTCGGCCACCACCGTCCGCAGGGCGGGCCCGGCGACGTACCCGATGGCAACCCAGGGGGACTCGGCGTCGCTGTCCGCGTCGAGCACGGGCGCGGTCCCGACGCCGCCGACCTGTTCCAGCACGGCGACCTCGCGCGCGAAGCGGCGCCGGAACTGGTCCTGGGCGGCGAGCTCGGCATGTACGACCTTGACCGCGACGGTCCGTCCGCCGGCCGACCGGGCGAGGTAGACGCGGCCCATGCCGCCGGACCCCAGCCTGCCGAGGAGCCGGAATGAGCCAATCTGGGTGGGGTCTTCAGCCTTCAAAGGTTGCACGTTCACAGAGCATGCCAGAGGGGAGCAGCAGGGCTGAGCTCGGTCCAGGGGACGACCGTGTAGGCGAAGCGTCCCCAGCCGCCGGTCCGGCGCAAGGCCATTCCTAGACGGCCGAGGTGAACGTCCAGTCTCGCCATGCGCGCACGAAGGGCGGGCCTGGTCAACGGCTGCTCGGTGGAGCCCAGCAGACAGGTCAGGTCGTGGCAGCACCAGGGGCCGGGGTCGGTGAGCATGAGCCGCAGAAGGACTCGCTGCGAAGTCTGCTGGGGCCACAGGGGAGGCGGCACCGGGACTCGCTCCTGGGACCGGGACGCGTACGCCCCGCCCCTGGCGAGCCACCGCTGATCCGCCCTCAGCCGGGCGGCCAGTTCGTCGATCGGCAGGCCGCGGTCCAGGACGTTGGTGGCACCCTCGTCGAACAGCGCCGCGGATGAGGTGCCTTCGGGCGCGAGGACGGTCACGGGCGCGAGCCGCCGCAGAACAGCGACGCGCTGCCCGAGTTGCTGCGCGCATCCCTCGTCCGGCACGTCCAGAACCGCCAGCGGGCGCCGTCGCCGGAGCAGGAGTTCTCCGTAAGCCTGCAGCTTCCCCCAGGGGTGGACCACCGGTGGCAGCAGCTGCGTTCTGCGCACCTCTCTCAGCAGCCGGGCACTGCGCTCCCGGTCGAGGGAGATCACCACGAGGTCACTGTTCGCTTGCACCGTCGGCTCGGTCAGCACTGCCCCGGGAAGACGGCGTCACTTCGGCGCATGCGTACGAGCGGTTCCGGCGTCGTGCCGCCGCGCTCGAGGACCGGTTCCTCCGGCCCCGTCCCGTTGAGGGCGTACATGACGGACGCCGTGCCGGCGACGAGGATGCACAGCCCGGCGAGGCCGGCGATGAGGCCCTGGAACATGGTGAACATCTGCATGGCTCGACGATTTCGCCGGATGGCCTGTTCGCCCCTCGGCCGAGTAACCGATTTCGATCACTGCACCTCGGTCATTCGGCCGACCCGTCGCTCGGCCGCTCTTCCGTAACCTTTCCGTCCGTGATCACCGAAGCAGCCCGCCGTGTACGACGTCGTTCCGCCCGGCACCGGGAACCGGCCAAGTCCGTCATCACGTTGTCGATGTACGCGGCTCTCGTCCTGCTGTGGCTGCTCGACGGTCTGTTCCTGCTGGAGTACGGCTCCTTCCGCGGCGCCGTGTACCTGTGCTCCGGACCCGTCGCGGCCCTCCTTCTGCTCATACCCTCGCGCCGGCTGTGCAGGGAGTACACGGCAGGGCTCGCCGCCCTGCTCTCGCTGGCCCTCACCGAGTTCGCGGTGGCGACGCATGTGCCTCCGGAGGGCTGGAGCTTCCTGGAACTCGTCTGCCTGCTGGGCATGCTGGCGAAGACCTGCCGTTCGACGACGCCACCGGCTGCCGCGGTGGCGCTGGCCGTGTCTCTCGGCGTCGCCGTGATCGCTGTTCCCTACCGGTTGTGGGGCAGCCTGTTCTGGGCGAGCATCTGCGCTTTCCTGTTCACGTTCGCCGTCGGGGCCGCGGTCGCGCTCGGCTGTTATCTGCGATCCCTTGACGCCCGCCGAGCCCGTACGATCGCCGCCGTGCGCCAGGGCGAGCGGATGGAACTGGCGCGGGACCTGCACGACTTCGTCGCCCACCATGTGACCGGGATCGTGGTCCAGACCGACGCCGCTCGGACGGTGTTGCAGGTCTCCCCGGACCAGGTCGAACCCATCCTGGAGGACATCCGCAAGGCCGGCGTCGAGACCCTGGACTCGATGCGCCGACTGGTGCGCGTCCTGCGCGAGGACGACAGCCGGACCCTGCGGCCCGGCGAACTCAACGATCAACTCGCCACGCTGGTATCCGACTTCTCCTCGGGCGGTGAGCAGGAGGCGAGTCTGCGGTTCGCTGCGGCGGCCCGCACGGTGAAGCTCGCACCGGAGGTCGAGACGTCCGTGCAGCGAGTCGTACAGGAGGCGCTGACGAACGTACGCCGCCATGCTCCCGGTGCCGGGGTCACCGTCCGGGTCGAGGCCGAGGGGGAGCGGCTGCTGGTGGAGGTGGTCAACTCCGCCCCGCACGAACGGCGCACGGTACCGGCCGGGGGTCGCGGCGGTTTCGGCATCGTCGGCCTGTGTGAACGGGTCGAGGCGGTCGACGGTGCGCTGCAGGCGGCGGGGACGGCGGACGGCGGCTGGCGGGTGTGCGCCGAGTTCCCGGTGCTGGTCAGCGCTGTGACAAGATCACCGGCGTGAGCACCTCCGCGACCCGGGTCCTGATAGCCGACGACCAGGAACTGGTCCGTACCGGATTCAGCCTCATCCTGAACGCCTATCCCGGTATCGAGGTCGTAGGTGAGGCCGCGGACGGAGCCGAGTGCGTGGAGATGGCCCGTCGGCTGCGCCCGGACGTCTGCCTGGTCGACATCCGGATGCCGAAGCTGGACGGCCTGGAGGTCGTCCGGGCGCTGGCCGGACCCGCGGCGGTGGACCCGATGCGGGTCGTCGTGGTGACCACCTTCAACCAGGACGACTACGTCCGCACCGCGCTGCGCAACGGTGCCTGCGGATTCCTTCTCAAGGACGCCGGGTCCGCGCTGCTCATCGAGGCCGTGCGGGCCGCGGCACGCGGGGACGCGCTGGTCTCGCCCGCTGTGACCCTGCCTCTGCTGCGGCAACTCGAGGACCGGCGGCTGCCTTCGGAGGACGAAGCCGCACGGGCCCACCCCCTGACCGACCGTGAGCTCGATGTCGCACGGCTGGTGGCGGTCGGCCGCACCAACGAGGAGATCCGGGCGGAGCTGTGCCTGTCCCTGTCCACGGTCAAGACCCACCTGACGAACATCCACAGCAAGCTGGGTGTGCGAAACCGGGTCGAGGTCGCCGCCTGGGCCTGGGAGAACGGCAAGGTCCGCCCGCCCCGCTGACGCTGCCGTCGGGCCGGGTTTCCGCGGATACCTGGGTGTGACGGGGATCACGCCGAGGGGAAAACCTGCCGCCGGGCCCGCCGTCTAGAGGGTGTGAGATCAGCAAGGAAGGCACCGGGGGAGCTGGACGAGGAGCGTCTCGTCCGGCTGGTCGCCAAGGGCGACCGGGCCGCGTTCGAGGAGCTGTACCGGCGTACGTCGCCGTGGCTGGCGGTGCGGCTGCGCCGTCGCTGCGCGGACGAGCAGATCGTCGCCGAGGTCATGCAGGAGACGTATCTGGCGGTGTGGCGTGCGGCGGGCTCGTTCGCCGGGGCCGCGGCCGGAGGGACGGCCGTCGGATGGCTGTGGACGATCGCGGCGCGCCGCCTCGTCGACGCCTTCCGGCGCAGGGCCCACCACGCGGAGCCGCCGCCCGCGGCAGCCCCGCAGCCCGTGGCGCCCGCCGCCGAGGAGGAGGCGCTCGCGACGACCGTCGGCGGTGACGTCGGGGACGCACTGCGGCGCCTCGCGCCGGAGCTCAGACAGGTACTGCAGGCCATGGTGCTCGACGGGCTGTCGGTCCGGGAGACCGCCGTCCTGCTCGGGCTGCCCGAGGGCACGGTCAAGACCAGGGCCCGCCGGGCCAGGACCGCGATGCGAAAGGCGCTGGCATGAGCGTGGAACACGCGTCGATGCGGATCATCGACGCTTACGCGCGCGGCGGCACGGACCTCGCCGCCGACGAAGTGTGGGCGCTGGAAGCCCATTTGGCGGCGTGCGCGGTGTGCCGCGACCGGCTGTCGGCCGCCGTCACGGCCGAGGCGCCCGCAGTGGCCGCGCTGGTCGACACCGTGTGGTCCGGCCTCGAACCCCACCTGACCGCCCCCGCCGTGATGCCGCGCAGGCGGCACTGGTCGGCGCGGCTGTCCATGTGGATGACGCCCACGATGGTGCCGTGGCTGGCCATGGTCGCGAGCGTGACGCTGATCGCGCTGCTGCTGGACCTGGCTGGCCCCGGCTACGGCGAGGTGTCGCTGGTGCTGCTGCTCGCCCCGGTCCTGCCCGTGCTCGGCGTCGCCGCGTCCTGGTCCCGCGGCCTGGACCCGGCGTACGAGCTGACGGCCTCGGTGCCCAGGGCCGGGCTCTATCTGGTCCTGCGGCGCACCGCGTCCGTGCTCGCCGTGGTCGTCCCCGCGCTGCTGATGGGCGGATGGGCGACGGGGGTGATGGCGGCCCAGTGGCTGCTGCCCTGTCTGGCCTTCACCTCGACGACCCTGGCGCTCGGCGGTGTCATCGGGGTGACCCGCGCCGCCGTCGCGCTGACGGCCGTATGGGCCGCCGTCATCGTGGCGCCGACGCTCGCCACGAGCCGAACCACCTTCGCTCTGCAGTCGGGCGGGCTGCCCGTGTGGGGGCTGATCCTCGCGCTCGGCATCGGTGTCGTGATCGCCCGCAGGGGCGCGTACTCCGTGCTGGGAGCCCATCGATGACCAGTCGAACCAACCGAACCGATCCGAGCATCGGACCATCCCGAAAGGACCACCGCATGATGCCCGCGGTAAGCGCGGCCGACATCGCACCGACGACCTACGCCTGGCAGATCCGGGCCACCGGACTGAAGGTCAGGGCCGGCCGGAAACGGATGGCCGTCGACGGGCTCGACCTGTCGCTGGGCACCGGTGTCCACGGCCTCCTCGGACCCAACGGGGCGGGCAAGACCACCCTCATCCGGGCGCTGGCCACCGTACTGCGCCCCGCCGAGGGCACCCTGGAGCTGCTCGGCGAGTCCGCGGGCGGCCTGGGCGAGCACCGTGCGCTGCGCCGCCGGATCGGCTATCTGCCGCAGGAGTTCGGCTACTACAAGCGCTTCACGGTGCGCGAGTTCGTCGAGTACATGGCCTGGCTGAAGGAGGTCCCCAAGGCGGACATCCCGGGGGTGGTGCAACGCGCCGTGGAACGGGTGGGCCTGGCGGACCGTGCCGACGACAAGATGAAGGCCCTGTCGGGCGGCATGGTGCGGCGGGTCGGCATCGCGCAGGCCATCGTCAACGACCCGTCGGTCCTGCTGCTGGACGAGCCGACGGTCGGCCTGGACCCTTCGCAGCGGCTGCGTTTCCGCGAACTGCTGCAGGAACTCGGCACGGACACCTGTGTGGTCGTCTCCACCCACCTGGTGGAGGACGTCGCCGCCGCCTGCACCGACGTGGTGCTCTTCGCCGAAGGCCGACTGGTCTTCCAGGGCGCTCCGGACGAACTGGCCTCGGTGGGCGGCCCGGAGCACGAGGGTGACAGCCCGCTGGAGCGCGGCTACTCGGCCATGCTGCTCAATCCCAGGCAGGGAAGGGGCACCTGGTGAACGTCCGCATCCTGCGCATCGAACTGAGGCGCTCCGTCGCCCCGTGGGCCGGGGCCGTGGTCCTGACGACCGCGCTGGCGTTCCTGTACCTGCTGAGCGGTCCATGGTGGAAGGGCACCGCGATGTGGACGGCCCAGTGGACGTCCATGGCCATGTGGACGCGCTCCCAACTGCTGTTCCTCTGGCCGCTCGCCGTGGGGCTCGGGGCACTCCAGGGGCTGCGCGACCACCGCTCGAACGTCTCCGAGCTGCTGACGAGCACCCCGCGGCCCGCCTGGCAGCGCGCCGCCACGCTGGCGGGCACGACGGCGCTCACGCTGGCCTCGGCCTTCGGACTCCTGATCCTCGTGGGCGCGATCCAGGTGTCGGCCGGCAGCGGGTACACGCACCTCGGATGGCTGCCGATCTCACTGGTGGCGGCACTCTCGCTGGTCGCGGGGGCCGTGCTCGGCATGGGCGTCGGGCGGGCGCTGCCGTCCCCGCTCATCCCGCCCGCGCTGACCGTGGGCGCCTTCCTGTTCACCATCCTCCTGCGGCAGGCGGCGGAGTCGGTGGTGCCGACGGCCGCGGTGCCGAACCGGATCTCGCTGCTGTCACCGGTGGTGGCGGAGGTGCGCGAGATGCTCCTCACGCTCTCGCCCTCCGTGCACCTCGGGCAGACGCTGTGGCTGCTCGGCATGGCCGGGACGGGCTTCGCCCTGCTGGCCGCCGCGACCCGGCGCGCCCGGCTGCTCGCCCTGACGCCCGTCCTGGCGGGCGCGGCGCTCGCCCTGCTCGTCCTCCCCTCCGACCCGCGCCGGACGTACGTCGTCGACGAGGCCGCCGCGGCGATGGTGTGCGACGGCCCGGTGTGCGTGACGAAGGCGCACCAGGCACGACTCGACGACCTCGCCGGTCCCGGCAGGAAGGCGCTGCGTCTTCTGCACGACGCCCTGGGCGGCCAGGCACCGGTCTCGATCCGTGAGACCACCGCCCCGCGGGCGCAGATGGATACGCCGGAACGGCCCCGCGACGCCGTGCTCGTCGACTTCGACGACGGGACGCTCGCCACCGCGAAGGGCGAGGCACTGACCCGGGCCCTGGTCGCCCAGGGCATGGCGCCGATCTGTTTCGCCCGCAGCGACAGCGAGAGCGGCACGTCCGGTGAGCTCGCCGCGCAGAGCGTCGCGGCCGGCTGGGTCCTCGGGGACCTCAAGCCGCTCCATGGCACCGTCCACTCCTCGCGCGACCAGCTCGAACTGGCCCACCCGGTGTGGAAGGAGCTCAAGGCACTGCCGCGGTCCGAACAGTTCTCGCGGATCAGGGCGATGCACGCCGCCGCGGTCTCCTGCAAGGGCGACCCGCTCCACGAGCTGGCCAGCGGTGAGTCCCAGTGAGGTGGCTGACGCTGTACGCCCGTTCGCGGCAGGCGCCCGCGTCGTTGGCCGTGGTGCTGATCAGCGCGCTGGCGGTATGGGCACTCGCCCGGGACGGCAGCGACGGGCCCGTTGATCCGAAACTGCCCACACTCGTTCTTGCCGCGGGGGTGATGGCGGCCTCGATCGGGCTAGGCGGGCAGGACGTCGCGCTGGACCGGACGGCCGCGATCCGCTGGGTGCCGCGCAGGGCGGCGCATGTGGTGCTCATCGGCACGGTCGTCGGCGCGGTGCTGGTGGCGGTGCAGACGTTGGGCGAGGACCTGGCCACCACCGCGTTCGTCGTCCGTGACAGCGCGGGGCTGATGGGGCTGGCCGCCGCCGGGGCGACGGTGTTCGGGGCGCAGTACGCGTGGACACTGCCGATGTCCTGGCTGTCGTTCGCGCTCTTCGCCCCGCCCCCGACGGATACGCCGAGGCAGGTGGCGAGTTGGATGCTGCTGCCGCCCGGCACGACGGCGGGCACCTGGACGGCCCTCGTCCTCGCGGTCGTCGGCACGGCAACCTACGCAGCCGCGGGACCGCGGCGGTAGCGGGTCCAGGCATGACGTCCTCGGTATCTCGCCCACGATTCCCGCGCCCGGCTGTGGTGTTGCCCGTGGCCTCGCTGGCGCTGGCCGGGGCGCTGGCCGTCACGTTGGCCCTAGGTGAACATCGCTCCTCTCCGGCGTGCGGAGCCACCGGGTCGGACAGTGTGTCCGCCACGCTCGACCGTGTCGCTGCCGCGTTCAGGGCAACCGACGGGGAGCCGGTGCAGGACGGCCCGGCCGCCGGTTCGCAGGTGCGGGCCCACGGCTGCGCCCATCAGGACCGGAAGCCCGTCCTGACCGCCGACGGCATGACGTCTCCGCGCGAGCGCGGAGCGAGGTAGGTTCCCGCATTCCGCCGACCGTCCCCTGGCTCGATGCGCAACCCGCGTAAGGCAGTTGGCCTCTGGCACCACACACCCGACAAACCACCCGACTCCGGTCCACCTGACCGGGGCTCATGAACGACAAGGACAACGCAGGTTGCGTAAGACTCTTGCGATACGGACCGTTCTGGCCATCACCTTGGCGGGCGCGACGCTGGCTCCCGCCACCCCCGCCTTCGCGGCGAAGCCGGCCACCCCGGCGGACCTGCGCGCGGATGTCGACCGCGACGGCCGCGTGGACGTCACCGGCGGCACGGACAACGCCGGTGAGGACAGCTGGACCACTGGGCGGGGAGCGGTCTTCCTCCCCAACATCGACGACGACACCGAGCGGTGCAGGTCCACCGGCCCCGACGGCAAGCCGCTGTCCGACGCCAAGCTGGCCAAGTGCAACGACGCCGCCGACACCAAGGTCAACGGCAAGGCGGACGCCGCCGACCTGGCCCGGCTGCGCACCGTACCGATGACCGGGCTGCACGCCTCCGCCGTCGGCACGGTCAAGGTCACCGGTACCGGGGCGAAGTACACCCGGCTCTTCGTCAAGCGCGGCACCGCCTGGACCGTCGTCAAGCCGACGACCAAGCTGTCCGCCGCCGAGCTGCGCGCCGGGGTCGAGCTCGGCATCGAGGGCACCGACGTCATAAGAGACCGGGCGGTGTGGGACGGCACCGCGGTCGTCGAACTGAAGGTCAGCCCCGGTCGTGGCGCAAAGGCCACCACCGACCGCGTCGCCCTGCACGCCGCCCCGCTGCTCACACACCACCACCTCCAGCAGGCGCAGCAGGTCATGGTCATCGAGAAGCGCGGCGACTATCCGTACGACCGGGCCCAGAAGAAGTTCGTCAAGGTGCTCGAGACACAGGTCGAGCGGGCGGGCATCGCCAAACCCCTGCTGAAGTTCCCCATGCACGAGCTGGACGAGGACATCTGGGTGCAGGACTTCCTGGAGCCGGGATACGTGACCATGGCCGGCCCCGGCGGCAAGCCGCACGGCATGCGGGTCATGATCCGCTCGGCGCAGCCGTGGCGTGATGCGGGCCGCCTGGTGTTCGAGAAGCTGCGCGGACGAAATGTGGGGGCGGTGCAGGTCTCGCTGGGACGCGGCGTCGAGGACTCGACCCTCGACTCCATGGGCAACCTGGAGACCATCCCCGCCTACGAGCACGGCGGCCGGTCCTACCCCGCCGGGCGCATCGTCATGGGCGAGTACAAGGACACCGGCGTCAAGCCGGTCAAGGCGATGCGGACGCTGCTGGCGTCGCAGGGCATGCAGGACCCGCTGCTGCTGGACACCTCGTGGCTGGACGTCGGCCATGTGGACGAGTTCGTCCAGTTCCTGCCCGCCGACACCCCGCGCGGCTGGCGGCTCGCCATCGCCGACCCCGAGTTGGGCATGAAGCTGCTCAAGGATGCGAAGGCCGCGGGCCACGGAGCGACCAAGATGTTCTCGTTCAAGGGCGGCGAGTACGCGTCCGCGCCGAAGGAGACCATCAACCAGGTCCTCGCCGCCGGCCGACTCCGCGAGGACAACGCCCTCGCCGCGCAGCGCATCGCCGCCAACCTGAAAACCCTCAAGCGGGAGACCGGCATCACCGACGCCGAGGTGGTCCGGGTGCCCGCGCTGTACTCGCGCCCCAACGACGAGGAGCAGGGCGACTTCGCGGGGACGCGGCGACTGACCCGGCTCGGCGCATCGGCCGATGTGCCGGACGCGGCGGGGGAGTACGGCAAGCGGGACCTGGGCGCGGCCGTCGACGAAACCCGGATGGTCAGCGCGTACATACCGGGCGCGGTCAACGGCGTGGTCCTTGCCAAGGACCGCTACCTGGCGCCGAAGCAGTGGGGGCCGTTGATCGGCGGCAAGGACATCTTCACCGAGGCGGTCAACGCCGCATACCGCAAGGCGGGGATGCGGGTGTCCTACGTCGACGACTACGAGACCTACCACCTGAGGAATGGCGAGGTGCACTGCGGCACCAACACGCTGCGGGACATCTCGGCGCCTTGGTGGAAGCGTTAGGTCCTGCGGCCTGTTGCCTCCGGATTCCAACTCTGCGAAAAGGGTGCGCAATTCAACGCAGTGTGACCGCTGTCGCCGTGCCCAGCGCGCCGTCCGTGGGGATCGTGCGCACGGTGGTGTCCCGGTCGCCGATGAGGCGGGCCAGGGAGGCGTCGTCCGGTTGTAGGCGGCCGTATTCGAAGAGGACCAGGGTCACGGGGGTTCCGGGGGGCGGGGTCATGCGGCGGTACTGGGCGTAGGTGACCGCGTCACAGCCTGAGTACCAGCCCATCTCCGGTTCGTAGCCGGTGACCAGGAGGCAGGGACCGTCCGACCCGAGCCGCTCGGCGACCGGGACGGTGGAGAGGCTGAGGCGGTCGGGGCCGGGCATGGCTCCGTGGGCCACGACTTGGGCCGTGCCGACGGTGGTCAGGCCGGCCAGTGCGGCGACAGCGGCGAGCACCCCCCTGTTCCAGTGCCCGGTCCGCTCCGTGACGGCCTCGACTCCCAGGACGGTGAGCAGGATGACGGGGAGGTAGACGAACCGCGGTTCGC
This sequence comes from uncultured Streptomyces sp., assembly GCA_965653385.1. Classification (GTDB taxonomy): domain Bacteria; phylum Actinomycetota; class Actinomycetes; order Streptomycetales; family Streptomycetaceae; genus Streptomyces. Next base: position 6,711 of record CBFGZZ010000143.1, on the reverse strand, counting down.
CGTCGGTCGCCAGACCGAGGACGACGAAGACGAGGACGGACGTCGAGCCCAGGAACACCCGGCGTGTGGCGCGCGCCCCACCGTCTCCGCGGCGCAGGGCGCGCACCGCCAGGAGCAGTCCGCCGGTCATCACCACCGCTCCCAGGTCTCCGGCCAGGCGGTACGGGAAGATCGCGAGGTAGTAGGCGAGGCCGTCGCCCACGAAGACTCGGTTGGCCTGGGAGCCGGCCCACAGAATCAGGCCGAGCGGTGATCCGGTGACTTGCGTGGCGTGGACGAAGTGCGGCAGCAGGCCGAGGGCGAGGACGGCCAGCGCGGCGGCGAGGCGGCGGCCCTGGGCGAGCCAGGCGCGCGGACCGTAGGCGAACAGCGCGGCCAGGGATATCGCCAGGAGGTTGCCCGCGCTGCCGTAGCGCAGGTAGAAGGCCACCACCGCCACGGCGGCCGCTGCGGGCAGGGCCCGGGAGTGGCGTACTTCCTGGGCTCGGGTGAAGAGGAAGACGACGATCAGCAGCAGGCCGGTGGTGCCTATGTCGTTGAGGAACTCCGGTACGCGGCGCAGGAATCCGAGACCGGAGAGCAGGAGCAGGACGACCACCGCGGCGCGGCGGGGTGTGGTCCAGCGGGCCGCGACGACGTAGGTCGCGGTGAGGGTGAAGAGGGTGAGCAGGAGGGCCGTCGCGCGCAGGCTGCCCACGTCGTCGTGGACCGCGAGGGCGATGCGCCCCAGCGCCGGGAGGCCGGGGGGACGGTAGCTGCCCCAGCCGGCGTCGGGGGTGCCGTCGGTCCAGGAGCGGGCCTTGTTGGCGTACACCGCCTCCTCGTGTCCGAGGTACGGCTCGTGATCCTGCAGGGCGGCCCAGATTCCGGCCGCCAGGGCCAGCACGGTCACGAGGTACGCCGGGGCCGGTATGCGGCGCAGCACGCGTATGGCCCGTATCAGCGGCCGAGGCGGGTCCGCCTGCCACCACCGGGGGCGGGCGAGCCACCAGGCGGGGGCCGCGCCCAGCAGGAAGGGCCAGGGCTGCCGGCCGGGCAGCAGGACGCCCAGGCCGACGAGCAGCAGGAGTTGCTGGGCCACCGCGGCGAGGGTCAGTGCGACAGCGACGACCAGGGCCGCTCGGGTAGTGCTCCTGGTTGACATCCCTGCCACGCCTCCATCATGCTTGTATTAATTCATTAATGGAAGCACACTGCAATCGTGGAAGGTGACGTGGTCGAGTACCGGATCGACCGTGGCAGCGGCGTACCGGCCTATGTGCAGATCGTCGAGCAGACCGAACGGGCGCTGCGGATGGGCACGTTGAAGGTCGGGGACAAGTTGCCCACGGCCAGGGAGGTGGTGGCGGCGACCGCCATCAACCCCAACACCGTGCTCCGGGCCTACCGCGACATGGAGCAGGCCGGCCTGGTCGAACTGCGCCGCGGGCTGGGGACGTTCGTGACGAGATCGCTCGCGCGGCCCGGCGCCGAGGACGACTCCCCCCTGCGGGCGGAGCTCACCGACTGGACGGCCCGCGCGCGGGCGGCGGGACTCGAACGGGCCGACATCCTGGCCCTGGTCACCGCCGCCCTCGACGCCCACGACAACCGCCACGACAACGAGCAAGACAGCCACTCCCCGCGCGATCGGGAGCGGCAAGAGGAGGACGCATGACCGGGCCTGACGCGCCGGCCGCGCTGCGCGCCACGGGACTCGGATTCCGGTACCGGGCGCGAGGTGGCTGGACCCTGCGGGACTGCGAGTTCACCGTGCCCAGCGGCAGCATCACCGCCCTCGTCGGACGCAACGGCGCCGGCAAGAGCACCCTGCTGCACCTGGCCGGCGGCCTGCTGCGCGCCGGCTCCGGGGAGATACGCGTGCTGGACGCCGTACCGGGTACGGCCGAGGCCCGCGCCCGGGTCGCCCTGCTCAACCAGGACAAGCCGCTCTACCCCCGCTTCACCGTGGCGGACACCCTGCGGATGGGCGAGAAGCTGAACTCCTCGTGGGACCGGGCGGCCGCCGAGCTGACCGTCCGCGAGGGCGACATCCCGCTCACCGCCCGCGTCGGCGAGCTCTCCCCTGGCCAGCGCACCCGCGTCGCGCTCGCACTGGCGCTCGGCAAGCGGCCCGAACTGCTGCTGCTCGACGAGCCGATGGCCGACCTCGACCCCGTGGCGCGGGGCGAGATCATGGCGGCGCTGATGACCGAGGCCGCTGAGCGCGGCACGAGCATCGTGCTGTCCTCGCACGTCCTGCCCGAACTGGAGCAGACCTGCGACTGGGTGCTGCTGCTGAGGGACCGCCGCGTCGAGCTGAGCGAGGACGCCGAGGCGCTGCGCGAAAGCCACGCCGTGGTGACCGGACATGCCGACCAGGCGGACAGCCTGGCCGGACGGCACACCGTCGTACACCGCCGGTCCAGTGGCAGACAGATGACCGCCCTGATACGGCAGCGTGGACCGGTGAGCGGCGACTGGCACGTCGAGCGGCCCAGGCTGGAGGACATCCTGGTCGGCCACCTCCAGACCGGTGACGACGAGGCACACGCTGACCTCGCCGAGCGGACGGGGGCGGCGGCGTGAAGGGCTCCCTCGGGAGCGGCTCCCTCTGGAACGGCTCCTTCTGGCTCGCGTGGCGTCAGCAGCGGGTGCTCGTCGGTATCGGCGCGGCCGTACTGGCCGCCGTCGTGGCGATCGCCGCGTACTCCCGCTCGGGCATGCTGGACGACCTGCGCAGCGGACTGTTCGACCACTGCGATCCCGGGCCGCTGTACTGCGTCGGATCCGAGACCGACCTGCCCCTGCTACTGGACATCGAGCCGCTGAAGTACCTCGGGGCGCTGAACATCGTCCTGCCCGTCCTGATCGGCGTCTTCTGGGGCGCCCCGCTGCTGGGACGCGACCGGGAACTGGGCACGCACCGCATGGTCCTCGCCCAGGGCGTGAGCCGCGGCCAGTGGTTCGCCTCGCGGTTCGCCCTCGCCGCGGTGACCACGGTGGCCCTCTCCGGCCTGCTCGCGGGAGTGTTCGCGTGGTGGTGGCGACCGGCCGCCGACCGGAGCTACGGCCTGTTCTGGTACGAGAACACCGCCCTCAGCGGCTCGGGCCCACGGGTCGTCGCAGCCGCCCTGTTCGGCCTGGCGGCCGGCACCCTGCTGGGTCTGCTGGCCCGCCGGGTCCTGGAGGCCATGGGTCTGACTCTCCTGGTGACCGGGGCGATGACGTACCTGCTGGAGTGGACGCACAAGACCCGCCTGCTCGTCCCGCCGCACACCTACACCAGCGCCGGCAGCATCCCCAAGCCGCCCATGGGCGAGAAGTGGTCGGCCGGCCACTACGGCCTGATCACCGCCTCGGGCCGCCGCGACGACGTGATGAACTGCCCCTTCCCGTCCGGCACCCAGCTCAAGGAGTGCATGGACCGGCACGGGTACGTCGCGCGCTTCTACGAGGCCAACCCGGACGGTGACTACTGGACCTTCCAGTGGACCGACACCGCCGTCCTCGGCGGTCTCGCCCTCCTGCTCACGGCCGTCACCGTGCTGGTCCTGCGCCGCCGCGTCTGAGCGCGCGACAGCACCGCATCCTTCATTCCTTTCATCCCCTCACCGGGCTCCCCTTTTCGTTCTCGAACCCCTTGTCCGGGGCCCGGTCCTCTTATGCACGGAGGTCACTTCGCCATGCCCGCAGACGCCAAGTCACCCAAGAAACTGCGCAACAACCGAGCCGCCCTCACCCACAAGGTGCGCTACGCCCTGACCCATCCCGGCCGTGTCACCCCGTACCTCCGCAGGGCCGGCCGGGACGCCTGGCTGCGCCTGAAGCACCCCGACCACGTCGGCTACTACCGGGCCGTGATGGCCTCCGACACCCGTCGCAACCCCGAGGCCGCGGTAGGCAGCCAGACCCACGACCGATGGCTGGCGCTCGGGCGGATGCAGTTCGACTACCTCGTCGAGCACGGGCTGCGCCCCGAGCACCGCATGCTCGACATCGGCTGCGGCAACCTGCGCGGCGGCTGGCGCTTCATCAGCCACCTCGACAGCGGCAACTACTACGGCATCGACATCTCACCCGACATCCTGATGGCCGCCAAGAAGACCCTCGCCGAGCGCCGCCTCCAGGACAAGCTGCCGCACCTGACCATCACCGGCGACCTCACCCTGGACTTCCTGCCGAGCAACCACTTCGACGTCATCCACGCGCACAGCGTCTTCTCCCACTCGCCGCTGGACGTCATCGACGAATGCCTCGCCCACGTCGGCCGCGTACTGACCGACACCGGGTTCTTCGACTTCACCTTCGACCGCACCGAGGGCACCGAACACCAAGTGCTGCGCGAGGACTTCTACTACCGGACCGAGACCCTCCTCGCCCTGGCCCGCAAGCACGGCCTGCACGCGCGTTTCATGGAGGACTGGGAGGAGCGCCCGCACGGCCAGTCGAAGATACGCGTCAGCCGCACACCCCAGGCAGGCGCGGCGGTGTAACGCAGGCCACAGGAACTCGGTCCGGTCTGCGGAGAGTAACGAGTGTGAGGCAAACGGAACGAGAAGAGTCAGTGCGTGCACGCATACGGGCAGGGGACCGTGCGGCGTTCGCCGACCTGTACGACCAGTACGCACGGGCGGTCTACAACCATGCCCTGCGGCTGACCGGCAACTGGTCGGAGGCCGAGGAGGCCATGTCCGAGACCTTCCTCGCCGCCTGGCGTACCCGGGAGACGGTGGAGGCGGAGGGCGGTTCGCTCAAGCCCTGGCTGCTCGGCATCGCCACGCACAAGGCGCACAACATCAACCGTGGTCTGCGCCGGCGGCTCGCGTTCCTGGCGCGCAGCCCGCAGCCGCGTCCCGTCGAGGACTTCGCGGACGAGACGGCCGGCCGGATCGACGATGCCCGCCGTCTCGCGGTGGTCCACGCGGCGCTGGGCCAGTTGCGCCGCCAGGACCGAGAGGTGTTCGCCCTGTGCGTGTCGGCCGGGCTGGACTACGGGCAGGCCGCCGAGGCGCTCGGCATCCCGGTCGGCACCGTGCGGTCGCGGCTGTCGCGTGCCCGGGCGAAGCTGGCCCGGCTCAGCTCCGCTCAACTCGACGGCGTGAAGCCGGAACCGCGGGGCCCTCGCGGAGAGAAGGAGAGTGAGGCCGCATTCGCGGCCATGTTTCTGCAGGAGGAAACCGGATGAACACCAACAATCCGCCGAGCGCCGGTCCCGCCCGGAGTGAGGCAGAGGAGTTGCTGTCGGCTCCGGCCGAATGGGACCTCCCGCCGAGCAGGCACCTCCACTACAAGGATGTTCTGATGCAGCAGATCGACCGCGACCGCACCACCCCCTCCACGCAGGCGTCTCCGGCACCCCGCCGTCGACTGCCGCGTCGCATGGTGCTGTTGCCCGTCGCGACGATGGCACTGGCCGGGGCGCTGGTCGTCACGTACTCCGCCGCTGACCGTACTTCCTCCCCGGGGACCGCAGCCGCCCCCGAGGCCGCCAGGTCCAACAGCGCCTCCGCCACGCTCGACCGGATCGCCCTCGCGGCCGCGGAGACCGACGCGACGCCGGTGAAGGACGGGCAGTTCGTGTACGTCAGGAGCCTGATCCGCGGGAACGAGGGCACCATCGACGGTCCTGTACGGCTCAGCCCTGTGCACGAGCGCGAGGCCTGGATGTCCCAGGAGCCCGGCCCGATCACCACCACCGGCTGGCTGCGCGAATCCGGAAAGGGCGCCATCATGCCCGGTCAGGTGATCCCCATCGAGTCCACCGATGCCGTCCCGGCGGGCATCGACCACCCCACGTACAAGTGGCTGGCCTCGCTGCCCACCGACCCCGACGCGCTGCTCGAACTGCTCTACGCCCAGACCAGGGTGGACGAGCGCGAGACGAAGGAACAGGCCGTCTTCTCCAAGATCGGCGAGCTGGTGAGTGAAACGATCATGCCGCCGGAGAACGCCGCCGCCCTCTACAAGGCCGCCGCGAAGATCCCCGGCGTCAAGGAGATCCCCGACGCCGTCGACGCCGCCGGCCGTCACGGCATCGCCATCACACGCGAAGACACCACGTTCGGGACACGTGACGAATGGATCTTCGACAAGAAGACTCTCACGTTCCTCGGCGCGCGCGCGTACATCACCAAGGACGAGGCCAGGGGAATCACTTCCGAAACCCTGAACGGGACCAGCGCCATCATGCAGCGCACGGTCGTCGACCAGCACGGCGAGGTACCCGCCACAGCCGACAACTGACCTGCGCGCACACGTGCTTCCGCCGGCCGGTGGGAGCCGCCGGTCAGCGGAGGTTGCGCATGGACGATCGTGGCCGCCCGCCCCTCGCCCATGCGGGATCGGCCCACAGCCAGACCGTCGGCATGCCGGAGGGCTTCCGGTTCTACGACCTCCGACACACGGGGCATACGCTGTCGACGCGCTCCGGCGCCACCCTGAAGGACACGATGGTCCGCGCCGGGCAGTCCTCCGAGAAGGCGGCGCTGATCTATCAGCACTCTGACGACGAGCGGCAGCAGGAAGTTGCAGCCGGTCTCGACGCGACCGTACGCAAGGCACGCCAGGAAGTTCAGGAAGTTGCGGTCGTGCCAGAAGCAGACGTCGCCGATCCAAACGATCAGCCTTCTGGCACGAATCTGGCACGCGAGAGCTGATCACAGCGGACAGCAAAAAGGCCCGGGTCTCTGACCTGGGCCTTAATCATGGAGCGGGTGACGAGAATCGAAC
>CBFGZZ010000142.1:0-20304 GCA_965653385.1 uncultured Streptomyces sp. | reverse complement strand
ATCTGGGGGATTTGACCATGAAGTTGCGCAGAGCACTGAGTGCTGCGGCGGGGGCCGCGGCACTCATTCTGCTGCCGGATCTTCCGGCGTACGCAGACCAAGGCGATCCGCCTCGTTCGGGGAATGCCACCCCGAGCGCCCTGGCGGAGTAGCCTTCCGTTCCTCCAGCTCCCGTCCCGACGGGCGGTGACGACGACACGCGCGGGTTCACTCCCGCCGACGCCGACAGCTACTGGACTCCGGAGCGCATGCGGGCCGCAAAGCCCGTCCAGGAGCAGGAGGCCAAGCAGTTTCCTGCTCCGACCAGGACGCCTCGCTCCCCCAGCAAGCCGTTCGAAGGGCTGCCCATCGTCGGTACCTTCTTCTGGAACGACGGCACCGACACCGGCCGCTTCTGCGGCGGCACGGTCATCAAGAGCCCCGGCAAGAACATCGTGATGAGCGCCGGACACTGCTTCGACGACCAGGACGCGCGCAAGAACCTCACGTTCGTCCCGCAGTACGACGACGGCAAGAAGCCGCACGGCGCCTTCACTGTCAAGCCCGGACGTATCTACGTCGACAAGCGATACCTGTCCAAGGGCCCGGACGCCGCGGCCGACCTCGACTTCAACTTCCTGCAGATCGAACCGCGCGGTGGCAAGAAGGTCGAGGACGTCGTCGGCGGGGCCGAGTTGATGATCAATGCCGGGTACGCCCACGCCCCGGTCCGCCTCATCGGCTCCCCGGCCAACCAGAGGCGTCCGCTGGGTACGGAAAGGTGCTCTGCACCGGGGGTTCTGCAACGGGACAGCACGGCGCCCGCGCCGGCGGTGACCCGGTCCACGCAACGCAGGCGGTCAATCCCACGTCTGGCAGGGAGAACAGCCAGGAACCACCCCCCGAACGGAGTGCTCGGTGCTCATAGGACTCCTGACCGCCGTTGCGGCCTCGATCTGTTACGGCACGGGGTCCGTCCTCCAGGCCGTCGGCTCCCGCAAGTCGGCCCGCCGCGAGGCGGCCGCCGCCGGGCACACCACCCGACAGGTCACCGCGCATGGCGGCCCCAGTCTCTCCTCCACCGCCCAGGCCGCGATGACCTGGGAGTTCGTCGTCGGCACGGTCCTGGACTTCGTCGGCTTCGGGCTCGGCGCGCTCGCCGCCCGTCTGCTGCCGCTGTTCCTCTCCCAGACGGTCATCAGCGCCAACCTCGTCATCACGGCCGTCCTGAGCGTCAAGCTGCTCGGCATCCGGCTGACCCGGGCGGAGTGGACCTCGATCGCGGTCGTATGCTCGGCGCTGGTGCTGCTCGCCAGCGCGGCGGGCCCTGAGGGCAGCGGGCACACGCCGATCACCACCCACTGGTGGCTCCTCGCGATCTCACTGCTGCTGATGGCGGGCGGCACGGTCCTGGTCCGGCTGCTCGGCGCCCGGGCCGCGATCCTGGCCGGTCTGCTCTCCGGTCTCGGCTTCGGCGCGCTCGGCGTGGGCGTGCGAGTGCTGAACGGGATCGATCCGTTCGACCTGGGCACGCTGCTCACCGACCCGGCCCTGTACGCCATTCTGGTCGCCGGAATCGGCGGCATGTACCTGCACACCGTCGCGCTGCAGATCGGCTCGGTGAACGGGGCGACGGCGGCGCTGGTCGTCGGCGAGACCGTGCTGCCCGGCATGATCGGCGTCTGGTGGCTGGGGGACGCCTCACGCCCCGGCTTCGCCTGGCTGGCGGTGACCGGCTTCGTCCTGGCGGTGTCGGGCGCGGTCGCGGTGGCCTGGTTCGGCGCGCCGGAAAACGCCGGGAAGGACGTCCCGGCCCCGACCGACGCCCCCGCCCAGACCCCGGCGCTTGCCCAAAACCGAGCCCAGTAGCGTCGGGGACTGGCACGGTGGCTGCCGCTCCGTACGAGCCGGGCGGCGGCCTCGGCGATCGCCAGGTCCGCCTCGGGAAGCAGACTCGTGTACGGCCGGCCGGCCGTGACGGTGATCGACGATTGGCGATTGGCGATGGCGATTGGCCGAGCGTCTCTGGATGTCCTTCAGGTCGGCCACTGTGATCGTCCGCGCCTGCCACTGACCGGCACCCGCGACATCCCGCCGGTACCGGGCGACGCAGTCTGGACGCGGCGGTCCGGGCACAACCGCCACGCCCTTGCCCGAGCCTGCCCCCTGACCGGCGAGCGAGGCGTCGACGCGGACAGCACCGCTCTCGACGGCGACGACGGAGTTCACCACTCCCGGGGCGAGGTTGTGATGGGCGTGGATGCCCAACTCCGTGGCCGGGTCGAGGACGTCACGGTAGGCGCGAAAGCGGTCGCCGGCCACGGTGATCCTCGACGAGCCGGTCAACGGCCTGGATCCCGAGGGCATCCAGCCGTATGCCCCCCGTTTCCTTCTTCGCGGTCCTGGAAGAGGGCCGCTGGCCTCCGGGCAGAGCCAGTCACCCCCCCGGCAAGGGTTCGATCCCACTCCTAGAGCCGGTGTCGCAGGTTCGAATCCTGCCGGGACACAGCGCGTTATGCCGATGACCTGGGATTTCTCCCCCAGGGAGGCGCTCCATTCGGCCTCGGACTCTTCTTCCGGGGCCGTTTGCGTGAGCGGCTCGGGCGCCGCCGTGTAGGCGGTGTTTCCCCGCTCCTGCCGACAGGTCAGGCGTTCTGACGCAAGTGAGGGCGCACGAGGTTCGGTAGGTCGGGACACGGGGCACTGACGGCTGATCGCGCGGGAGCCACCTTCGGTACGGGCTCGCCCTGCGGAGCTTCCTCGCACTCCGGGGCGTGCAGGTCGCCGCGGTCAGGCCCGCGCCGGGCATCCAGTTCCGCGGCACCCAGCCCGTCGGCCTGGGGGACCCGAGGATCTCCCGCTCGATCGGCACCGGAAGCCGTGTGGTGGGGATGTCGCGGTGGGGGACGCCGTCAACCGGCCTTACATGGCGGGAGCTTGCACCCACACCGGGTACCGGGACTCATTCATCCAGGAGTGGGTGAGGGCGAACTGGATTCCGTGACGGTTGAGCTGGCACCATCAGGTTCGCCGGACACCTGCGAGTCCGAGTCCGTCCTCGGGCCCTGTCCTGGAGTCGGTGCAGGAGGCCGATGCAAGGCCTATGGGCGGGACGAAGAGGTGGCGCCGACGGCCCACAGCAGCAATTCCTCGAAGGATGTGTCCATGCGACTGGCTCTGAAGACGTCGGGCCCTGTGCGAACCCGGTCCCGGCGCAGGGTGCTCATCACCCTTCTGGTTGCCGCTTTCGCCGCCGCCCTGGCGATCGGCGCCATTGCGGTGGACAACGCGGTGAACCAGCCGGAGCTCCGGATACGCGGCATCCCCAGCAGCGGCGTACTGAACGCCGCCGCGCTCTCCAAGGTCACGCTCACAGTGGACGTGGTCGATCGCAACGACGAAGAGGCGCTGCGCAATGAGGCGCTGCGCACTGTCGAGGTCAGGCTGAACGGCGAGATCGTTCCCACTCTGTGGGTCGCAAGCCACCGGGTGCTCGATGTGCGGGCGTTGCGGGACGGGGAGTACGAACTGACGGTGACCGCCGACCCGGGCCTGCTCTCGCGCGAGATCAGTCTCAGTCGCCGCTTCATCGTGGACACCACCCAGCCCTGACCTCAAGGTCCCAGGCATGTGCTGGACTCGCCCACGAGCACGTCCCCGCCACCGACCCCGCGGTCCGAAAACTTCTGAAGCGGGTGTCGCAGGTTCGAATCCTGCTCTGGGGGGACACACCGCGATGAGGCGCTGACCTGAGGTTTCTCACCCCGGGGAGGCATGCTGGTCGGCCGTCGGCCTCGGGCTCCGCGTCCGGGGCCGTTTGCGTGAGCGTGCGTCAGCAGACAAGGAGTCGGTCTCGCGCACATCACCCACGGGATCGGCGTCAGGCGTGGACACCGAGGGAGTTCGTCGGCGCGCGTGATGTCGTCGGTCAGGACGGACTGGACCGGGTCTTCGAGGTGCTGCGCGCGCCGTACGCCGAGGAGCCCATACTCCCTGACGGTCGACCTGGGCATACGCCGTCGGCCCTGCTCGTCGCGTACAGCCTCGGGGAGTGCGTCCGCGGTGAGTCGGTCCGTCATCCGGCGTATGGCCGCGGCGGTTTGACGGCTCCCGCCCAGGGCCGCCCCATGCCTCTCGTGGCCAACTTGGTGTGATTCAGACGGCGTTGTACCTCTGCGCCAGGTGAATCGACCTGATTACAGGAGTGAAAGCAGGGTAGGTGCCGCAGCTGAGCCGTCGGTGCGAAGACGAACAGGATCCGTCATTGTCAGCCTCAGTGCCCACGTTCAGGGACCACGACGACTTCGCCGCGTACGTCGAGAGGTACGGCCCCCGCCTCCTGCTGTGGATCTGGGACAGGGCGGAGGGGGAGCTGGGCCACCAGATCTCCTGCGCGGAGTTCGGCTCTTTGCAGAGCATTCCCATGAGCGCGGTCCGGGCCATCGTCGGCCATCTCAGCGCCGAGGAGCTGATCAGTTCCCACGACGGACACGGTACGGACGCGGGTGCTCCCGTGGTGACGCTGCGGACCGCCGGGGCGGAACGGGCTCGCCGGCTGCAGGCCCTGCGCGCGAACTCGGTCCAGCGGGGCCGTCACGCGGCACGCGCCGTACTGCACTGGATTCACGCCAACCCGCACCGGCAGCCGCTGCGGATCAGCGGATTCCTCGATTCGCCGGACGTCTTCTTCCTCGGTGAACCCCTCTCCCGGAGCGAGGTCGCCCGGGCCCTCACCTATCTGGCCGAGGAGGACCTGATCACCTGTGAGGGGCCGCCGTTCCACAACGACGTCGGCTCACACGTGGCTCTCACCTCGCAGGGCGTGAGCGCCGTGCTCAGCGGCTCCTCCGACATCGTCGCGTACGTGGCACAGCAGCGCGAGCGCCGTCGGCCCGCCCAGCACACCCATATAGAGGCCGAGTCGATCGGGCATATCACCCAGGGCGACTCCGACAACAGCGTGCACAACAGCATCGAGGTGCACACCGCGCTGGCACCCGCCGACCTCGCCCGGCTCATCGCGGAGCTGGCACCGGGACTGAACCTCGAACCGGAGTCCCGCGCGGCCCTGCTGCGCAGCGCGGACGCCCTGGCGCGCGGCGGCGACAGCGACGGCGACGGCAACCCCGGGCCGGACCGGCAGCGCGGGCTGATGGAGGGGATGCGGCGCCTGCTGGGTGCCGCCCCCGACACGGTCGGCAGGCAGTTCCTGCTGGACGCCGTCGGCCAGGCGCTGGGGAGGCTGCTCGGAAGCTGAGCCACCCGAGCGCACAGAACGACGACGGCACCAAAGACGTTGACAGAACGGGGGAGAGGGCGATGCGGATGCCCTTGTACGCACGTGACTCCATCCTGCGCGCGTTGGTGCCCCGTCTGGTCGGCCTGGCCGCCGACCGGCGGGAACTCGTCCCCCAGGAACACCGCGGCGACCTCCCCGTGACGCTGCTGACGGGCCGCCACGGCATGGGCAGGACGGCGGTCCTGGACTCCCTGGAAGAGGCCTACCGCGGGCGCGTCCCGCTCGGCAGGGTTGATGCCGCCCAGATCGAGCAGGGGCGGTGGTCCGGTTCCACGGCGGCCAACACGTCGGCCGTGGTCGAGATCCTGGAGCAGCTGGTGTGCCAGCTGGCGCCCATGGTCCCGGGCGCCGGGCGGCTCCGGTTCTCCCGTCTGCTGCCGGGACTGTTCGCGGTGTCCAGCTGGCACCGCGGCAGCGAGGCCGAACAGTCGCTGGCCCGTGACCGGTTCGCGCGCCTCCTCGTGGCCTGCGGTCTCGAAAGGGGCACGGCCGACGTGGACGGCAGCCAGTGGACGGACGACGTCAGCGAGCGCCTCGCCGACCCGGACCGGCGCCCGCACGACCTGGCTCCTGTCACCGAGGCGGTCATCCAGCAGTACTTCAGTCGGCACACCCGTAGCCGCGCCGAACGGTTTGTGCACCAGTGGTACCAGAGCCGATTCTCGGGCTCCGAGGACGGTGAGGCCGCCCTGATCCGGCTGAGCCTGCGCTTCCACCAGGGCGGCGACTTCCAGCAAGCGGTCGAGCACATCCTGATCGCCGCGTTCCTCGAAGACCTCACCGACGCCCAGGGCCGGTGGCAGCGGATCAACCGGACGCCGCGCCCCCTGGTCCTGCTGGACAACGCGCACACCGCCGCCGGACAGCGCGTGCTCGGCCTGCTGCTCGAACACCGTGCCGCGCCCGAGTCCGGCACCCGCGACCCCCTGGTCGTCGTCGCGACCAGGCTGGGCGACGGCGCGGACCTCTACCCGGACGCAACGCGCCGCGAGCTGCCCGAGCTGATCCACGCCTCCGGCTGGGAGCGCGCCGTCCCCGGCTCGCCGTCGGCGGGACTGCTCGTGGTCCCCTTGGCACCGCTGACCCGCGACGACCTGTTGCTGATGCTCGACCCGGCCCAGGGCCCCCTTCACCGCCATCTGCCGTCGGCGCTGTACGCCCTGACCCAGGGGCACCCGCAGGGCAGCAGGGCGCTGTGCGAGGCGGTCGTCCGCGCCAGTGGACAACGCGCCGTCGCACCCGAGGATCTGCTCGACCTGCCGGCCGGGGAGGGACGACCGGTCGCCGAGGTGCTGCTGGAGCAGATGATTCCGCAGCCCCAGCTGCGCGCCCGTCTGATACCGCTCGCCCTGGCCCGCGACCGGGAGGCCGCACAGGCGCTGGTGCCGGCGTCCGCACCGGCCGGTGGCGGCTTCCCGGGCGCCGGGCTCTCGTCCGTCGCCCAGTACCTGGAGGAGGAGCACTGGACGGCCGGGACGGCCGGCGCCGCCCCAGGTTTCGTCTCCGACCCCTTCCTGCGCGCCCTGCTGCTCCATGAGGCCCGTACGACGTCGGCGGCAGCCCCGCCAGGACGACGCTGGGAAGATCTGCACGCTCTCCTGCGCGAGCACCACGCGGCGCGGGGAGCCGGGCACGAGCCCGACGTTCTCCGGCACACCCTGGCGGCAGGCGGCGCGGATTCGGTGGTGAGCGCGCTGACCGAGCACTTCGGCACCTGGGAGGCGGGCCGCTGGCTGGACACCCTTCGGTACGCCGCCGAGGCCCCCCGCCCGCCATCGGGCGGATGGACGGACGAGCGCGCCGAGATCGCCCGCGGTGCCCATGACCATCGCTACGCCGAGACCGACGACGTACGCAGGTCCGTCAACAGACTGCTGCACACGCTCTGGTACCTCTCCGAGACCTACGCGGAACCCCTGCCCGACCTGTGCGACGACCTCGGCTCCGAGCTGGCGTTCCTGTCGATGCGGCATCCCTCGGGGCGCGCCGTGCTCAACGCGGCCGCCCGGGCCTGGCCGGCCGCGGCACGCGAGCGAAGGCCCTACCCGACGTACGGCTCTGCCGGAGACGAGGAGTGAGGACTGTGCTGAACCGCTTCAGGAACCGCGCGCTGGGACCGGCCGACAAGGCGGTCGTCCTCGCGGTGGGCGTCGTGCTGCTCGCGGCGGTCGCCTTCGTGGTCGTACGGCTGCTGCCCGAGAAGTGCGGCGGCGGACTGGAGGCAGCCGGGGACGAGTGCGTGGGCGTGACCGCCGGGGTCCTTGAGGGCGATCCGGAGCTGGCGGGCCTGATACGGGCCGTGGCGGACGAGAACACCCGGGTGGAGAAGGGCTGGACGGCCCCGGAGAACGGGCAGGCCAGGATCCCGTACGTGCGGGTCGCCCTCATGATGCCGTTCACCAGCGATGCCACCAGCGCCATGAGTACGGAGCAGATCGCCCGTGCGCTGGCGGGTGCCCACGCCGCCCAGCTGCGGGCCAACGCGCAGGCGGGGCCGCGCTACCAACTGCTGCTGGCCCACGACGGGAAGGACCTGGACCAGTGGGAGCCCGTCGTCGACCGGCTCGCCGGGATGACCGACGACAAGGCGCCACTGGTCGGCGTGTTCGGCATGCCGAGCAGCACTCCGGACACCCTCGCCGCGGCCAAGGTCCTCTCCGCTCACCGGATCCCGGCGATCGGCCCCATCCTCACCTCCACCACCATGGAGGCCGGCTACCTCTTCAAGACCTCCCCGTCGAACGAGCTCTTCGCCGAGGCGCTGCGGGAGTACCTCGACAAGAATCCGGGGAACGGTACGGGCTTCCTCGTCTCGGACCGGCGAGAGCGGGACAGTTACTCAGCCGACCTGCGGGAGGTCTTCCTGGCGTACTTCGGCGAGGAGTACGGGCTGAAGCAGCGGCAGGCGTCCTATCTGGGACTGACCGGCGACGACGAGGGCGTCCCCCAGCGCTTCTCCGACGCCGCCCGCAGCATCTGTCTGACCGGGGCGGACACGGTCTTCTTCGCGGGACGCGATCACGATCTGCCCCACCTGGTGGACCGGCTGGCGAACGAACCCTCCTGCGGCCACGAGAAGCCGACGCGCATCCTGAAGGTGGGGATCGGAATGGATCCCGAGTCCACCACTACGGACATCGCCGAGCAACTACGGGAGGCCCGGATCACCCTCGTGGGCGCGGCCTCCGTCGACGCCCGGTCCTGGGCGGGCGACGAGAAGCTCCCGGCCGGGCCTCGCGGCTTCCTGAAGCAGTTCGAGAAGCTGCGGGCGAAGCTGCGAGACGACCCGGCGGACAAGCAGCCATGGGGGAGCAAGCCTCTCGACGACGGCTACGCGGTCATGTACTACGACGCCTTCACCGTGCTCTCCCAGGCCACCGGCCGAGCGTACGACGACATCAACGGCGGCGCGGGGAAAGGGAGGGAAGAGACCAGCGGCGCCCCGATCCTGCCGACGCACAACGACGTCTACAACACCGTCATCAACATGAACATTCTCGGCACCCAGTCCGGGGCGAGTTGCGTCAACTGCGTACGCGGAGCCAGCGGCACCTTCGGCTTCGACGACTCTCCGGACACACGGAAGTGGGCAGTCTGCAAGCCTGTGCCCGTCATCGAGTACCCGGAACCGGCCTCCGGTGCGAAGACGAAGACGGCCGGGATCTACCGCAGCTACGAGGACACCTACAACGGCGCCTGTCCCTGACGTGACCCGGACCGGGGGCAAGCCAGAGCGAACCTCTCGGCGTGCACCTGCGCCGTCGGGTCCAACCGCCGTTCGGCGTTCGGTGCGTCCTGCGGCCCGGGGTTCCGCGGTGGTTCACGTGGCGGGGTGGTGCAGCTCTCACCGGTGTGGCCGGCGTCGCGAACATCAGCAGTACGCTGGGCCCAGCGTGATCGGGCCCGCAGCACAGTGTCCGGGAGGTGCTTCATGACGGCCGAGATGGTGGCCCCGGCATGGATGCATGAGCAGATCACGGCGCAGGAGTACGAGTCCTGGTCCGAGGAGCAGTGCGCCGGCATCGAGATCGTGGACGGGATGGTCGTCGCGAGTCCGAGCGCGTCCAAGCGGCACAACCGGCTGACCCGGATTCTGGCGAACGCCCTTGATACCACCGCGGGCCCGGAGTGGAACGCCGACACGGACTTCGACGTCCGGCTTCAGGACGTTCCGCTCACCAATCGCCGCCCTGACGTCGTCGTGTACCGCGCAGACACGATCGACATCACCCCGACCCGCCCTGAGCACGTGCTGCTGGTCGCGGAGGTGGTGTCGCCGGGCCCGGAGACCACCGACCGGATCGTGAAGGTCGACCAGTACGCCAAGGCAGGCATCGGCTTCTACTGGCGGATCGAGCAGGCCGCGACAGGCGTTCCTCTCGTGTACACCTACGTTCTCGACCCCGCGACGAAGACCTACCGGGACGGAGACGTGTTCACCGGCATCCTCAAAGCAGCGGCCCCCTTCCCGGTGGAGATCGACCTCGGCCAGATCTGACCCACGCACTGCTCAGCAACCGGCAGCGCGTGAGCGATGCGTGAGCGGACGTTCCGCCACAGGGCGGCATGCGCCGGATCAAGCGGCTCGCCCGCGCTCCTGACCAGGGAAAACAGCACCACACGGCACCGCCAGGCACCCGCAGGCAAGGATTCGATCCCACTCCTTGTTCGCGCGGCCTGAATCATCTCAACTGGCTTACAAGTATTGACGATTGCTCAACGGATGGGTCTACATGTAGGGCCGGATGGCCACCGTGACATCCATGTCGAAGGCGTTCACCCCCGCCGCGGACGGCAGGCCCAGGGCTCGGTCGAGCGCGCGGCCCACGCGGCCGCAGCCGCTGGTGCCCGGGGCGGCGAACTCCGCGTCCTGGGCGCCGAAGGCGGCGACCAGGGGGTCCCTGGATATCACCCGGGTGGGATCCGTGTCCTTGAGCACCAGGTGGACCGCATCCTCATCGCTGCCCACCGAGCAGCCCGACGACGGCAGGGCCGGCAGCCCGCGCACCGAGCCTATGGCGAACTTGATGTCGAACTCGCCGCGCCGGGTGGTGTCGGACAGGAAGTCCGAGTAGCCGCCGTACCGCGGAGTCAGGGTCAACGGGGTGCCTCCCACCCTGATTGGCGCAGCGGCCATCTCCCCGAAGACCTGCCGGAATTCACCGTCTACACGGCCTTCCGCAAAGGTGATCTTCATAGGTTCGGTGAGCGGCTCGTCGATGGCACCCATGCGCAGATGCCCCGTGGCGTGCATGACCTCGCAACGCCAGGTTCCGGGGTCCGCGCCCGCGGGCAGCTCATCAACGGTCGGACAGGCGGAGAAGTCGAACTCGGCCAGACCCGCGGCCTGTTCGGCTCCGTGCGCGGGTGCGGCGCCCAGGGCAACTCCGACAAGCAGGGCCCCCGCGGCAGCACTTGCGAAGCGGCGGACTGCGCGGTTCAAGGTCACTCGGTTCGGCGTCATACACCACAGCATTGCAGAGATTTCTCTGCAGAGGAAGGTCTGCAGAGAAACGGCTGCCATCTGGAATAGGCTGCCGCCATGACGAAAGAGCGGAGAGCGGAAGCCGCAGGGCGGCGCACGGTCGACAGCCCCGAGGTGCTCAAGGCCCTCTCGCATCCCCTGCGCCTGCGTATCCTGCGCCACCTCGGCGCGGTGGGCCCAGCCACCTCGACCACGCTGGCCGCCGCCCTCGGCGAGAACACCGGGACGCTCAGCTACCACCTGCGCATGCTGGAACGCAGTGGCCTCATCGAGGACATCCCCGAGCGCTCCACCGGGAGGGAACGCTGGTGGCGCGGGGTGCGCGGGCTCGACATCCGCAGACCGCCGCAGAGTGAGCTGACGGAGGCCGAGCGTGCCGTGTCGGCCGAGCTGGACCGGATGAGGATGGAGGAGGACGTCGAGCTCGCCCGGCAGTTCACCGCCGGACAGGCGGAGTCCGAAGGCTGGATGCGGGGTTCACGCAGCCTCATCCACCTCACGAAGGGTGAGCTGGACGCATTCCATGACGACTATCTGGACCTGCTCGCTCGCTATGCCCGCGGGCCTGAGGACGCCCCCGACGACGCAAGACCCGTACTCCTCCGCTGGTTCGGCCTGCCCGCTGACTGACCGGGCGACGAGTCGAGGGAAGGGGCCAGGTCGGGCCGGCCGGATCCGCTGCCGCCGCGCATGCGCCGCCGCCCGGCCTCAAGACCTGGAACATCCTGACCAGCTTGCGCTGCAGCCCCTCCCGGACGACCGCACGGGTGCGGGCGGCTGGAGCTGCGCGACCGCGAGCTCGGGCCGGCCCTCGGCCGCAACGCCGGGTTCCAGCGGGAAGCCTCGCGAACCCGCCGGAACTTCGGAGGGGTGTTTTCCCTGGCCAGACATCCTGCGCTCGGCGCTTTCGCAGGTCACAGCCCTGCTCAGGGGAAACTCCCGAAGCGGGTGTGTCGCAGGTTCGATTCCTGCCGGGGGCACACGGCGTTACGCCGCTGACCTGGGGCTTCTCCCCCAGCAAGGCGCTTTGTTCCGCCTCGGACTCCTCGTCCGGGGCCGTATGCGTGAGCGGTGCGGGCGGGCAACCGTTCAGGCCGGAACCGACCGTATCCGAGCGGGCGAGCGTGAGCAGATCGAGCCCCAGGGCCGGAAGCCCATGGCGGAGCCGAAGCCGGACCGCCGCCGCCGGAGTGAGCCGCTGAACCGGGGCCCACCCCGCCGAGCGCACTACACCGTGGCGCGTGCTTCCTGCCAGCGAGCGGCGTTCGCCTTGTCGAGACGGTAGAACGCCTCAGCCGGGTAGGTGGAGTCGGGGTCGGTAGCCCACTCGAACTTCATCGGCCAGTTGCCGCGCCCGTAGTGCGCGTGCAGGTGCCGGGTGAAGGCAGCCAGGGCGCCCTTGATCTGACCACGGTCGAGGTTGATGCGCTCGACGAGGGCGGTGGTGCTAAACGCGCGCTCCGGCTCAGCGGCGAGTAGGTCCAGCATGGTCGCAACGCGCTGGATCGACGGCAGCTCCGTGGCGATGAGCGACCTGAAGTTCTCAATGGTCCACTCCTCCACCGGCCAGCTTCCGTCCGGCTCGGCCCCCTGAGTCCCACCGGGCAGCGGACTGCTCATCTCGCTCTCCTTCAGGTCCAGTTCGGCAAGCAGGGCGTAGACACGAGTGACGTACTGGGCAGGGACGGGCACGGAGATGAACTGCTGGTCATGGGACACGACTTCCCCAAACTCCTGCAATGAACAGCCTGTTGACGTCCAGTAGACTGACAGACAGTCCAATGGACTGTCTACTTCTGATGGGCTCGGTCTCCTTTTCCGGCGCTCGAAACAGACCGGCGAACGAGGACATCCCCGAACCGAGAGCACAAGATCGGGCGGTCCGGTCCCGCCCGACGAGCACGGAATGCCGTGATACCGCTGCGGCGCCCTCGCCTTAGCCGATACCGAACCCACCCGCGGCACCGGCCGGACCGGCCTCTCCGGCCCACCGCCACGCGTGAGCGAGGCGTGAGCGGACGGCAGCCCGCGCGGCAGCGCCAGGCACCACCCGGGAAGGATCTGATCCCACTCCTGATGCGGGTGTCGCGGGTTCGAATCCTGCCGGAGCACGATCTGCGTAGCAGGTGAGAGTGGGTGGCGGCCCTTCGTTCCATTCGCGATCTTGCCGACATTCACCCATCGGGGACTGGACTCCGCGCACGCAGCGCGTAGAGCGGCACCGGCGGGAAGCGCGCCAGCCAGCCACTGACTGGACGCCGTGTCCCGGAGCGAGCAGGCAGACGGTGTGTTCGGCTCGTGGCGAGTCCGTCCGGCGCAGGTGCACCATCCGGTCCGCGACCAGCATCCCGTCCCCGGGCAACGACCACACCGTCCCGTTCACGAGCACACTGCTGATGCGTCCCCAGTGGTGCGGCAACCCGGCAAGCAGTCCGGGGAGTTCGGCGGTCAGGTCGTACGACCTCGGCCGCAGCCGGGCGGAAGGCGGGTGGAGCGCGGCAGGGCCGGGCGCCGACCGCAGCCCGGCAGGCGCACGCGTCACACAGTCTCGCCCGGATGCGTCCGGTCGACGGGCGGCCTGCTGTTGTCCAGCCAGGAACGGAGTGGGCCGGCGCCCCGCGCGGGGTCGAGCGTGAGGTGCAGACGTGTCCCCCGCCCCGACGTGAACGCCGGATAGCTGCGCTGCTCGCCCCCGGCGAACAGCAGCCGGAGAGCGTCCGCGACGTGCCGGGCCGCTTCGGCATCCATGGAGACGATGCGCACCTCGACCGTGCCTCCGGCGGGAGCGTCGTCCGGGACGTTTTCAGCCAAGGGTGAGTGCGACTGCAGGAATTCGGTGGTCATGATCGGCACCTGCCCCGGGCCGTGGAAACGGCTCGTGTCGTGTCGCGCGGCCCTACAGCGCCGCGCGCCGAGGACGAGACCAGTCCTGTCACCGGAGTACGAAGTACCCTCGACTCTCTCCACCGTACTCCTGGGCACCCTCGCTGCGGCCGCTTCCCGCCTCGGCGACGTACGGTGGGAGGTACCGAGGGCATCACGCACTCCGGCCGCCACGCCGGGTCGTCCTCGGCGAGAGAGGAAAACCCGAGCCACCCCAGCGGTCGGCGCGGAGACGGGTCGGCATCATGTCCGCCGCGGTCGGAGCAACTCCGGGCACGCCCGCCCGCGTACCGCGTGCCCGCACCGGCCCGCGCTTCTGCCGAGGGGAGGCGTGATGGTCCTTTCCCGGCTGGACATCCACCGGCGGAACCGAGGTGAGGGGGCACTCGTCACGCTCGCCGGTGCGATCGGACCGGCCACGGCACCGCTGCTGCGGGCCGCACTGGAGCAGTGTCTGCGCGACGGCGTCACCGTCATCGACGTCGACCTGACCACGGTCGGCTCCTGCGACGCCAGGGGCCTGGACGTCTTCCTGTCGATGTCACAGCGCGCCGGCCGGGTGCACACCTCCCTGCGACTGCACCACCCGTGCGCACAGATCACCCAGCTCCTCGCCGTCACCGGCTCCACCCCCCTGCTCCTCGCGGCCCCCACGGATCCCGTGCCGCCCGCGCTGCCCCGCGACCTCTTGGCAGCGGCTTCCTCGGGTCCGTCGGCCGACCGAAAGCGGACGTCTGAGGACACTGCTCGCAAACCGGTCCCCAAGGACGGAATCCGCCTGCGTCGGCTGACCCGTTGGCAGACCGAAGGAGTGGAGCAGGACATCGCGGACCTGGCCATGGCGTCCGTCGCGGACACTCCCGGTGCCTCGTTCCACGGCCGGGGAGAGTTCCTGCGCCACCTGGCCGTCAGTGCCAGGCGGCCCGGCTTCGCGCTGCTGGTCGCCGAGACGACGGTGCTGGTCGGTTGTGCCTACGGCTTTCCGCTCGGCCCGGACGGCCCCGGCCGGCGAGGGTTCGACCGATTGCTGCAGGAGAGCATCCAACGGCTCACCACATACGCACGGTTCGTCGTCCTCACTCAGGTCGTCGCCCGCCCGCACGCTCAGCGCCGCGACATCGCCCGCCGACTGCAACAGCGCCTGCTCACCGACCGGCACACCGCCCTCGGAGTCGCCCTGCTCCATCCGGCCGACCAGGCCGGACAGGCCGCATTCGAGTCCTGGGGCTGGCAGAACATGGGACAGGTCGTCGGGCTGTCCGGCCCCATAGCCCCCTGCGTGCTGACCCTGCCCCTGGAGAGCCCCTCACCGGCAGGCCGGTGATCAGACCGCTGTCGTCGATGATCCGGCAGGCCGTACCGTCCGCGGCAGTCACGCCACCCGCCGTCTGCAGTACGGATGCGCCCTCAGCAGACCGCGGCAGTCACGCCACCCGCCGTCTGCGGTACGGATGCGCCCTCAGCAGGGCGGTCGCGCCCCGGGTCGTCCGCCACGGCCGGGAGTACTCTGGCAGTCACCGAGAGCTTTTCGGCCGCACGAACACGGCGAGGCCGTTCCCGGCGAGTGACAGACGCGGGCAGCCGAGGGTGCCGCCCGGGACGGGACCGCACGATGGACACCATCACAAGGCCCGCCGAAGGCACACAACCAGGTGACGGGCATACCTACCGGATGCCCTTGCCCCGTCTGAGCCTCACGCCGGGCGTCAGCCACGGCCCGCTGGACGGAGCGTGGTGGCCGCGCTGCGACGCACTGGAACTGGAGCTGCCCGCGCTGGTCGGCTCACTGGACCCGGCCGTCGGGACCGTCACCAGGGTCACCGTGGACCCCGCGTCCTGGCCCGATGCCCCGCGGAAGGTGATGGCGCCCGGCCACGTGATCGAGGTGGTCCAGAGCGACCTCGCCGCCGAAGCGCATGCCATCACCCTGGACTGCAGCACCACGGGACGTTGGGAACTGCTGGTCATCCCACCCGACGAGCCGGCCGGAGCAGCCACCCGGATGCTGACCGCCGCCGCCGACCCCGAGAACCCGCTGTCGGCTCCACGCATCCTGGCACTCGCCGAGAACGGCCTCGACGGAGAAGCCACATGGGAGTCGGAAGGAGGCCCCGGACTCAGGTGAGAGGCCCGGCGCGGTCGTCGGACCCATGTTCTCGACCGCGCCCACGAGCTTCCTCCCCATCTCATCGGGCCCTTGGTCTCCGACGTGGAGCGATTGGGGGGCCGCCGTCCGCAGGTTCTGCTGCAGGACTACGGCCGGCTGATGCTCGTACCCCTGCCCGGCGAGGGCCTCGCGGGCGGGGAGCCGCGGCTGATCGACGACTCTGACACCGGACGCTGCTTTCTCGAAGCGGTCTGCGTCGAGGTGTCCGACGACGGCCAATGGTCCACCTGCCGCTGCTGGCGGCGGTGACCAACCAGCTGGAGAGAACCGGCCGCGGGGTCCATCGCCGTCGTCCGTCGGCCTCGGCCGAGGGACGGCACGGCTCGTCAGTCGGACGGCCCGTGCCCGCTCCCGGTGTCGATGAGGATCTGTTCCGCCTGGCTGATGTTGTCGGCCCGGACGGCCTGGGCCATCGCGGCATGTGCGGCCTCCGGTGTCGCGTGCGGCGGGACCACCAGCAGTGAGAACACGTCCTGGTCGCCGCGGGTGATCAGGACAGTGTCGTCGCCCACCGGGAAGGAGTCGATGTGCACCACCCGGTCGTCGACGACGATCCGCGTCGGGAGCCCTTCCCAGGCAGCGGAGTCCAGCCCGACGCGCGTCACGGGGCCGAGATGTGCGATGAGAGCGCTCAGCAGCGCGGGCAGCTCGGCACCGATGTCGCGCGACCGCGGCCACCACGCACCGTCCAGGACACCTTCACGCGACTCCGTCGTCTCCAGCCGGAGCAGCGCACATCCGGGCCGCACGGCCGCGTGGACGCCACTCGGCAGATGCCAGGAAACAGGGGGTGAATCGGAGTCGGTCATCAGGGACCACCCGTCTTCCGGAACCGGTGCGAACACGGGACCCGCCTCGCCCCTATCACGCTACTCCGTGGCGCCGGCGGTGCCGGAAATCTCCGGGATCGGCCCGACCCCGGTACCTGCGTCGACGTGGGAATCACTGTCGCGGCATACGCTTCAGGGTATGGGCGTATGCGGAAGCGCGGCGGCAGCCGGACGCCGGACGTTCCGAGCGGTGGCTGCACCATGTCCTCAGCGCCACCGCCCGCAGGAGGTACCCGTGGACGTCCATTGGCGGCGCCGAGGTGATGCGTCGCTGCTCACCTCGACCGGGCAGCGCAGATGCCCCGCCGACCGCGACGGTGACCGTCTCCGTCTCACCATCGACCGGCAGACACGCCTCACAGCCCGCCCAGTCCTGGCCGGCATCCAGCGGATCAGCCAGGCCGCGACGCGGACGAGGTGTGAACAGGACTTCGACGGCTACGAAGCCTGCCGTCCCTGTCAGGCCCGCACCGTCGGCCACGAGCCCGAGAGCGACAGCCATGACGACACTCCGTGAACGCAAGACCTACCGCAAAGCGATCCTCCGAGCCCTGTACGGGGCAGTCGAACGCAATCGTCCCGAGGTCAGTGGCGCGACACTCCGTGACGAGGTCGGCCTTCCCGACGCAGACCTCTCCGCAGCCTGCGCCTACCTGGCCGACGCGGGCCTGATCACCGTCGACTGGACATCGCACAAGACTCCCGCCACCGCCTCGCTGACCCATGAGGGCATCCGCTTCATGGAGGAGGAAGAAGAGTCGGCCGCACCCACTCACGGTGACTGACGCGGCGCCCGGCCGCTCCCTGCAGAAGCCTTCCGGACGTCACAGGAGGTTGCGGTTGCGGGTGCGGGCGGTCCCGTCCGACCTCCTGCCGGCTACCGGCCGTCGCGCTCTTCGCGGGGATGTGACCTTCATCGCGGTAGCGGAGTTTCGGCGCGTTCGGCGCTGTGCCATCCGCTGACGATGGTGGCAGCGGCACATCTCCCGTCGGCGGAGGTCATGGGGCTGTGGGCGGAAGTACACGGCAGAAGGGCCGCTCCGCGAAGAGCAATATCTATGTCCGCGACATGAGAAATAGACGCCGGGCACGGCAAGTATTCCTCGACCGTCGACCCGATCGGAATTATCGACCGCGCAGGGCCGGTTGCACCGTGCTACTGTCGATCTCAGTTGCAGGTGTGGTTGCCAGAAGGTTCATTTCCGACGGGGTAATCATCACGGCGACACGGAATTCGCACAGGGCGAATTCCTGACACCGCCTCCGAGGGAGAAATGACATGGCTACTGGCACCGTGAAGTGGTTCAACGCGGAAAAGGGTTTCGGCTTCATCGAGCAGGACGGCGGCGGCGCCGACGTCTTCGCCCACTACTCGAACATCGCCGCCCAGGGCTTCCGTGAGCTGCTGGAAGGCCAGAAGGTGTCGTTCGACATCGCTCAGGGCCAGAAGGGCCCGACGGCCGAGAACATCGTTCCCGCCTGACACCGGCGCTGACGCAGACTTCGAAGCTGGGGCCCGCACCTCTGGGGTGCGGGCCCCAGCTCGCTGCTTTTCTGGGCGCGCGACGGGAAGCTCCACCGCATCACCGACCCGGTGAAACATTCCCCGTCGCTCCGACTCGCCCACATCGGCTTTGGCTCGTCTCGAAATTCTCTGCGCCGCTCATCTGCTGCGGGAATTCCTTGCTACGTGCCCATCAAGGAAGGTTCCGCATGCAGCGTGCCCGCACATCCCGCACATATGACCGCTTCGGAGGAGGCGCCGGCGTCAGCCGCTCCGGTGGTCCGCGCCGTTCCAAAGGCCACGGAAATCGACAGCCCGGACGAGCCGTACAGGGCGAGTTCGCGCCTCCGAAGACGATCACACCCCCGCTGCCCGCCGTCGGGTCGTTCGCCGATCTCGCCATGCCCGCACGGCTGTTGGCAGCGCTCGGCCACGAAGGCGTGACCGTACCTTTCCCGATCCAGGCGGCGACCCTGCCGAACTCCCTGGCCGGTCGTGACGTACTCGGCCGTGGCCGCACCGGCTCGGGCAAGACCCTCGCCTTCGGCCTCGCCGTACTGGCCCGTACGGCGGGGCGGCGCGCCGAGCCACGGCAGCCGCTCGCCCTCGTCCTCGTCCCCACCCGCGAGCTCGCCCAGCAGGTCACCGACGCGCTCACTCCGTACGCCCGCTCCGTGAGCCTGCGGATGGCGGCCGTCGTCGGAGGGATGTCCATCGGCAGGCAGGCCGGTGCGCTGCGTGCCGGGGCCGAGGTGGTCGTCGCGACACCCGGGCGACTCAAGGACCTCATCGGCCGGGGCGACTGCCGGCTGGACGATGTCGCCGTCACGGTCCTCGACGAGGCCGACCAGATGGCCGACATGGGCTTCATGCCCCAGGTCACCGCCCTGCTCGACCAGGTACGTCCCGACGGGCAGCGGATGCTCTTCTCGGCCACCCTGGACCGCAACGTCGACCTGCTGGTCCGCCGCTACCTGACGGATCCGGTCGTGCACTCCGTCGACCCGTCAGCGGGCGCGGTCACCACGATGGAGCACCACGTACTCCATGTTCACGACGCGGACAAGCACCGGACGACCACCGAGATCGCGGCGCGAGACGGTCGAGTGATCATGTTCCTCGACACCAAGCACGCGGTGGACCGGCTGACCAAGCACCTGCTGAGCAACGGCGTCCGCGCCGCGGCCCTGCACGGTGGCAAGTCCCAGCCGCAGCGCACGCGGACCCTGGCCCAGTTCAAGAGCGGGCATGTGACGGTCCTGGTGGCCACCAACGTCGCGGCGCGCGGGATCCACGTCGACAACCTCGATCTCGTCGTCAATGTGGATCCGCCCAGCGACCACAAGGACTACCTGCACCGGGGCGGTCGTACGGCCCGTGCGGGCGAGTCCGGCAGCGTCGTCACCCTGGTGACCCCTGATCAGCGTCGCGGCATGAGCCGGCTGATGACCGCGGCGGGCATCACCCCCCGGGTCGCCCGGGTGCGGTCGGGCGAGGCGGAGCTGAGCCGCATCACAGGTGCCCAGGCCCCTTCGGGTGTCCCGGTCGTCATCACCGCGCCGGACGCGGAACGTCCCCGCGGCACGTCTTCCTCGTCCCGGGGCCGTCGCGGCCGCGGGGGCCATGCCGGGCAGGTCCGGCCTGTCGGCGAAGCGGCGCGCCGCAGGGCGCAGCGGCGGCCCGGCTTCAGCTCGGCCGCGTAGAGCCGTTGTGATCACCAGCCCATCCCTTCCGGTATGTAGGAGGCACCTATGACGACGGCTCAGGCGCAGCACCAGGTAGCGGATCGCTCCCCCAGGCAAGTGGTTGACGACAGGGGCACGTCCGGTCCCCGGGTCCGTGACGACATGACGGTCGAGGTGGCTCTGTCCCTCATGGCCGGAGCCCGTGTCGATCACCTCGTCCTGTGCGACGGGGACGACCAGAGCACGGGCCTGATCACCCTGACCCGGCTCGCCGTTCTCCGCGGCAGCCCCACCTACACGGACCGGATCCGCCTACGGGACATCCTCGACGGACCGTTCACCGCGCCCAGTGCTCGGCCCGATGCCCTCGGTGAGCATGGCCGGACCCCGGGCGTCCTCACCCTCGCCCGCTGATCCGCCTCGCCCGTTCGGCCCGTTCCCCTTCTCCTCTGTGAGGCATCATGCGCTGTGT
>CBFGZZ010000141.1:0-20392 GCA_965653385.1 uncultured Streptomyces sp. | reverse complement strand
CCTCGACGTCCGCAGCGCGGCGGACGCCCGTACGGTCCTGCACTCGGCCGTCGACGACGGAGTCGGCGATCTGGTGCTCGACCTGTCCGAGCTGGTCTCCTGGGACGCCACCGGACTCGGGGTGATCATGGGGGCCCACCGGCGGGCCGGCCGCTGCGGTCGGCGCCTGGTGCTGCGCGGTGTACCGCCGCAGATGCAGCGCCTGCTGGTGGCCACCCGGCTGCACCGGATCCTGGCGATCGAGGGCGGTATCGGGGTGGAGTCCCTGCCCCGGGTGTGACACCCGGCACGGATGGGGCGGGACAGTCGGGCGTTCCGGTTGCGAAGGGCACGTCACGCACAATCCTCACGAGACTGTGATGTCTCGGACGGCGCGGCACCCCGGGCTGTCGTAGATACTGTGCAAAGGTTTAGGGTTCGGCTGCCCGCTGCCCAGACAAACCCTTCTCGGCGGGCCCGGACCAGAAGCGACAGCGCGGTGTGCAGCAAGGCCGGGAGGGGCTTGGCTTACGCACACGACGCTTTTGGGGGGCTTGAAACCTATGGACCCGAACAACCGGGGGCCCGAGGAGTACGGCCATGACGGTGACGGCCAGTCGTCGCGCCATCGCCCGCCCAGGGATCCCCTCACACCCGACTTCGGACAGCACGCGCCCGCACTCGCCCGCACCGTGCAGCTGGTCTCGGGCGACTTCCTGCTCACCGTCAACCCCGTCGACGGCAGCGAGATCGAGGTCTGCCCGCCCGCGGAGCGGCCGTCGCGGCCCGTCAAGCTGACCCCGGCCGAACGCGCCGAGGTCGACCGCGCCGCCAAGCCGCCCGTCCCACCCGGTCCGACCCGTCCCGCCGAGCCACTGCTGGCCCGCCAGGACGAGCGCGAACAGCTGGTGCGGATGCTCGCCCGCGGCCGCTCCGTCCGCCTCGTCGGCGCCCCGGGAGCCGGGCGCACCAGCCTCCTCGACCTCGTCGCCGAGGACTGCGCGGACCTCGCCCCCGACGGCGTGGTCCGGCTCACCGGCTACCACCGCACACCGGACGACCTGCTGTACGACCTCTTCTACGCCGTCTACAGCGCCCCTCTGCACCGCCCGGATCAGGACGAACTGCTCGGCCTCGTGCGTGAGATCGGCGCGGTCGTCGTCCTGGACGACATCGAGTTCGGCGGCGCCGCCCTCGACGAGCTGCTGGACGCCACCCCCGAGTGCGCGTTCCTGCTCGGCGCCACGCCCGACGTGCCCGCGCCGTCCGTCGACTCCGGCATCGAGGAGGTCGCCCTCGCCGGGTTCGACCGGGCCGCGAGCGTCGAACTCCTGGAGCGCCAGGTCGGCCGGGTCCTCACCGAGGACGAGGCGAACTGGGCGGGCGACCTGTGGTTCGAGTCGGAGGGCCTGCCGCTCAGGTTCGTCCAGGCCGGCGCCCTGCTGCGGCAGCGGGACCGGCTGCGGGCCGGCGCCGACGCGGTGGACGAGTACGGCGTCTTCGAGGACACCCCGCCCTCCGCCGACACGCCCTTCGACGAGGCGTACGGCACCGAGGACCGCGGCGAGGAGACACCCCTGCCCTCCCTCGGCGAGGCGGCCGGACCCGCGCCGCTGCTCGCCTCACGGCTCAGCGCCTCGGCCCGTACCGCCCTGAGGTTCGCCGTCGCGCTCGGCGGCGAGGTGCCGCACCAGGCGCATCTGCCCGCGCTGGTCGGCGACACCCACGCGGACGCCGCGCTGGGCGAGCTCGCCGACTGCGGACTGGTCTCGGCCGTTGGCTCCCGCTACCGGCTCGCCGCCGGCGTGCAGGCCCAGCTGGAGGCAGCCGGATACGCCGAGGACGTCCAGGACAACGCCCTCACCGCCGCCCAGCACTACGCCTGGTGGGCAGGCCACCCCTCGGTCACCCCGGAGCGCGTGTGCGCCGAGGCGGACGCCGTGCTCGCCGCCCTCGGCGTGCTCGTGCCGGGCACGACCGCGCCCGCCGAGGGCGAGGAGAGCCCGACCGTGCAGCTCGCCCGCACGGCGGGACCCGCGTTCGCGGCCGGGCTGCACTGGAGCGCCTGGGAGCGGGCGCTGCGGGCCGGCGCCGAGGCCGCCCGCCTGGCCGGTGACGTCGCCGAACAGGCCTACTTCCACCACGAGTTGGGCATCCTCGCGCTCTGCGGGGGCCGACTGGACCGGGCCCGCGCCGAGCTGGAGACCTCCATCGGCCTGCGCGGCGCGCTCGCCGACAAGCGCGGCACCGTCGCCGGCCGACGCGCCCTCGCGCTGGTCTCGGACCGCTCCGGCACGACGCCGGGAGTGGCCGTGTTCGGCGCGACGGCGGGGGAGGAGGTGCCGGACGCGCGGTACGAGGAGTCGCAGTCGCCGCCCGGAGGCGTACCGGCCGCCGCGTTCCCGCCGCCCGGCAAAGAAGCCACGACCCTGGTCACCCACCGTGCCTCGGCACCGTCGCCGTCGCCGTCCCCGGCGACCTCGCACAAGGGCCGCGGCGGCGTCCGCGGCTTCGCCCGGCGCAACCTCGTCGCGGCCGGCTCGGGCGCCCTGCTCGTGGCCGTCCTCGGCACGGTGGTGACCCTCGGCGCCACGTCCGACAACACCACCGACAACCCGGCCACCCAGGTCGGCGTCAACCCGTCCGCAAGCCAGGGCATCGGCGGCGACGGCATCGGCGCCGACAAGGTGGAGGGCGACGACGGCAAGAACTCCGGCGACACGGGCACGGCCACAAGCCGCCCGACCGACCCGGGCCCCGACGGGACGTTGGGCACGTCGGACGATCCGACGCCGACGGACGGGGCGACGGAGCCGTCGGACGATCCGAGCGGGACGCAGAAGCCGGGCGGCGGGTCCTCGAACTCGCCGACGAAGCCACCGTCGTCGCCGACGAAGCCGCCGACCTCCCCGACCAAGCCGCCGACGGAGGAGCCGACCACAGAGGAGCCGACGCCGACGGAGGACCCGACGACAGAGGAGCCGACGCCGACCGACGAGCCGACGCCCCCTCCGACGGAACCACCGACGAACTCGACCTCCGCCAGCGGCTCGGCCTCCTCCAGCCCCACGGAGACCACCAGTTCCGCGAGCGCCCCGCAGAGCTCGGACGACGGCACGCCGACCACCGGCTCGGACCCCGTGATCTGACGCACCCGAGGCCCGCTTCAGGACACGCACGAAAGACAAGAGGGCCGGGTCCGTCCAGCGGACCCGGCCCTCACCGTCGTAGAACTGCCAACTGCCGCGCGTCAGAACAGCCGCAGCTTGTCGTCCTCGATCCCGCGCATGGCGTCGTAGTCCAGCACCTGGCAGCCGATCCCGCGGTCCGTCGCGAGGACGCGGGCCTGCGGCTTGATCTCCTGGGCCGCGAAAATGCCGCGGACGGGCGCGAGATGGGGGTCCCGGTTCAGCAGCTCCAGATAGCGCGTCAGCTGCTCCACGCCGTCGATCTCGCCGCGACGCTTGATCTCGACCGCGACCGTCCGGCCGTCGGCGTCCCGGCACAGGATGTCGACCGGGCCGATGGCCGTCATGTACTCGCGGCGGATGAGCGTGTAGCCCTCGCCGAGGGTCTCGATGCGGTCGGCGAGAAGTTCCTGGAGGTGCGCTTCCACGCCGTCCTTGATCAGGCCGGGGTCCACGCCGAGTTCGTGCGAGGAGTCGTGGAGGATCTCCTCCATCGTGATGATGAGCTTCTCGCCCCCCTTGTTGGTGACGGTCCAGACATCCTTCTGCTCGCCGTCACCCTCCTTCAGGGTGCACGGCGGCGACATCCAGTTCAGGGGCTTGTAGGCCCGGTCGTCCGCGTGGATCGAGACGCTTCCGTCCGCCTTGACCAGGATCAGACGGGGCGCCGAGGGCAGGTGGGCGGTGAGCCGGCCCGCGTAGTCGACGGAGCATCGGGCAATGACGAGACGCATGGTCCGCAACGCTACTCGACGGGCCGGTGTCGACGCGATTCGCCCTGGGGGAGTCCGTATGACCCCGGACTGCCCCTGTTCATTTCTGGCCGATTGTGCGCCTAACGAGGACTGCCCATGTACGCATTCTCCTGGTGCCGTCACCGTCTGTTGCCTACCGTATTAAACGGGAGGTCGCGACGCGTGTACGCAGAGTGTTCGGTATCGCGAACTCCCTTACTGTCAGGCAACCCCCGCTGTTGTGGGGGTGCGAGAGGAGAACCCATGTCGCTCGACGTCTCACCGGCCCTACTCGAACAGGCCGAGCGAGGCGAGGTCGATGAAGCAGCCTTCGTCGACTGCGTCCGGACCTCCCTGCCCTATGCGTGGGAGATGATCAGCTCCCTGGTGGCCCAGCTGAAGGTCGACGGCGGTCAGTTCGCCGACAACCAGACGCCCCCGCCGGACGAGCAGGCACGTGGCCAGTTGCTGCGTGCACTTGCGAGTGACGCGATACGCGGCGCGCTGCAGCGGCACTTCGGGGTGCGACTGGCCTTCCAGAACTGCCACCGGGTGGCGGTGTTCCCGCTTGACGCCTCGGTCGACGAGACGCTCGCCCGCTTCACCTCGGCGCGCAACCAACTGTTGAACCAGTCGCCGGAACTCAGGGACTGCTGACGCGGTAAGCCGCTTGCTTGCCGCTCCGTACGCGGGAGGTGCAATAAGTACTGGGCGGCAAGCCCCCTGGCGGCACGGTGGGACAGGGCTCTTCAGCCGAGGTGCGGCAGCACTTCGGCGCCCAGTCGACGGACGTTCTCCTCGGTCGCCGCCAGGTCGCCCGAGCCCTCGACGAGCAGGGCGAAACGGGAGATGCCGGTCCGTTCGCTGGTCGCCGCCAGGCGGTCGGCGGCGAGGCGCGGGGTGCCCACCGGGTGCAGTCCACAGAGCAGTTCGGTGTAGGCCAGCGGGTCACGCATCGCGCGATGGCGGCCGTCCACCGTGACATGGGCCTCCAGTCCCTGCCGCAGCCAGCCCGGCATCGCCTTCGTCAGCGTCTCCACCGCGTCCGTGCGCCGGTCCGCGATCTGACAGACGCCGGCCGACACATGGGCCGCGCTCCGGATCTCGTCGGCCGGTCGCCCGGCCGCGCGGGCGTGCTCCCGCCACAGGGCGACCATCTCGGCCTTCTCCTCGTCGCCCACATGCATGCCGAGCAGCATCGGCAGCCCGCGCTCGGCCGCCAGCCGCACGCTCTTCGGTGACGTACACGCGACGACGACCTCGGGGCCCTCGGCGTCCGTGAGGCACTCCGACGGCCTGGGGACGACGGGGACCTCGCGGAAGTCGAACCGCTCGCCGGCGGACGCGACCGACGGCTCACGCAGCCAGCGCAGCAGCAGATCGAGTGATTCGGGGAACCCCTCCTCGTACGCCTTGAGACCCGAGCCGAACACCTCCAGGTCGACCCACGGGCCACCGCGCCCCACACCCAGCGAGAACCGCCCGCCGGAGGTGATGTGCAGCAGCGCGGCCTGCTCGCCGAGGGCCACCGGGTGAGTGGTGGGCAGCACGCTGACCGCCGTACCGACCCTCAGCCGTCGGGTACGGCCGAGCAGTAAGGCGGCCAGGGTGATCGCGGACGGACAGGTGCCGTACGGCACGAAGTGGTGCTCGGCCACCCAGGCGGTGTCGAGCCCTGCTTCCTCGGCGACCTCGGCGGAGCGGACCGCGCGGTGCAGTGCCTCCCCCTCGCCCTGTCCCGGGAACCGGGCCGCCAACACGAAACTACCTACGTGCATTGACTTTTCCTGCTTCCTTGGCTCCGACGCGGAGCTCCCCCACCCGGCATAACCGTCTGACACGTGCCGAGGACACGGCTTGACGAAGAGATTTGCGGATTGTCTGCAGAATCGATCGCCGGCGTGGGGGACTTGTGGGGATTGGTGCCGTACGGCTACCCCGGTCCGCGCCGCGTAGGCTGGACATGGCCCCCGCATCCTGTATAGCCCCGTGAGGTGTTCCGTGTCCCCGCGTCGCAACCGACCCAAGGGAGCCGGCTCGTCCGGACACAGCGCCGAGGACGACCGCTCCGGCCGCTACGGCGGCTGGCAGTCCACGGAGGACTGGCAGGGCGACGACTGGAACGTACGGCATGTGGCGGGCGCGAGCGCCCAGGGCAAGGCGTACCGCTGCCCCGGCTGCGACCAACTGATCCCGGACGGCGTCCCGCACGTCGTCGCCTGGCCGGCCCACGCGGGCGTCGACGACCGCCGTCACTGGCACAAGGCCTGCTGGAACGCCAAGGACCGCCGCACCACGCGGGTGCAGCGGTCCCGTAACGCGCCGAAGTTCTAGAGGTTTCGGGTCAGACGTCCCGCTTCTCCAGGAGGGCGTAGGCGCCGGCGAAGGCGGCCGCGGTCACACCGAGCATGATCCACAGGGGGTCCCAGCCGGATGGGCCCGAGCCGGTGAGGGACTGGGAGTAGAAGACGCCGAGCTGGCTCGGGATCGAGTACTGGAACAGGGCTTCCTGGAGGCCGCGCAGGGACTCCGAGAACATGAACAGCGCGATGACCAGCGGGGCCAGCAGCACACCGATCATGATCGTGATCGCGCCCGCCGAGTGCCGGATGATCGAGCCGACGACGAGCGAGAGCAGGCCGAGCAACGCCATGTAGAGCGAGATACCGACCGTGCCCTTCAGCCACTCCTCACCGCTCGGCTCCCGCGCGTCCAGCATGGACACGTCGACGAGGGCGACGAGCAGGGCCGACGCCAGCGTCACCACGAACGCGACCGCGAAGAACACGATCGACTTCGCCACCAGCACCCGGCCACGGGACGGGCATGCGGTCATCGTGGTCCGGATCATGCCGGTGCCGTACTCCGAGGCGGTGGTCAGCACGCCGAGCGTGATGATGCACATGCTGCCGAGCAGCAGCCCGAAGAACCCGAACGACAGCGGGTTCTCCTTGCTCAGGCTGCCTTCCGAGGCGTTGCCGGCGATCAGCGCGGCGACCGACAGACCGATGCCGACGACGAGCAGCACGAACACGCCGAGCGTCCAGATCGTCGAGCGCACCGACCGGATCTTCGTCCACTCCGAGGCGAGCGCGTGCCCGAGGTGCGTGCGCACGACGGGGATCGGCGAGGTGTAGGTGGGGTACGAGGAGCCGGGCGCCGCCTGCCAGTTCGGTGCGGCGGTCTGCGGCATCGGGGGCTGGGGCGTGCTCATCGGGCGTCCTCGGGCTTGGTCAGGGCGGCAGGGGCGGAGGGTGCGGGCTCGGCGGACGGCTGGTCCGGGGCCTGCGGCGGTGCGGCAGGGGGCTGAGCCGGCGCCTCGGGCGCCTGCTGGGCGTACGGGTTGGGCGCATCCGCCCCCGGCGCCGCGGCGGGCGCGCCAGGGCCGCCGTACGGCCCCGGCTGCCCCTGCGGCGCGGCGAACGGCTGCCCGCCCTGCTGGGGCGGCGGCGGGGCGTACCAGCCGGGCTGGCCCTGCCCCGGCACCGGCATCGGCGGCTGCGCACCCGGCGGCAGCTGCTGCATCAGCCCGGCCTTCTGGTCGGTCGTCGAGCGGTAGTCGACCGCGCCCTGCGTCATCCGCATGTACGCCTCCTCCAGCGAGGCCTGGTGCGGCGAAAGCTCCCACAGCCGTACGTCCGTGTCGTGCGCGAGGTCGCTGATGCGGGGCAGCGGCAGCCCGGTCACGCGCAGCGCGCCGTCCTGCTCGGGCAGCACATGCCCGCCCGCCTCGGTCAGCGCCGCGGACAGCTTCTCGCGCAGCTGCGGCTCGGTGTCCGGCGTACGCACCCGGGCGAAGCCCGCGGAGTTGGCTGCGATGAAGTCCTTGACGCTCATGTCGGCGAGCAACTGGCCGCGCCCGATCACGATCAGGTGGTCGGCGGTCAGCGCCATCTCGCTCATGAGGTGCGAGGAGACGAAGACGGTACGGCCCTCGGCCGCCAGCGACTTCATCAGATTGCGCACCCAGAGGATGCCCTCGGGGTCGAGGCCGTTGACCGGCTCGTCGAACAGCAGCACCTGCGGGTCGCCGAGCAGCGCGGCGGCGATGCCGAGCCGCTGGCCCATGCCGAGCGAGAAGCCCTTGGATCGCTTGCCGGCCACGTCCTGGAGGCCGACCACGCCCAGCACCTCGTCCACGCGCCGAGCCGGGATGCCGGACAGCTGGGCGAGGGACAGCAGGTGGCTGCGGGCGGCCCGGCCGCCGTGCACGGCCTTGGCGTCCAGCAGGGCGCCGACCTGGCGGGGGGCGTTGGGCAGCCTGCGGTACGGGTAGCCGCCGATCGTGACGCGTCCCGCGGTCGGGTTGTCCAGGCCGAGGATCATCCGCATCGTCGTCGACTTGCCCGAGCCGTTGGGGCCCAGGAAGCCGGTGACGGAACCGGGCCGCACCTGGAAGGACAAGTTGTACACAGCGGTCTTGTCGCCGTAGCGCTTGGTCAGGCCGACTGCTTCGATCATGCTCCGCACCCATCGAAAGGATCAGGACAGCAGGGCACACGCCCCCCGTAAGGGTTAGGAGGATACCTAGGCGCTGACGGTTCCACCCAAGGGCAGGCAAAACTTCGCGCGCCGACGGCTCTCCAGCGGCCCCCGCGTTCCGCCACCCGCCCCGCTAGGCGTCCCGCTTCTTGAGCGCGAGGTAACCGCCCAGGAGTGCCGCGATCACCCACAGCACCATGATCCCGAGGCCGCCCCAGGGGCCGTACGGCTTGTCGTCGTCGATCGGGGTGACCACCTGCATGATCCTGCTGCCGGCCTGGTCGGGCAGATAGCGGCCGATCTTCTCGGTCGCCGAGACGTTGCCGAGGATGTTGGAGACCAGGAAGAAGAACGGCATCAGGATGCCCAGCGACAGCATCGGCGAGCGCAGCATCGCGGCGACGCCCATCGAGAACATCGCGATGAGGGTCATGTAGAGCCCGCCGCCGATCACCGCCCGCAGCACCCCCGGATCGCCGATCTCCGCCCGGTGGTCGCCGAGCATCGCCTGGCCCAGGAAGAAGGTGACGAAGCTGGTGGCCAGGCCGACGACGAGCGCGAGGCCGGTCGCCACCGCGATCTTGCTGGCCAGGAACGTCCCGCGCCGGGGCACTGCGGCCAGGGATGTGCGGATCATGCCGGTGCTGTACTCGTTCGACACCACGAGCACGCCGAACACGATCAGCGCGAGCTGACCGAGGCTCATCCCGGCGAAACTGATGAACGTCGGATCGAAGGAGAGCCTGTCCCGCTCGCTCATGTTGTCGAACTCGTTCGCCGACAGGCCCGAGATCAGCATTCCGAGGGCGATGGTGACCACCACGGCGAGGGACAGCGTCCATACGGTGGAGGCCACGGACCGGATCTTGGTCCATTCGGAGCGGACGACCTGGGTGGCTGCCATGCTCAGCTCCTCCTCCACTCGCTGCCCCACGGCTGCTGTTGCCGCCGCGGTGGCTGCTGCTGTCCGCCGGGCAGGGCGTCGGCGTGCGCGTGGTACTCCACCGATTCCGCGGTCAGCTGCATGAACGCCTCCTCCAGGGAGGCCTGTTGCGGGCTCAGTTCGTGCAGCACCACCCCGTGCCGCGCCGCCAGCTCACCGATTTGCTCGGCCTTGCTGCCGTCGACCTCCAGCGCCCCGTCCCCGGTCTGAACCGCCGTGATCCCGGCCGTCTGCAGGACGTCGAGCAGCAGCTCCCGCTGCGGGGCGCGGATCCGGACGTACGACCGCGAGTTCCGCTCGATGAAGTCGGCCATGGACGTGTCGGCGAGCAGCCGCCCCTGCCCGATCACCACCAGGTGGTCGGCGGTCAGGGCCATCTCGCTCATCAGATGCGAGGAGACGAACACGGTCCGCCCCTGGGCGGCCAGCGATTTCATCAGGTTCCGGATCCAGTGGATGCCCTCGGGGTCGAGCCCGTTGACCGGCTCGTCGAACATCAGGATCCGCGGATCGCCGAGCAGCGCGCCCGCGATACCGAGCCGCTGGCCCATGCCCATCGAGAAGCCCTTGGTCTTCTTCTTCGCGACCGCCGTCAGCCCGACCGTCTCCAGCACCTCGCGCACCCGGTTCGTCGCGATGCCGTTGCTCTGCGCGAGGCACAGCAGATGGTTGAACGCGCTGCGCCCGCCGTGCCAGGCCTTGGCCTCCAGCAGCGCGCCGATGTACGTCAGCGGGTCCTTGAGCTGGTCGTAGCGCTTGCCGTCGATACGGACCTGGCCGGCGGTGGGGTGGTCGAGGCCGAGGATCATCCGCATCGTCGTGGACTTCCCGGCGCCGTTGGGGCCGAGAAAGCCGGTGACGACGCCCGGTCTGACGGTGAAGGTGAGGTTGTTGACCGCAACCTTCTCGCCGTACCGCTTGGTCAGCCCCTCGAGCTCGATCATGCCGCCCACGCTAAAACGGGACAAAGCCCTCTGCCACCCCAGTGGCAGAGGGCTTTGCCGAAATTCAGCAGATGTGCGCCGGATCGTTACCGGGTCTGCTGGGCGGGAACCCCACGGGTGATCGGCTCGTCCTCGGCCGGGGTGCCGGCGGCGGCCACCGCGGCGCCCGTGAGCGTCGCCAGCATCTCGCGGACGTTCGTCAGCTGAGCGTTGATGCTGTCGCGGCGGTTGGTGAGCGCCGCGAGCTCGCGCTCGGATTCCGAACGGATGCGGTCGGCCTTGGCGTTGGCGTCCGCCACGATGTCCTCGGCCTGACGCTGGGCCGTCTCCACCGTCTGGCGAGCCCGGCGCTCGGCGTCGGTGCGCAGCTTCTCCGCCTCCAGACGCAGCTGCTCCGCGCGGTGCTCGATCTCCGCGAGACGCTTCTCCGCCTTCTGCTGACGCGACGCCAGATCGCGCTCGGACTGCTCGCGGCGCTTGGCGAGGTTCGTCTCGAAGTCGGCGGCGGCCTGCGCGGCCTTCGCACGGGTCTCCTCGAAGAGGGCGTCCGCCTCCTCGCGCTTGGACTGCGCGTCCTTCTGCGCCTCGGAGCGCAGCTGGGAGGCGTCGCTCTTGGCCTTCTCGACGATCCGGACGCCTTCGTCCTCGGCCTTGGCCTTGCGCTCCGCAGCGAACGATTCTGCGTCGTTGCGGACCTGCTGGGCCGCCGACTCGGCGAGCTCGCGGTGCTGCTCGGCGGCGCGGCGGGCCTCCTCGCGCAGATCCTTGGCCTCTTCCTCGGCGAGGCGGAGGATCTTCTCGACACGCGCGCCGAGGCCCGCGTACGACGGCTCTGCGTCGGTCACGGCGGCCTGGGCGTTCTGCGTCTCGAGGTGGAGCTCCTCGATGCGCTTTTCCAGAGCGGTGATGCGGGCGAGAGCGCTGTCACGGTCGGAGACGAGCTTGGAGATCCGTTCGTCCACCTGAGCGCGGTCGTACCCACGCCGCACAAGCTCGAAGCCGTAGGGGGAAGTGTCGCTCATGGGGTTCCTGTCGAATGAGACCGGTGAGGTGATAAGGGGAATCCTAGGGGCCGAAGCGGTGTGTCATCGAGCGGATACGTGTTTGATCTGGAGAATGAGACCCCTTTTGAGTGGCTAACCGTCGGACGGCTTGCCAAAAACTTGGTCAAAGGCCCCAGGAGACACCCGAACGCTCCCGCTTCGCTAGCTGTCTGACGACTTGCCACCCGATCGAGGTGCTCCCACTGTCGCACCCGCCTTGACTCCGCCGTCCTTCGCCGCGGACGGCGCCTCGAAGGACTCGAGCGCCTCCAGGACGTCCTGGACACGGGAGATCTCGGCGTTGATGTCCTCGCGGCGCCGGACCAGGACCTCCAGCTCGCGCTTGCCCTCCTCGACCGTGCGCCTTGCCTCGCGGATCGCCTCGGCCTTGAGCTCCTCGGACTCCCGGATCAGGGTGGACCGCTTCTGCTCGGCCTCCTTCAGCAGCCCCTCGGCCTTCTTCACGGCGGCGATACGGACCTTGCCCGCCTCGGAGTTGGCCTCCGAGACCAGCTCCTTCGCCTTCGCCTGGGCCTTGGCCAACTGCTCCTCGGCGGCCTTGATGAGCGCGTCGCAGCGGTCGCCGGCCGACTTCATCGTCTCGGCCGACTCGCGGCGGGCCCGCTCGTGCAGCTCCTCGATCTCGGTCGTGATGCGGTCGCGCAGCTCCTCCGCGCGCTCCCTGATCGAGGTGGCGTCCCGGCGGGCGCCGACGAGCAGCTCGTCCGCGTCCGTACGGGCCTTCTCCACCATCGAGTTGCCCTCGACCGTCGCCTCGGAGACCAGCCGGTCGGCCTCCTTGCGGGCGGCGCCCACCATGGTGTCGGCCTGCGCCTCGGCGTCCGCGGTCGTCTTGTGCGCCTGCGCCTGCGCCTCGGTGAGCAGCTTGTCCGCCTCGGCCGTGGTCTCCGTGATGAGCTTGTCGACCTGCTCGGCCACGTCCTGGCGTCGCTTGCCGGCGTCCTTGCGGGCCTCTTCGAGAGTGCGCTCGGCCTCCTCGCGCGCCGCGTTGACCAGCCGCTCCGCCTCCGCGGCCGCCTCGGCCTTGACGCGCTCGGAGTCGCCGCGCACCCGCTCGGCGTGCTGCTGGGCCGACCCCACCGTCTCGGCGGCCTCGGCGCGCAGCCGCTCCGCCTCCGACGTGGCGTCCCCGACCAGCTTCTCGGCCTTGGCGAGCGCGTCGGTGCGCACCCGGTCGGCCTCCGCGACCGTCTCCGACTGGAGCCGCTCGGCTTCGTTGCGAGCCTCGGTGATGAGGGTGTCGGCCTGCGTCGCCGCGTCCGAGCGGATCCGGTTGGCGTCCTCGCGGGCGTCGGCCCGGGTGCGCGACGCGGCCTGGTCGGCCTCGGCGATGGCGTCCGACGCCTCCGTACGCACCCGCTGGGCGTGCTCGGCGGCGTCCGACCGCAGCCGCTCCGCCTCGGCGATGGCCTCCCCGACCGTCCGCTCGGCGAGGGACTTCGCGGCCTCGGACTCCTCGTTCGCCTCGCGCCGGATACGGCCCGCGTCCTCGCTGGCCCGCTCCCGCTCGGCGTAGGCGTCGGAGCGGACCCGGTCCGCCTCCTCCTGCGCCTCCCGGCGGGTACGGTCCGCCGCGTGCTCGGCGGCACTGCGCAGCCCGGCGATCTCCTCCTGGGCCTGCTCGTGCAGCCCGGACACGGAGTCGCGGACCTGCTGGGCGTGCTGCTCGGCCGCCGACACCATCTCCGTGGCGCGCCGGTCGGCCTCCTCGACCAGCCGCACCGCCTCGGTCTGCGCCTCCTCCACCCGCTTGCGCGCGGAGGCCAGCAGCTCCTCGCTCTGCTCGCGGGCCCGCTCACGCTCCTGGTCGGCCTCCTGGCGGGCGGAACCGAGGGTCTCCTCGGCCTCGCGACGGCGCCGGGCGGCCTCCTCCTGCGCGGCGGCCAGCGTCTCGGACGCCTCCGTGGCGAGCCGCTCGGCGGCGGCCTGCGCCTCCGCACGGACCCGGTCGGCGGTGTCCTGCGCCTCCGACTTCAGCCGCTCGGCCTCGGCCGCGGCCTCCGACCTGAGGCGTACGGCGATGGCCTCGCCCTCGGCACGGGACGCGGACGCGTCCGACGCGGCCTCGTCACGCAGCCGGTCGGCCTCCTCCTCGGCCTGCTGCTGGAGCGTACGGATCCGCTCGGCGGACTCGGCGCGCAGCCGGTCGGTCTCCTCGGCCGCCTCACGCCGGATGCGCGCGGCCTCCTCGCGGGCGTCGGTCAGCGCCTGCTCGGCCGCCGTGAGCCGCTGCTCGGCCTCGGTCTGGAGCCGCGTCAGCTCCTCGGCGGCCTCGGTGCGGCGGGCCTCTATGGCCCGCTCGGTCTCCTCGTGCAGTTCCCGCGCGGCCCGCTCGGCGTCGGACTTGATGCCCTCGGCCTGCTCGACGACCTCCTCGCGGTGCCGCTCGGCCTCCTGGCGGGTGCGCTGCAGGGTCTCCTCGGCCTGCCGGCGCAGCGTCGTCGCCCGCTCGATGGCCTCGGTACGGACCTTCTCGCTGTCCGTCGTGGCCTTCTGACGCAGCTCGTCCGCGTCCTGCTTGGCCTTGGACAGCAGCTCCTCGGCGGTCTTGGCCGCCTCCTCGATCTGCTGGACGGCCTCCTTGCGGGCCTCCGCGCGGATCTTCTCGCCCTCGGCGACCGCCTCGGAGCGCAGCTGCTCGGCCTCCCCGCGCAGCCGGCGGGCCTCCTCCTGGAGTTCGACCGTCTTGGCGCGGTACTCCTTGGTGTCGTCCTTCGCCGCGCCCTTGAGCTGCTCGGCGATGTCATGCGCCTCGGAGCGCAGCCGGTCCGCCTCGGCCTCGGCCTCCGTACGGATCCGCTCGGCCTCCTCGGCCGCCGCCTTGGTGGTGTTCTGCGCGTCCTCCTGCGCCTTGTTGAGGACGTCCTCGGCGGTCTTGGCCGCCTTGGACAGCTGCGTCGCGCTCTCCTCGGCGGTGATCGTGCGGGCCTTCTCCGCGGCCTCGGCGACGATCTTCTCGGCCTCGGCGCGGGCGTCCGCGACGACCTGCTCGGCGTCCGCCTTGGTGCTCTCGGCCTCCTTGGTGGCCTCGCTGACCAGCCGGGCGACCTGCTCCTTCGCCGTACGCGTGCGCTGCTCGTTGGCCGACTCGGCGCTGGAGAGCGCCTTCTCGGCGGCCGTCTTCGCCTCGGCGACCAGCTTCTCGGCCTCGGACTGCGCCTTGCGCAGCGCCTCCTCGGCCTCCGCCATGCGCTGCTCGGCGGCCCGGCTGAGCTCGGTGGCCTGCCGGCGGGCGGCGTCCGACTCGGTCGCCGTGGAGCTGCGCAGCTGTTCGGCGTGGTCGGTGGCCTCCTGGGCCTGCGTCGAGGCGGCGTTCAGCAGCCGCTCGGCGTCCGTCCGCGCGCGGCGCAGGATCTGCTCGGCCTCCGTGCGGGCCTCCTCGGCCGCGCTGGTGAGCCGCTGGCGGGCCTCGCTGGTGAGCCGCTCGGCCTCGGCGCGCGCGGTCGCCATGGCCTGCTCGGCCTCGGTGCGCGACTCGTCGAGGAGCCGACGGGCCTGCTGCTCGGTGCGGGCCCGCAGCTGCTCCGCCCAGGCCACGTTCTCGTTGACGTGCGACTCGACGGTCTGCCGCCGCTCGGCCAGCTCCTGGTCCAGCTGCTGGCGGCGGGTCACCGCCTCCTGGTGCAGCTCGGCCTGGAGCCGGGCGGCCTGCTCGGCGTGCTCCTGAAGGATCCGCTGGGTCTGCGCCCGGGCCTGACTCAGCTCGCGCTCGGCCTCCTGGCGCAGCTGGTCGGCCTGGACCTGCGCGTTCCGCAACAGCTGCTCGGCCTGGTAGCCGATGTCGCCGCCGTCGAAGGCGGGCCGGGACATGATGGTCCGCCGCGCCTCGTGCAGCTTGGCGCGCAGCACCTCGACCTGGTAGCCGAGGTCCTCGGCGTGCTGGATCGCCTTCTCCCGCTCGGTCTTCAGCCGATCCATCTCGGCCTCGAACCGAGAGAGGTGGTCGACGTCAGCCGCCGGCTCTCGCTCCTGGCGTTCGTAGCCCCGCACTGCGCGGTCCCATCCGTCCCCTGGTCGCAAGTCTCTCCATACGAGCACCGTCCATCCGCCGAACGGGGCCCCCGGGGAATGGTGTCAGATCAACGGCGGAGCACGGGCTGTTGCCCCACCCTCGTCCCCCGAAACCCGGACCCCGGAAACGGTCCCACCTTTGACGGAGGGGCCGGGTCACCCTGGACTGAGCGGCGACCGCCCCCAACCCTACCGGCCCATATGTACGGGGGTCAGTGCTCAGGTGACTCAACAGGCGCCGAAGTGACCAGTTCTGTCAGTACGCCATGGCAATCCTTCGGGTGCAGGAAGGTGATTCGTGACCCCATGGAGCCGCGGCGGGGCTCTTCGTACAGAACGCGTACGCCCTTGTCCTTGATGTCGGCGGCGTCGCCGTCCACGTCCGCCGTACCGAAAGCGATGTGGTGGACGCCCTCGCCGTTCTTGTCGAGCCACTTGGCCACGGTGGAGTCCGGGCGGGTGGGCTCGAGAAGCTGCAGGTAGGAGGCACCGCCGTCGGAGGTGTCGTTGATCTTGAGCATGGCCTCGCGGACGCCCTGCTCCTCGTTGACCTCGGAGTGGAACACCTCGAAGCCGTACGTGGCCCGGTAGAACTCCACGGTCTTGTCGAGGTCGAAACAGGCGATCCCGATGTGGTCGATTCGCGTCAGCATGGAATTCAGTGCAGCGCCCCGGAGGTGGTTACGCAACGTGCGCGCGATCACACCGACGGCCCGGTGACGGCACGGAGTGCCACTCAGTACATTCGAAGTAAACCCTCGTTCACTCCTCGGCTGTCCAGCTGGAAGGGGATCGCACCTCATGTCTTCTGGAACTACCTCTGTGATCGTCGCGGGCGCGCGTACGCCCATGGGACGGTTGCTCGGTTCACTGAAGTCCTTCTCCGGAGCCGACCTCGGCGGCTTCGCGATCAAGGCCGCCCTCGACCGTGCGGGAATCGGCGGCGACCAGGTGCAGTACGTGATCATGGGCCAGGTGCTCCAGGCCGGCGCGGGCCAGATCCCGGCGCGCCAGGCCGCCGTGAAGGCCGGCATCCCGATGAACGTCCCGGCGCTCACCGTCAACAAGGTGTGTCTGTCCGGCCTCGACGCCATCGCGCTCGCCGACCAGCTGATCCGCGCCGGCGAGTTCGACGTGATCGTCGCGGGCGGCCAGGAGTCCATGACCAACGCCCCGCACCTGCTGCCGAAGTCCCGCGAGGGCTTCAAGTACGGCGCGATCGAGATGCTCGACGCGATGGCGTACGACGGTCTGACCGACTCCTTCGAGGGCATCGCCATGGGCGAGTCCACGGAGAAGCACAACACCCGTCTCGGCATCCGGCGTCCCGAGCAGGACGAGATCGCCGCCCAGTCCCACCAGCGCGCGGCCGCCGCCCAGAAGAACGGCATCTTCGAGGCCGAGATCACCCCGATCGAGATCCCGCAGCGCAAGGGCGAGCCCGTCGTCTTCAGCAAGGACGAGGGCATCCGTGCCGAGACCACCGCGGAGTCGCTGGGCAAGCTGCGCC
Organism: uncultured Streptomyces sp.; assembly: GCA_965653385.1. Taxonomy (GTDB): domain Bacteria; phylum Actinomycetota; class Actinomycetes; order Streptomycetales; family Streptomycetaceae; genus Streptomyces. The sequence continues at coordinate 3,537 of CBFGZZ010000141.1, read as the reverse complement.
CGGCGTTCACCAAGGACGGCACGATCACGGCGGGGACGTCGTCCCAGATCTCGGACGGTGCCGCCGCGGTCGTCGTCATGAGCAAGGCCAAGGCGCAGGAGCTCGGCCTGGACTGGATCGCCGAGATCGGCGCCCACGGCAATGTGGCGGGCCCGGACAACAGCCTGCAGTCCCAGCCGTCCAACGCCATCGCCCACGCCCTGAAGAAGGAGGGCCTGGAGGTCTCCGACCTCGACCTGATCGAGATCAACGAGGCCTTCGCCGCCGTCGCGGTGCAGTCAATGAAGGACCTCGGAGTGTCCCCGGAAAGGGTGAACGTCAACGGTGGGGCCATCGCCCTGGGTCACCCGATCGGTATGTCGGGTGCGCGGCTCGTCCTGCACCTGGCCCTGGAGCTCAAGCGGCGGGGCGGCGGCGTCGGCGCGGCCGCGCTGTGCGGCGGCGGTGGCCAGGGTGACGCGCTGATCGTGCGGGTACCCAAGGCCTGAGTTCTCCTGGCAGGACCCGTAGGACCTCTTTCGTGAACGGAGCTGTGATGCAGGACGTCTCCACCCTGGTGGCCCAGGCCAGGGAAGGCCGGCCGCGGGCCGTGGCCCGGCTGATCTCCCTGGTGGAGGGGGCGTCCCCGCAGCTGCGGGAGGTCATGGCGGCACTGGCGCCGCTGACGGGCAACGCGTACGTGGTCGGGTTGACGGGCTCACCGGGTGTCGGCAAGTCCACCTCGACCTCGGCGCTGGTGACGGCGTACCGCAAGCAGGGCAAAAGGGTCGGCGTCCTGGCCGTCGACCCGTCCTCGCCCTTCTCCGGCGGCGCCCTCCTCGGCGACCGCGTCCGGATGTCCGACCACGCCTCCGACCCCGGCGTCTACATCCGCTCGATGGCCACCCGCGGCCACCTGGGCGGTCTCGCCTGGGCCGCCCCGCAGGCGATCCGCGTCCTGGACGCGGCGGGCTGCGACGTGATCCTCGTCGAGACGGTGGGCGTGGGCCAGTCGGAGGTGGAGATCGCCTCGCAGGCGGACACGAGCGTGGTCCTGCTCGCCCCGGGCATGGGCGACGGCATCCAGGCGGCGAAGGCCGGCATCCTGGAGATCGGCGACGTCTACGTCGTCAACAAGGCCGACCGGGACGGCGCCGACGCCACCGCCCGCGAGCTCAACCACATGCTCGGCCTCGGCGAGTCCCGCGGCCCCGGCGACTGGCGCCCCCCGATCGTCAAGACGGTCGCCGCGCGCGGCGAGGGCGTCGACGAGGTCCTGGAAGCCCTGGAGAAGCACCGGGCGTGGATGGACGAGCGCGGAGTCCTGGCCGAACGCCGCCGCGCCCGCGCCGCCCGGGAGGTCGAGACCATCGCCGTCACGGCCCTGCGCGAGCGGATCGCCGACCTGCACGGTGACCGCCGCCTCGCGGCCCTGGCGGAGAAGATCGTCACCGGTGAACTGGACCCGTACCGCGCGGCGGACGAACTGGTGGCGGGGCTCACTCAGGCCTGAGAGCTTTTGAATGTGCCGCGGTGTGCCGACCTTCGTCCGCTGGTCCGGCGTGGCTGGTCGCGCAGTTCCCCGCGCCTCTGAGGGCGTGGTCAACTCCGGTGTCGCGCTGCTAGGTTGATCCGCATGTACCTCCTCTTGGCATAGGGCACGCCCCGCCCGCGTACGGTGCACGGCCGCTCGGTCGTGACCGGCGTGGCGCCTGGGCGTCCCCTTTTCCGCCTCGAGTCGAGGAATCCCCGTGTCTTCCACATCAGTGGCGCGGCCTTCGTACGCCGCCGTTCTCCGGATCCCGCATGCCCGCCGAACCTTCGCCGCCGCCCTGCTCGGCAGGCTGTCGTACGGCGTCGTCCCGCTGGCCATGATGCTCGCCGTGACCCGCACCTTGGGGTCGTACGCGGTGGCGGGCACCGTGATGGCGCTGTTCGCCGCGACCAGCGTCTTCCTGTCGCCCGCGAGGGCGGCGCTCATCGATCGGCACGGACCGCGCCGGGCGCTCGTGCCGATGGCCGCGGCCTACATCGCGTTACTCGGGTTGCTGACCGCGGCCGTCTGGCGCCCTCAGGATGCCTCACCGCTCGTGCTGGGCGTCGTGGGCGCCGCCGCCGGCGCCTGTACGCCCCCGCTGGGGCCGACGATGCGGGCCGTGTGGGGGAGGATCGCCGGCGACCGGGCACTGGTGCGGCGCGCCTACAGCCTGGACGCCGTCGCCGAGGAACTGCTCTTCGTCTTGGGCCCGTTGCTGGTCGGCATGGTCGTCGGGTTCGCTCCGCCCGCCCTCGGGATCGTCGTCGGGGCGGTGCTCATCGCGGCCGGGACGGCCGGGTTCGTGTCCTCGCCCGTGGTGGGGGACCTGACGCCCGGCGACGCGAGGGTGAAGGCGCGCGGCCCGGGCCGGCGTCGCGTGCTGAGCGGGATCCGGCGGCCCGTGATCGCCGCCGTGGGCGTCGGGCTCGCGCTCGGCGCCGTCGAGCTGCTGGTCGTGGCGTTCGCCGACGGGCGGGGCCACGGCGGTGGGAGCGCGGCCTGGGTGCTGGCCGCCCTGTCGGCCGGAAGCGCCGTCGGAGGGCTCGCCAACGGGGCCGTCACATGGCGGATTCCGGCAGGGCTGCGACTGGCCCTGCCGGCCCTCGGCCTGGGGCTGGCGATGTTCGGCGCGGGACTGGCGCCGGGGCTCGGCACGCTCACCACGGCCATGGTGATCGCCGGGTTCTTCGTGGCCCCGGCCATCACCACCGCGTATCTCGTCGCCGACGAGGCCACCGCACCCGAGACCCGGGTCCGGGCGGGGGCCTGGGTGAACACGGCGGTCAACGCCGGGAGTACGGCAGGCACCGCGGCCGCCGGGCTACTGGTCGGACGGCTGCCGACGGGGTGGTGCTTCGCGGCGACCGGCGCGGTGACGCTGCTCGCGGCCCTGGCCGTGGCGAGGGGCGCCACCCGTGACGGGGGCGCCCCTGAGGAAGAGGAAGCGGGGGAGGTGGGGGACGGGGGTGTGGTCCGGGCGGCCTGACGTGTCGTCGCGCCGGGGTGTCGCGGGAGTGCGGTGCGGTCTTTCCGGCGTCAGTCGTCGTCGCCGTCGTCGTCGCCGTCGCGGTCGTCCTGGTCCTGGGTGACCTTGCCCGTCTTGAGGTCGACCTTCCACTCGCCCTTGGTGGTCTCCACGCTCCAGGCGGCGGGGCCGTCGTCGTCGAGGTCGACGTCGGTGACGGTGCCGTTCGCGGCCGCGGCCTCGGCGGCCTCACGGGCGTCCACGCTCGCGCCCTTCAGCGCGGCGAGGTCCTCCCGGCCGTCGTTGTCGTCATCGGTGTCGCGCTGGGCGCCGAGGACCTTGCCGTTGTCGGCGGAGACCCGGACGTCGTAGTCGGTGCCGTCGCCCTTGACGACGTTCACCTCCCAGGCGCCTGAGCCGTCGTCGTCCAGGTCGGCGGAGACGGCGGTGCCCGGCGTGTGCTTGAGCGCGGCGGCGATGGCGTCGGCGGCGCCGATCTTGGTGGTGCGGGCCTGCTCACGGGCCTCGACGGTGTCGTCGTCCGCCCGGTCCGCCC
>CBFGZZ010000140.1:0-20484 GCA_965653385.1 uncultured Streptomyces sp. | reverse complement strand
GGCGCTCACCCGGTGTCGGTGTGGGCTGGTCGGCTGCGGCGCGCGCGACCATCGAGGTGCGGGCCAACCGGGGGAAAGCAGTACTCCATCCGTGAGCTGACACGTGCACGGTTCTTGTGATGTGTGCGATAGCCCAACTAACGTCTGTGATGCGCACCTTGGACGTGGGATGTCCGGATGTTCAGATGCCTGGACACATGACCAGACGATGAAGGGCGGGCCGCACCATGCCGTCAAGAGTTCGCGCACGTCTCAGAGCTGCCCTGGTCGCGGCCGTCGCCCTCACGGCGACGGCCGCGATATCGGTTCCGGCCGAGTCCCAACCGGCCACCACGACAACGCCGTTCGAGCAGCAGGTCCTCTTCAGGGCCGACCAGGATCCCGGGTACGCCTGCTTCCGTATCCCGGCGATCGTGAAGACCAAGGCCGGCACGCTGCTGGCGTTCGCCGAGGGGCGGGTGCTGAACTGCGGGGACGCCGCCGACATCGACCTCGTACTCAAGCGGTCCACGGACGGTGGCCGCACCTGGGGACCGCTCCACGTCGTCAACGAGGGCGACGGCGACACGCACGGCAACCCGGCGCCCGTCGTGGACCGTGAGACCGGGCGGATCCTGCTGGCGGAGACGTACAACACGGGTCGTACGGACAGCGGCAGTTGCTCCGTGCCGTGTGATCGCACCCCTCATCTCCAGTACAGCGACGACGACGGTGCGACCTGGTCCGAGCCGCGTGATCTGAGCGCCGAGATCCTGCCCGAGGAGTGGAACTCCTGGTACGCCACGGGTCCCGTGCACGGCATCCAGCTCAGCGAGGGCAAGCACGCCGGGCGGCTGGTCTTCGGTGTCAACTCCGAGACCTGGGACGGCGAGCGAAGCGAGATGGGGGTCCCCCCGGCCGAAGGCTGGGGGAGGGTCACCGCCAACCACGCCGCGCTCATCGTCAGCGACGACGGCGGCGACAGCTGGCGGATCGGCGCCACCGACTCGTGGGCCATCTCCGCCGCCGACCGCACCTTCCGGCAGAAGCCGTCCGAGGTGACCCTCACCGAGCGGGCGGACGGCACCATCCTCATCAGCGGGCGGGAGCAGGACGGCACCGATCTCGGGCATCGCTCCCAGACGTACAGCCGGGACGGCGGGGACAGCTTCACCGGGCCGTTCAGGGGCCTTCCCGACCTCTACACGCCCCAGGTTCAGGGCGCCACACTCCGCCTGGGCGACCGGCTTCTGCTGTCCGCGCCCGGCGACCCCGACCGTCGGCGGACCATGATGATCCGGTCCTCCTGGAACGGCGGCACCACCTGGGACAGCGTGGACCGCGGCAAGGTCGTCACCACGGACTGGTCGGGCTACTCCGACATGGTGGCCATCGACGCGTCCACGGTCGGCCTGATGTACGAGGGCGGCGCCGTGGACGCGCGGGACGAGATCCGCTTCGCCCGCTTCACCGAGGACTGGCTCGGGCCGCGTCGTGGCCCGGACCCGACCACCGCGGACCTCGCCCCGGGCGCACCCCGGGCGACCGTCCTCGGGGGCGCCCGGGTGACGGACGGTGTGCTGGGCAGGGCCATGGAGTTCGACGGCGACGACGACGCCGTACGGCTGCCGTACCGGTCCCGACTGCCGCTGGGCACGGGGGAGTTCACGGTTTCGCTGTTCTTCCGGTACTCCGCCGCCTCCGGTGAGCAGCCGTTCCTGTGGATGGGCGGGATCGGATCCACCCAGCCCCAGGTGTGGCTGCGCGGTGAGCCCGACAACGACCGGGTGCGTGCCCTGATCACCACCCGGGAGGGGCTCGGGACGGTGCGTACCTCGTCCGTGTGGGCCGAGGGCGCCCACAACGACGGCGAGTGGCACCACCTCGCGCTGCGGCGCGGCGGCGGAGAGCTGACGCTGTTCGTCGACGGCCGGGCGATCAGCACCACGGACGTGGCCGGTTCGGTCAGCCGGAACTCGCCGTTCGGCGTGCACGTCGGGCAGCGCATGGACAGCCGGGCCTTCCTCACCGGTGCGATCGACGACGTCCGGGTGTGGAGCCGGGCAGTCGGCGACGCGGAGCTCGGCGCGGCGACGCGGGCCGCTGCCCGTAAGGGTTCGGCCACGTCGGACACCGTCCTGTGGCTGCCCATGGACCAGGTGGGCTGAGACCACTAACGTCCCAGGCGTGCCCGACGACGCACGAGCACGACAGCGCACGGGAACCGGGCTCGGCCTCCTGCTGGCCCTGGTTCTCGCGGCCGTACTGCTCACCGCCCTCCCGGACGACGGCGAACGGGAGGGCGGTGCCGCGTGTCGGCCGCACTCGGTGGCGTCCTGGTCGGCGAACGGCGACCTGACGGGTGAGTTCGCCCGGTACGGCGACGACCCGTCCCGCACCGACGACTGGACCGGCGGCGACGGTACGCACTCGGTGCGGCTGCCGGACGGCCGGCTGCTGTGGCTGTTCTCGGACACCTACCTCGGCCAGGTGTACGCCCCGCCCAACCCCTACGGGGAGTCCTCGACCTGGCGGGACACGACCGCTCCCCTGGTCCGCAACTCGGCGGTCGTCATGCGCGACGGACGCCTGGAGCGCACACTCGCCGCCCCTCTGTTCCCGGACCCCGCCCCGAACCAGTGGCGCTGGCCGGTCGCGGCCCGTGTCGAGCCCCGCTCCCCCGGCGCGGACGAGCAGGTCGTACGGGTGTTGTTGTGGGTGCGTACGGCCGGGCAGGCCCCGTGGATCTACGGGGTGCCCACCGCCACCGAGGTCGCCACGCTCTCGCTGCCCGATCTGCGGGTCGAGTCGGTCGTCAAGGTGCTCGACCAGCAGCTGGTGCCGGATCCGTCGCGGCGTGTGCTGTTCGGTACGACGCTGGTGGAGGAGGGGGGTTGGACGTACGTCTTCGGGGGCGACGACGGTCAGGCCGCGTCCCGGCCGGCCTCGCACGCGTACGTCGCGCGCGTGCCGGAGGGCAGGCTCGCCGAGCCGGGGGCCTGGCGGTACTGGAACGGCTCGCGGTGGGCGGGGCCGGGGGCCGCGCCGCGTGCGGTGCTCGGGGACGGGCGGCGCAAGGGGGTGGGCAGCGCGTTCTCGGTGACACGGGTGCGGGGGACGTACGTGCTGTTCACGATGGCGGCCGGGACCGACGGGCTGACGACCGTCACGTCGTACTGGGCCTGCTCCCCCGTCGGCCCGTGGCACGGGCCGACGAAGGACTTCAGCCCGTCGCTGCCGCCGGGCGGCCAGGTCGCCGCCTACAACCCGCAGACACATCCCGAACTGAGCGGCGAGGGGCGGCTCGTGCTGAGCTACGACGTCAACTGGCTGGAGACCACGGGCGCCGCGGCACAGCTCAACCGGAACGTGTCCCTGTACCGACCGCGGTTCGTGACGCTGCGGGTGGCGCCGACGCGGTGACCGGCTCGGCGGCATCGGCCTCGGTTTCGATGTCGGCGTCGGTGTCGATGTCGTTGTCGGCGTCCTGGGCCCGGCGCTTGGCGATGACCGCGCAGACCATCAACTGCATCTGGTGGAAGAGCATCAGCGGCAGCACGGCCAGCGAGGCGTGCGCGCCGAACAGGACGCTGGCCATGGGCAGCCCGGAGGCGAGGGACTTCTTCGAGCCGGCGAACTGGATCGCGATGCGGTCCTCCCGGTTGAAGCGCAGTGCCTTGGCGCCGTACCAGGTCAGGGCGAGCATCACGGCCAGCAGCACCACCTCTACGGCGAGCAGTCCGGCCAGCCGGGCCGGGCTCACCTGGTGCCAGATGCCCTGGACCATGCCCTCGCTGAACGCCGTGTAGACGACCAGCAGGATCGAGCCGCGGTCGACGAGCCCGAGGACCTTCTTGTGCCGGGCGACGAAGCCGCCGATCCAGCGGCGCAGCAGCTGCCCGGCGGCGAACGGCACCAGCAGCTGCAGCACGATCTCGACCACCGAGTCGGCGGAGAAGCCGCCCGCGCTGCTGCCGAGCACGGCCGCCGCGAGGAGCGGGGTGAGGACGATGCCGACGACGGAGGAGAAGGAGCCGGCGCAGATCGCGGCGGGCACGTTGCCGCGGGCCATCGAGGTGAAGGCGATCGACGACTGGATGGTCGACGGGACGAGGGTGAGGAAGAGCAGGCCCTGGTAGAGGGGGTGGGTCAGCAGCACCGGGACCAGGCCGCGGGCGGCGAGGCCCAGCAGCGGGAAGACGACGAAGGTGCAGGCCAGGACGGTGACATGGAGCCGCCAGTGCTTCAGTCCGTCCATCGCCTCACGGGTGGACAGCCGGGCGCCGTAGAGGAAGAAGAGGAAGGCGATGGCGGCCGTGGAGGCACCGGACGCCACGTCGGAGGCCGTCCCGCGCGCCGGGAGGAGAGCCGCGAGGCCCACGGTCCCGAGCAGCAGCAGGATGTACGGGGCGATCGGCATCCAACGCGGCCATTGCAGGCGTTTCACTGTGCTCCACTACTTCGCTGTCGTACTCGGCTGTCGTTCGCTGAACTTCGGGTTCCCGGCACGGACGTGCCCTCTCCATCGTCCTCCGGCGACCAGCGATCGGGAATCCGGCATACCACTCTGACTGTCATCACGTTCCGCGATAACAGTGGGTAGCCTGGGAGGCGTGTACGACCCCTCCCATCTGCGTACGTTCCTGGCGGTGGCGCAGACCCTGAGCTTCACGCAGGCCGCCCGCCGCCTCGGACTGCGTCAGTCGACCGTCAGCCAGCACGTACGGCGGCTTGAGGACGCCACCGGGCGGCCGCTGTTCTCCCGGGACACCCACTCCGTGGAGCTGACCGAGGACGGCGAGGCGATGCTCGGTTTCGCCCGCCGCATCCTGGAGGTGCACGAGCAGGCGTCGGCGTTCTTCACCGGTACCCGGCTGCGCGGCCGGCTCCGCTTCGGCGCGTCCGAGGACTTCGTCCTGACCCGGCTGCCGGAGATCCTGGAGGGCTTCCGCTACGACCACCCCGAAGTCGACCTGGAGCTGACGGTCGAGCTCTCCGGCACGCTGCACGAGCAGTTGGCGGCCGGAAAGCTGGACCTGGTGCTGGCCAAGCGACGCCCGGAGGAACCGCGGGGCGAGCTGGTCTGGCACGACCGGCTGGTGTGGATCGGCGCGGAACGGCTGCGCCTGGAGCCGGACCGTGCGGTGCCGTTGATCGTCTATCCGCCGCCGGGCATCACCAGGGCCCTGGCACTGGAGGCGCTGGAGCGGCAGGGGCGCGAGTGGCGGATCGTGTGCACCAGCGGCAGCCTCAACGGGCTGATCGCCGCCGCGCGTGCCGGGCTCGGGGTGATGGCGCACTCGCGGGGGCTGATCCCGCCGGGTCTCGTACGGGTGCCGGACCGGGCCGGGCTGCCGGAGCTGGGCCGGGTCGACTTCGTGCTGGTCCACGGCCACCGCCGCACCGCCGCCCAGGGCGCGGCGGACGCCCTGGCGGCGGCGATCCTGGCGGGCGGGGACCGGCTGCACCGGCGCTAGGTCGCGTCCGGCCCAGAGGCGGCGGGGGACGTCGTGATCCAGAGGTGGGCGGCGAAGGGGTAGCCGATGGCCTCGGACCGGTACTCCACGTCGAGGTAGAGGGGCCCTGAGGCCGGCAGTACGGTTCGGGGTGGGTGGCACGACCGTCCTGTTCCAGGGCGGCGAGCAGGGGTTCGTCGTCGGCGTCGATGCGGCCACCTTCGGCGAGGGCACGCTGCGGGCCGCTTTCACGGACGGGCTCGACGCGGTCGCGGTGGCGGCGGGGTCGACCGCGGTGGTGGCCGGAATGCTGGTGCTCGCCCTGGTCAGGAGTGCCGTGACGAAAAGCGGAGTGACAGGTTCGGGCTCCCGTGCGCTGACAGAGGAGACGACGGAGGGCCGCGAAGGAAGGAGCGCGGGACGGCACGAGGGGAGCGGCGACGGTGCGGCGGGGACGACATGATCCACAGGGCCCGTACCGGGTAACCGGGTCGTACAGATTCGGTGGAGATTACGGACCCGAAACTTACTCAACCGTCAGTTTTCTGTCCGACCCTTCCCCATGTGAGCGCATTTTCCCGCGCTGACCTGTGCATACCTGAGCGCCCGTCGATTTCCGGCCCCCTCCCGTCCGAAACGCGGTTGGGGTAGCTTTCACGGCGCTGAGCGGAGCGTCAGCCGAGGCATTCGGACGGGGAGCGGGGAGCGGGGTTTGCGCGAGTTCACCAACCCTCCGTTGGCGTTGGCACCGCCGGTGGGCGGCCTGGCCGACGTCGTCTTCCAGCATGCCCAGGAGGACCCGCTGTATGTCGCCCTCGGCCGCAAGGACGAGGGCGGACAGTGGCGGGACGTCACCGCCGCCGAGTTCCGGGACGAGGTGCTCGCCCTGGCCAAGGGCCTGCTCGCCCGGGGCATCCGGTTCGGCGACCGGGTCGCGATCATGTCCCGTACGCGCTACGAGTGGACGCTCTTCGACTTCGCCCTGTGGACCATCGGCGCCCAGGTGGTGCCGGTCTACCCCACGTCCTCTGCCGAGCAGTGCTTCTGGATGCTGTACGACTCCGAATGCTCGGCTGCGATCGTGGAGCACGAGGACCACGCGATGACGATCGCCACCGTCATCGACCGGCTGCCGCGGCTGCACCAGCTGTGGCAGCTGGACTCGGGCGCCGTGCAGGAGCTGTACGACGCCGGCGCACACATCGACGACGAGGTGGTCCACCGCCACCGGCAGGCGGTCACCCCGGACTCCGTCGCGACGATCATCTACACCTCGGGGACGACGGGCCGCCCCAAGGGCTGTGTCATCTCGCACGGCAACTTCATGTACGAGGCGGACACCGTCATCGAGCGCTGGGAGCCGGTGTTCCACTCCAAGAAGGGCGACGAGGCGGCGACCCTGCTGTTCCTGCCGCTCGCGCACGTCTTCGGCCGGATGGTGCAGGTCGCCGCGATCCGCGGCCGGGTCCGCTTCGGCCATCAGCCGCAGATGAACGCGGCCGCCCTGCTGCCGGACCTCGCCGCGTTCAAGCCGACGTTCTTCCTGGCCGTGCCGTACATCTTCGAGAAGGTCTTCAACGCCGCCCGCCGCAAGGCCGAGAAGGAGGGCAGGTCGGGCGCCTTCGAGAAGGCCGTCGAGGTCGCCGTGAAGTACGCGGACGCCATCGAGGCCAAGGCGTGGGGTATCGGCCCCGGCCCGTCGGCGGGGCTGCGCATGCAGCACCAGCTCTTCGACAAGCTCGTCTACTCCAAGATGCGGGCCGCGATGGGCGGCCGTATCAAGCAGGCGATGACCGGTGGTTCGGGGATGGACCGCCGGCTCGGTCTGTTCTTCGCGGGCGCCGGCGTCCATGTCTACGAGGGTTACGGCCTCACCGAGTCCACGGCGGCCGCCACCGCCAACCCGCCGTACCGCACCCGCTACGGCACCGTCGGCCAGCCCATCCCGGGCATGACCGTGCACATCGCCGACGACGGCGAGATCTGGCTGCACGGCGACAACGTCTTCCAGGGCTACCTCAACAACCAGAAGGCCACCGACGAGACCCTGCACGACGGCTGGCTCGCCACCGGTGACCTGGGCTCCCTCGACGAGGACGGCTACCTCACCATCACCGGCCGCAAGAAGGAGATCCTGGTCACCTCCGGCGGCAAGAGCGTCTCCCCCGGCCTGCTGGAGGAACGCGTCCGCGACCACCCCCTGGTCTCCCAGTGCATCGTCGTCGGCAACGACCGCCCCTATATCGCCGCCCTGGTCACCCTCGACCAGGAAGCGGTCGAACACTGGCTGATGATGCGCGACAAGCCCCAGATGACCCCGTCCCAACTGGTCCGCGACGCCGACCTGGAGACCGAGGTGCGACGCGCGGTCGTCGCCGCCAACACCCTGGTCTCCCAGGCCGAGTCCATCCGCACCTTCCGTATCCTCGCCCAGCCGTTCACCGAGGAGCACGGACTGCTCACCCCGTCGCTGAAGCTGAAGCGCAAGGCGATCGAGAACGCCTACGCCAACGAGGTCGAGGCGCTGTACCAGGCCTGAGACCGGCCGATTCCCACGGATTCTCTGGTCAGGAATGCATCGCGGCCCGTGATCGTTGACGATGTGAGTACCACCTGACGACAACCGTAAGGATCAAGAGCTCGTGAGCAGCAAGGTCCCCCCGATCATCCTCAACAACGGCGTCGAGATGCCCCAGCTGGGCTTCGGCGTCTGGCAGGTGCCGGACGACGAGGCGGAGCGGGCGGTCGCCACCGCGCTGGAGGCCGGGTACCGCAGCATCGACACAGCGGCGATCTACGGCAACGAGGAGGGCACCGGAAAGGCCATCGCCGCCGCCGGCCTCCCCCGCGAGGACGTCTTCGTCACCACCAAGCTCTGGAACAGCGACCAGGGCTACGACTCCACGCTGCGCGCCTTCGACGTGTCGCTGGAGAAGCTGGGCCTGGACTACGTCGACCTGTACCTCATCCACTGGCCGCTGCCCGCCCGGGGCACCTACGTGGACACGTACAAGGCCTTCGAGAAGCTGCACGCCGACGGCCGTGTCCGCGCGATCGGTGTCTCCAACTTCCTGCCGGAGCACCTGGAGCGGCTGATCGGCGAGACGTCGGTCGTCCCGGCGGTCAACCAGATCGAACTGCACCCGCACCTTCAGCAGCGCGCCTCCCGTGAGTTCCACGCCGAGCAGGGCATCGCCACCGAGGCCTGGTCGCCGCTCGGCCAGGGCAAGGGGCTGCTGGAGGTCCCGGCGATCGTCGCCATCGCGCAGAAGCACGGGCGCACCCCGGCCCAGGTCGTGCTGCGCTGGCACCTGCAGCTGGGCAACGTCGTGATCCCGAAGTCCGTGACGCCGTCGCGGATCAAGGAGAACATCGAGGTCTTCGACTTCAGCCTGGACGACGAGGACCTCGCGGCGATCAGCGCGCTGAACGAGGACCGGCGGATCGGCCCGGACCCGGCGACGTTCGGCCAGGACTGACGCCCGTCGCACGACCGTCCGCCCGCCGCTCGATTCTGTGAGCGGCGGGCGGACGTCGTCGCATGCGTGCTCGGGTCGCTTCAGTCGCCGCGCACGTCGGAGAGGACGACCTCGAACTCCTCCAGCCCGGTCACGGTCGTATGGGCCTTGGCCGCGCCTTCATGCCTGACCGCAGCCTGGCTCGCGCGGGACGCGGCAAGCGACGCCTGGTCGACGAAGACCACGCCGACCATCCCGCGCCCCCGCTCCCGGTCGACCAGCAGGGACGCCCTGGCCAGCCCCGTGAGGGTGTCGAGCCTGGGCACCACGGTCGCCCGGAACGTGTCGGCGAGCAGGTCGGTGTCCATCGGGTCGAACTCAAGCCTGGTGACCCGCAGTCCGCCTCCCGCCTCCGGCTGCCGGACCTGGTGGAAGACCAGCGCCTCGTAGTTGTCCACGGCCACCGTCCCCAGGAACGGCTCCAGCATGGCCGTCCGCCGCTCGCGCAGCACCTCGTCGCTGTTCTGCCGGGCCCGCTCCGACTCCCACCAGCTCGCCGCGAGCAGTTTCCCGAGTGTGCGGTCCACGAAGACACTGGCTCCGCGGTATCCCGGGCGGTCCTCCAGCAGCTCCCGCCCTTGTGTGTTCAATGCCCTGATGGCCGTGTCGATCTTCGTGGGATCGCCGGTCGTGTAGATGGCGCGTACGAACATGACACCTCCAGAAGCTCGGCCAGATATCCGAAAGCTTCGGTATGCCCAGTCTTCTACTGGGGTGATGGCGCCGCAATCAGCGCCAGTAAGGAAGCTTTCCTACCCAGGAGGGTCCACCCCCCGTGCGCATCCGCTCCCTCACCCTGACCGCGGCCTCCGGTGCCGCGCTGCTCGCCGCCGGGCTGCTCCCCGCCGTCGCCTTCGGCGTTCCGGACCCGCCGTTCGCGCGGGAGGAGCCGGTCGGCGCGGCCGACCTGCTGGCGAAGGTGGCTTCCTGTGAGCAGGTCTCGAACGGCCTGTACCGCACCGACTCGACGAGCGCGGCCTCCGTCCCCGTGTGCGGCGCGCGCGGCGCCGTCTTCTGGAAGGCCGACATGGACATCGACTGCGACGGCCGGCGCACCGCCAGGTGCAACGAGGCCACGGACCCCTGGTTCCAGCCGGACACGGCGTTCCACCAGTCCGACGGCGAGCCGCTGCGCTCGGACAGCCTGCCGTTCGTCGTCGTCCCGAGCGTCAGCGGCGTCTGGGACCACTCGGCCGCCGGCATCCAGGGTGGCAGTGTGGTCGCCGTCATCCACGAGGACCGGCTCCTGTACGCCGTCGTCGGCGACACCGGCCCGCAGCGGATCATCGGCGAGGCCTCCTACGCCGCCGCCGAGGCCCTCGGTATCGACCCGGACCCCGCCACCGGCGGCACCGCCTCAGAGGTGACGTACATCCTGTTCAAGGGCTCCCTCGTCTCGCCCATCGAGAGCCATGCGGCCGCGGTCTCGCTGGGCGAGAGGCTGGCGAGGGATTTCGTCGAGAACGGCTGAGCCATCAGTCGGGCTGTCCGGTCGGCCAGAAGCCGCGCCTCGCCCCGGCCGGGGTTCCGCTACCCGGCGTCCAGCAGCTCGGGCGCGGATCGGCGTCACCGTGTGCGTACCGCCGTGTACACGGTCTGCGCCGCGAGCACGAAGACATCCGGGCGGTGGTACACGCTCGCCTTGTCGTCCGGGTCGAGCAGCCGGTCGAGGGTCGCGCTGTCGTCGGCGTCGAGGGCCTCGCCGACACCCTCGCGGAGGCGGGTCAGGTGGGCGGCGACGTAGGCGCGGGCGCGGTCCGTGGTGGGGGCGGGCAGGTCGAGGAGGAAGGTGCGGGTGCCGGTGGGTCGCAGGCCGGCGGCGGTGAGCAGGGCCGGCCAGTCCTCGGTCTCGGTGACCGAGCCGGGCAGGTCGGCGCGCATGGCGGCGAACCACTGCGCCTCCAGTGCGTCGAGCCGCGCCTGGAGTCCGGGCCGTCCGAAGCCGAGGTCGCGCGGCAGATACCGGGCCGGCAGGCCGCCTTCCTGGAGGGCCAGCGTGCCGCCGTACGTGAGGCGGTCGGCGAACGCGGCCAGCGCGGCGCGCTGGTCACCGAGGTGGTGCAGACTGCGGCCGGCCCACAGCAGATCGGCGGGATAGTCCAACTCGTCCAGGACATCGGGGAGTTCACCGGCGAGGGTGCCGAAGCGGTCGGCGACACCGAGCCGCTCGGCGCGTGCCTGGGCCCGCGCCAGGAGCGGTGCGGATCCGTCGACGGCGACGATCCGGGCGCCGGGGAAGGTGTCGGCGAACAGGCAGGCGACGACGCCGGGTCCGCTGCCCACGTCGACGACCAGCCCCGGCTCGGTCTGCCGCTTGGCGAGCCACGCCATGGCGTGCTCGTACAAGGGCGTGAACAGCTCCGCCTGCGTCTCCAGGAGCGGACCCATCTCCTCCCAGTCGACGTCGGTGTGGTCGTGGTGGTGCGGGTGCGCGTGCCGCTGGTCATGCCCGTCGTGGCCGTGGTGGTCGTGCGCCATAGTGGTCCGCCTCTCGTCCTCGCGTCCGGATGCCGCAAGGGTGCTCCGAGGTACGGCCCCCGGGCCACTGTCCTTGCCGTAGCGGCAAAAACGGGGCAAAAAAATCAGGTGCGGCCACGAGCTTCCGTCGCCCACGATGGCCGGATGGACGACGAGATGGTGGAGCGCTTCCTCGAAGACGGGTTCGTGAAGATCGAGGGGGCTTTTCCGCCCCGCGTCGCCGAGCACTGCGCGCGGCTGCTGTGGCGGGAGACGGGGTACGACCCGGCGGATCCGGCCACCTGGAAGGATCCCGTGCGCTGGGTGTACGACATGGCGACGGGCCCGTTCGCGGCGGCCGTCAACACGCCGGTACTGCACGAGGCCTTCGATCTGCTGGTGGGTGAGGACCGCTGGCAGTCGCGCTACTCGCTGGGGACCTTCCCGCTGCGCTTCCCGCACGAGGAGGAACCGGACGACGCGGGCTGGCACATCGAGGCCAGCTACACCCCGGAGGGCGCCGAGCACCCCCACACCAACCTGCGCTCGAAGGACCGCGCCCTGCTGATGCTGTTCCTGTTCAGCGAGGTCACCGAGGACGACGCCCCGACCCGCATCCGGGTCGGCTCACATCTCGACGTACCCCCGGTCCTGGCACCGTACGGCGAGGCCGGCGCCTCCTATCTGGAGCTCGGCCCCAAGGTCGACGAGGCCTCCGCCCACCGCCCCCTCGCCCACGCCACCGGCAAACCCGGCGATGTCTACCTCTGCCACCCCTTCCTGGTCCACTCGGCCCAACCCCACCACGGCACCCGCCCCCGCTTCATGGCCCAGCCGCCGCTCATGTCGGCGCTGCCACACGAGCTGGAGCGGTCGGACGGCAACTACTCAGCGGTGGAGTTCGCAATCCGCCGGGGCCTGGCCCAGGAGAACTGACCAACCCCGGCGAACTACGACGCCCTAAGGGGCGCAGGGAACTGCGCGACAAGCCACAACGGACCCAGCAGCCGCAGTCACGCCTCTACGACAACGGCGGATACGCGTTCTGCATCAACTGCTGGAACTGCGCGGAGAACCAGTGCCCCGACAGCGGAGCGTCAGCCAGCGCACCGGACATGTTGTTCCCGTTGCGCGGGTTACCGGTGTACGTCGGGTCGCACATCCGGTCGAACCCCTTGCCCTCGTCGTTCGGAATCTCCCGGCTGGCCCCGTCGGACTCCCCCGGCGGCTTCATCCACACATACGCGTCGATCCCGGCCGCAGGACTGGCCTGCGGACGCTCACCGAGGCCCGCCCCGGACTGGTTGCACCAGTTGCCGACGTGGATACGCCGGTCGTACCGCCCGCCGTTGACATACGTGTCGACGTCGGTCATCGCACCCGGGCCGGCGGGCCGGGCCGAGCCGCCCCACCCGTTGCGCGACGTGTCGATCAGCATGCCGATACCGGAGTTGAAGCCGGTCGTGACCAACTGCTGCCGGAAGGCCTGCGCGAACGACAGCTCGTCGACGTACCGGTTCCAGTCCACCCACTTGGACTCCCGGACGGACTTGCCGCCGACGGAGTCGTTGATGGTGAAGTTGTTCTCCTTCAGCGCGCTGTAGTTCGCCGTGTTGGCGATGAAGCCGTGCACGTCGTTCACGGTGGCGCCCTCGGAGGTGGCCGCCTCCTTCATCACCGTGGCGCTGGCGGCGAAGTTGTCGTCCCAGCCGATCCAGCCGTGGTGGCCGGCGTCGATGTAGTTGTAGACGTTGGCCACGTCACCGAGCTTGTTCAGGGCGTAGCCGACACCCTTCTGGTAGTTGCCGTTGGCCTTCATCACGTCGCACTGCGGGGTGGCCGTCGGACGGCTGCCGGTGTTGGTGACGAGGTTCGGCAGCGAGTCGATCTCGATCGTGGTGACGATCCGCAGCGCGGCGTACTTCGGGTCGGCGAGGATCGCGGCGATCGGGTCGATGTACTCGGTCTTGTACCGGCCGAGCTCCGTCGGGCCGAGCTCGCCGTTGGAGGCGAGGGCGGCGCAGTCGCGTCCCGGCAGGTTGTAGATGACCAGCTGGACGACGAGTTCGCCGGCGCCCTTCTGGGTGAGGGCCTCGTCGAGATGGGCGCGCAGGCCCATCTTGCCGCCCGCGCCGTTGATGGCAGCGATCCGGTCCAGCCAGACTCCGGTCGGCTGGTTGGCGATGCGGCTGCCGCCCGGTTCGGCGGCGGCCTTCTCGGACCACTCCGGGTTCACGTACACCTTGGCGCCGGAGTACGGGTTGTCGACCTTGGGACCGGTCGGGTCCGGGTCCGGCGGATCCGTGGGGCCGCCGCCGTCGTCGACGTTGCAGGTCACGCCGTCGAGGGTGAAGGTGGCCGGGACGGCGTTGGTGCCGCTGTAGGAGCCCTGGAAGCCGAAGCTGACCGAACCGCCGGTCGACAGGGTCCCGTTGTAGGTCTCGTTGGTGGCGGTGACAGCGGCGCCGCTCTGGCTGATCTTCGCGTTCCAGCCGCTGGTGACCTTCTGGTTTCCGGCGTACGACCACTTCAGAGACCAGCTGGACTTGGCGGAGCCCTGGTTGGTGACCGTCACGGCGGCGGTGAAGCCGGTGTCCCACTGGTTCTGCACCTTGTAGTCGACGGTGCAGGGGACGGCCGCCGTGCCGACGTCCTCCGGGGCGGACGCGGCGAGCGCGGTCCCCGAGGCCCCGGCGACCAGCGCCAGGGCGGCGAGCATCGCAGTTCTGGTACGACTCATGAGTGCGGGTTCCTTCTTGGTCGCGGGTGCTGACGGTTCGTCCGTGCAGGGCGCGCAAGAGGCAAGGAGGAGGTGCCGGCGACGGCTAAAAGTACTGAACGCGGGGGGTGTCGCATGAGCGAACTCCTTGCAGATCAGCGCGCCGTCACGGACGCGTCGACTGATGGAATCGCTCCCACTGGTGTCAATGAAGCTAGCGCCAAGTGACGGTAAAGGACAGAGGAGTCGCTGACTTTCCCTCAACTAAATCCGTCGAATCTTTTCGACTCTTCAAGCGTCTTGACCCCTTGCACCCCCGTCCCCACTATGGGAGCGCTCCCACTGGTTCAAGCCTTGACTTCTCCGAGCAACAAGGAGGAACCAGCACGTGCATCCCCCACGCAGACGCAGAACCGCACGACGGTTGTGGACCGCCGTCGTGGCGGCCCTGGCACTCCCCTTGGCCATGGTCGGCACGAACTCGACGCCCGCTCAGGCCGCGGCACTTCAGTGCGGTGTCGACTACAAGACCAATGACTGGGGCTCCGGCTTCACCGCGGATCTGACGATCACCAACCGCGGTACGGACGTCATCGACGGCTGGACTCTGACGTACAGCTACGCGGGCAACCAGAAGCTCGGCAACGGCTGGAACGGGACCTGGTCCCAGTCCGGTCAGTCGATCACCGTGAAGAACGCCGGCCACAACGCGCGGATCGCCGCCGGTGCCGCGGTGACCACGGGCGCGCAGTTCAGCTACAGCGGCAGCAACGCCGCGCCGACGAACTTCGCGATCAACGGCACCAGTTGTACCGGTGCCCACCAACCCCCCATCACCGTGCTGACCAGCCCGGCGGCGGGCGCCGTCTACACGCGGGGCGACGCCGTCCCGCTAGCGGCCACCGCCGCGGCCGCCGACAACGCCACCATCAGCAAGGTCGAGTTCTACGACAACACCACGCTGCTGGGCACCGACACCACGGCGCCGTACTCGCTCTCGGTCTCCAGTTTGACCGTGGGCAGTCATTCGCTGCTCGCGAAGGCCTACGACAGCCTGGGCGCGTCCGCGGAGTCCACGCCGGTCGGCGTCACGGTCGCCTCGGGTCCCGCCGTGGTGACCTCGCAGACCCAACTCCCCGTCCAGCAGGGCAAGTCGGCCTCGTACGACGTCAAGCTGTCGACCCAGCCGTCGTCGAACGTCACCGTCACCACCGCCCGCACGGGCGGCAACTCGGGCCTGTCGGTGACCGGTGGCGCCTCGCTCGCCTTCACGCCCTCGAACTGGAACACCGCGCAGAAGGTGACCATCACCGCCAACTCCTCCGGCACCGGCGCGGCGACCTTCGAGTCGACGGCCACCGGGCACGCGAAGGCCACGGTCACCGCCACCCAGATCGCGGCGACGAAGGCGTACGACGCCCGCTTCCTGGAGCTGTACGGCAAGATCACCAACCCGGCGAACGGCTACTTCTCGCCCGAGGGCATCCCCTACCACTCGGTCGAGACGCTGATCGTCGAGGCGCCGGACCACGGTCACGAGACCACGTCGGAGGCATACAGCTACCTTCTCTGGCTGCAGGCCATGTACGGCAAGGTCACGGGCGACTGGTCCAAGTTCAACGGGGCCTGGGAGATCATGGAGAAGTACATGATCCCGACCCACGCCGACCAGCCGACCAACTCCTTCTACAACGCCTCGAAGCCGGCGACCTACGCGCCCGAGCTGGACACTCCGAACGAGTACCCGGCGAAGCTGGACACCGGGGTGTCGGTCGGGTCCGACCCGATCGCCGGTGAACTGAAGTCGGCGTACGGCACGGACGACGTCTACGGCATGCACTGGCTCCAGGACGTCGACAACACCTACGGCTACGGCAACTCGCCGGGCAAGTGCGAGGCCGGGCCGAGCGACACCGGGCCCTCGTACATCAACACCTTCCAGCGCGGCGCGCAGGAGTCGGTGTGGGAGACCGTGCCGCAGCCGACCTGCGACCAGTTCAAGTACGGCGGCACGAACGGGTACCTGGACCTGTTCACCGGTGACGCGTCGTACGCCAAGCAGTGGAAGTTCACCAACGCCCCGGACGCCGACGCCCGTGCGGTGCAGGCCGCGTACTGGGCCGACAAGTGGGCCGACGAGCAGGGCAAGGGCGGCGAGATCTCCGCGACCGTGGCCAAGGCCGCGAAGATGGGCGACTATCTGCGCTACGCGATGTACGACAAGTACTTCAAGAAGGTCGGCAACTGCGTGGGCGCCTCGTCCTGCCCGGCGGGCACCGGCAAGGACGCCTCGCACT
This sequence comes from uncultured Streptomyces sp., assembly GCA_965653385.1. Classification (GTDB taxonomy): domain Bacteria; phylum Actinomycetota; class Actinomycetes; order Streptomycetales; family Streptomycetaceae; genus Streptomyces. The sequence continues at coordinate 4,058 of CBFGZZ010000140.1, read as the reverse complement.
ATCTGCTCTCCTGGTACTACGCCTGGGGCGGCGCCACCGACACCTCGGCGGGCTGGGCCTGGCGCATCGGCTCCAGCCACGCGCACGGCGGCTACCAGAACCCGATGGCCGCGTACGCCCTGTCCAACTACGCCGACCTGAAGCCCAAGTCGGCGACGGGACAGGCGGACTGGGCCAAGTCGCTTGAGCGGCAGGTCGAGTTCTACCGCTGGCTGCAGTCCAGCGAGGGCGCGATAGCGGGTGGCGCGACCAACAGCTGGGCGGGCCGGTACGCGACGCCGCCGGCCGGCAAGTCGACCTTCTACGGCATGTACTACGACCAGCAGCCCGTCTACCACGACCCGCCGTCCAACCAGTGGTTCGGCTTCCAGGCGTGGTCGATGGAGCGGGTGGCCGAGTACTACCAGCAGACGGGGAACGCGGCCGCGAAGGCCGTCCTCGACAAGTGGGTCGACTGGGCGCTGTCGGAGACGACGGTCAACCCGGACGGCACGTTCCGCATCCCGTCGACGCTTCAGTGGTCGGGGCAGCCCGACACCTGGAACGCCTCAAGTCCGGGCGCCAACAACGGACTTCATGTCACCGTCGCCGACTACACCAACGACGTCGGCGTGGCGGCCGCGTACGCCAAGACCCTGACGTACTACGCCGACCGCTCCGGTGACACGGCTGCCGCGACGACGGCGAAGGCGTTGCTGGACGGCATGTGGGACAACTACCAGGACGATCTCGGTATCGCCGTCCCGGAGACCCGCGCCGACTACAACCGATTCGACGATCCGGTCTACATCCCGAGCGGCTGGACCGGCACCATGCCGAACGGTGACGCGATCAACTCGTCGTCGACCTTCGAGTCGATCCGGTCGTTCTACGAGGACGATCCGGCGTGGTCGAAGATCGAGGCGTATCTCGCGGGCGGGGCGGCGCCGTCGTTCACGTATCACCGGTTCTGGGCCCAGGCGGACATCGCGTTGGCCATGGGTTCGTATGCGGAGCTTCTCGAATAGTCCCCGCCGGGCGCTCCGCGGGTTGGGCCGTGTTTCGACTGCGGGTCCGTTGTGGCTGGTCGCGCAGTTCCCCGCGCCCCTGAAGGGGCGCTCCCGTGCACGGCGTCTCCCCGGAACCGCCTGAAGGCTCCGCGTGCGTGGTCCCGTCACCTGACGGCGGGACCGGTCAGGCGGGCGGCCCCCTCCCGCACTGGGGGTCGCCCGCCCTCCCCCCACATCCCGGAAAGGACGCCTCGTGCGAAGAACCCGCATCCTCACGGCCGTACTCGCACTCGCCGCCGGACTGCTCGCCGGCACCCCGTCCGCACTCGCCGCGCCTGCCGCGCAGGACGTGTCGATCAGTGCCGACACCTACACCTGGAAGAACGCCCGTATCGACGGCGGCGGTTTCGTCCCCGGCATCGTGTTCAACCGCAAGGAGAAGAACCTCGCCTACGCCCGTACCGACATCGGCGGAGCCTACCGGTGGCAGCAGGCGTCGAAGACCTGGACGCCGCTGCTGGACTCGGTCGGGTGGGACGACTGGGGGCACACCGGTGTGGTGAGCCTGGCGTCGGACTCCGTGGACCCGGATCGGGTGTACGCGGCGGTCGGGACGTACACCAACAGCTGGGATCCGACGAACGGCGCGGTGATGCGCTCCTCCGACCGGGGCGCGAGCTGGCAGAAGGCGGATCTGCCGTTCAAGCTGGGCGGCAACATGCCGGGGCGCGGCATGGGTGAGCGGCTGGCGGTCGATCCGAACGAGAACAGCGTGCTGTATCTGGGCGCGCCCAGCGGCAAGGGGCTGTGGCGGTCGACGGACTCCGGGGCGAGCTGGTCGCAGGTCACCAACTTCCCCAACGTCGGCAACTACGTGCAGGATCCGAGCGACACCAGCGGGTACGCCAGCGACAACCAGGGGATCGTCTGGGTCACCTTCGACGAGTCCACGGGGACGTCCGGGAACGCGACCAGGACCATCTACGTGGGGGTCGCCGACAAGGACAACGCGGTGTACCGGTCGACGGACGCGGGCGCCACCTGGTCGCGGGTCGCCGGGCAGCCGACGGGATACCTGGCGCACAAGGGTGTCCTGGACTCGGCGAACGGCTATCTGTATCTCGCCTACAGCGACAAGGGCGGGCCGTACGACGGCGGCAAGGGCCAGTTGTGGCGGTACGCGACGGCGACCGGCACCTGGACGAACATCAGCCCGGTCGCCGAGGCCGACACCTACTACGGCTTCGCCGGCCTGACCGTCGACCGGCAGAAGCCCGGCACGGTGATGGCGACGGCGTACAGCTCCTGGTGGCCGGACACCCAGATCTTCCGCTCGACGGACAGCGGCGGGACGTGGACGAAGGCGTGGGACTACACGTCGTATCCCAACCGCGCGAACCGCTACACGATGGACGTCTCTTCGTCGCCGTGGCTGACCTGGGGCGCGAACCCGTCCCCGCCGGAGCAGACGCCGAAGCTGGGGTGGATGACGGAGGCGCTGGAGATCGACCCGTTCGACTCGAACCGGATGATGTACGGGACGGGCGCGACGATCTACGGCACCGAGGACCTGACGAAGTGGGACAGCGGGAGCCAGTTCACCATCAGGCCGATGGTGCAGGGCCTGGAGGAGACGGCCGTCAACGACCTCGCCTCACCGCCCTCGGGCGCGCCGCTGCTCAGCGCGCTGGGTGACATCGGCGGCTTCCGGCACACGGACCTCACCAAGGTGCCGTCGATGATGTTCACCCAGCCGAACTTCACCTCGACGACGAGCCTGGACTACGCCGAGTCCAGCCCCAACACCGTCGTACGGGTAGGCAACCTCGACTCCGGCCCGCACATCGCCTTCTCGACTGACAACGGCGCCAACTGGTTCGCGGGGACCGACCCTTCGGGCGTCAGTGGCGGCGGTACGGTCGCCGCGGCGGCGGACGGCAGCCGGTTCGTGTGGAGCCCGGCCGGTACGGGCGTGCAGTACGCGACCGGGTTCGGCAACTCCTGGCAGGCGTCGAGCGGAATCCCGGCCGGGGCGATCGTCGAGTCGGACCGGGTCGACCCGAAGACCTTCTACGGCTTCAAGTCGGGGAAGTTCTACGTCAGTTCGGACGGCGGGGCGACCTTCACGGCGTCGGCGGCCACCGGGCTCCTGAGCGGGGACAGTGTGCGCTTCAAGGCGCTGCCCGGCGGGAAGGGTGACGTGTGGCTGGCGGGCGGTGCGCCGGACGGGGCGTACGGTCTGTGGCACTCGACGGACGGCGGCGCGAGCTTCACCAAGCTCTCGAACGTCGAGCAGGCCGACGCGATCGGCTTCGGGAAGGCGGCGACAGGCGCGTCGTACCAGACGCTGTACACCAGCGCGAAGATCGCCGGAGTACGCGGTATCTTCCGCTCCACCGACAAGGGCGCGACCTGGACCCGTATCAACGACGACGCCCACCAGTGGGGTTGGACGGGCGCGGCGATCACGGGTGACCCCCGGGTGTACGGGCGGGTTTACGTGGCGACCAACGGGCGTGGTGTCATCTACGGCGAGACGGCCGACGGCGGCACAACGGATCCCGACCCGGATCCCGACCCGGACCCCGACCCCACGCCGACCGGGGCCTGCGCGGTGACGTACGAGGTCACCAACCAGTGGGCGGGCGGTTTCCAGGCCGACGTACAGCTGTCCAACACCGGTTCGAGTGCCTGGAGCGGCTGGTCCCTCGGCTGGTCCTTCGCGGACGGGCAGCGGATCACCCAGGCGTGGAACGCCGAGCACACCCAGTCGGGTTCGGCGGTGACCGCGAAGAACGTCGGCTGGAACGGCAACGTGGCGGCCGGCTCGTCCGTGAGCTTCGGGTTCACGGGAAGCTGGTCGGGGACGAACGCCCAGCCGCCAGCGTTCAAGCTGGGTGAGCAGACCTGCACGGTGAGTTGAACTGAACCGGGCGAGCCCGGGGGCGCGACGCCGCGCCCGCTTGCCGGCCCGGGTGGATGCGCTTTTCTCAGGCCGCGCTCGGCGTCGCGAACTCTTCGCGATGGCGAAGCTTGCGGCCGAGGATCATCAACTGGCGGGCGGTCTTG
>CBFGZZ010000139.1:0-20598 GCA_965653385.1 uncultured Streptomyces sp. | reverse complement strand
CGTGTTCGTCAGGAAGTTCCACCGGCACTCCTCGCAGAACGGGGCGCCGCCCTCGCGGGGCGTGCGGCACTGCGGGCAGAACTCCGGCTCGGGCTCCGGTACGGCGGACAGCGGGCGTCCCCCGAGCCGGCCGCCGGGGCCCGGAGGCGGCGGGTAGCCGTAACCGGAGGTGGGCGGTGGCGGTGGAGGCGGCGGGGGTACGGCACCGGCCATACGGTGACCGCAGACCTCGCACCAGTCGTCGGAACCCGACTGGTGTCCGTTCGGGCAGGTCGGCATGTCGGCGCTTCCCCCTCTCCTTTCCGGCCGCTTCGACCGGATTTCTCCAACCCCAAGGGGTCAGGCTCGCTGCTTTTCAGGGTCCTGCTAGGGCACTGCTGAGGCACTACTAGGGCGTTACTCGGTCACTTCTTTACACGAACAGTCTTTGTCGACCGTGTCTCGAGAGTCATCTCGTCGGCCTCCGCGACCTTCGCCTTCAGTCGCACAGTACCTGTCGCGGCGTCGACCACGTCCACCACCTTCGCAAGGAGTTTCGCCGTATCCGCGTTTCCGGACGCGCTGGCGAGCTGAACCGCGCGGCCCAGTTTGGCCGTTGCTCCATCCATATCGCCCGACTTGCGAAGGTCGAGGCCTTGTTGGATGGCTTGTGCCAGTTCGGCCTGGCCGGTGTAGTGGGCCACCTGAGGGTTGATCGAGGTCGAGGCGACCATGTCGTCGGTCCACACGGCCCTTACGAGACCCTGTGCGCCGAGGTTCCGGGCGGTGCCGTCGGGCTGCGGGACCACCAGGGAGACCCGGGCGGCGAGCATCTCCTGGCCCAGGTTCGCGGCCGGGACCTCGACGCAGACGTGGTAGTCACGGGACTCGTCTCCCCAGGAGCCGGTGGGGTAGTCCCCGGCGCGCGGGCCGGTCTCGGTGCGGCGGTCGGTCAACTCCTCGACCGTGGGCGCGACCTGCTTGACGAACCTGATGGTGGTGCCCACCGGCGTCCACACCCGCAGGGCGACGTCCGCGACCTCCTTGCCCATCGCCGTCTCCATCATCTGCGTGAAGTCGGCGGCGAGTCCGGCCGGATCGGCGACGATGTCGGCGCTGCCGAGCAGGGCGGAGGCGATGGCTGTGACTTCTTTCACTTCCCAGTCGGTGCCCACGCCGCGTGCGTCACATGTGAACCGTCCGGCGCAATCGTCGAGCGTCCGCCTGAGGTCCTCCGGCGACTCGTGCTCGTTGCGGCCGTCGGTGAGCAGGATGCCGTGCCGGATCGCGACGTCGTCCGAGGACAGCAGGCGGTCGGCGAGCCGCAGCCAGGTGCCGATGGCCGTACCGCCGCCCGCGCTCAGCCGGCGCAGTGCCTGCTTGGCCTGGTCGCGGGTGGTGGCGTCGGCCACGGCCAGGCGGCCGCCGCCCGGATAGACCTCCTTGGCTACGTGCGTCCCGCCCACCACCGCGAAGTGCACGCCGTCGCGCAGGGTGTCGATCGCGGCGGCCGTGGCGTCGCGGGCGTTGCGCATCTTGGTCGGCGGGTAGTCCATCGAGCCCGAGCAGTCGACCATGATCGCCACCGCCGCGGACGGGCCCCCGCCCGGCGCGTACAGGTGGGGTGCGCCGACGGCGCTGCCGATCGTGCCGCCGCCGGTCGCGGTCACCGTGACGATCGCGTTGACCTCGCGCCCGCCCTCCGGCAGGTACTCGTTCTGGTACACGTCCACCGAGAACTGCGGCACGCTTGGTTTCGAGAAATTGGCCATGCGTTCTCAAATCCCCCTAAAGCACCCCGTGGTGGGGCAATGGCTGTCGACGGACCGGTCCCCTCCGGTCCGCTGAGGCCGCCCCCGCGATGCGGCCTCAGGCCGATCCTGCCCCCATCGGCGGTGCCGGGAACGGCAGGACGGCCACTGTTACGTTGTCGTGGCCCCCGCCGTCGAGCGCGTGACCGACGAGGACCTGCGCGCTGTGCAGGGGACGTACGGCGGCGTCGAGCGGCACGACGTCGGCCATGTCCTCGGCGGCCTCCGCGTAGTTCCACAGCCCGTCCGTGCACACCACGACCACACCCGGGCGGTCCGGCTTGAAGGACGCGGTGTGCGGCTCCAGTTCGTAGGCGTCGGCGCCGAGCCAGCCGGTGATGGCGTGGGCGCGCTCGTCGGCGTACGCCTCTGCCTCGTTCATCAGGCCCGCGGCGACCATCTGCGCCGCCCAGGAGTCGTCCTCGGTGAGCCGGGCCGGGGGAGTGCTGCGGTCCACCGGCACCCAGTAGGCGCGGCTGTCACCGACCCAGCCGACGATCAGCAGTTCGGGCGTGACCACCGAGCCGACGAACGTGCAGGCGGGCGCGTTCTGGTGGGGGCCCTGCTCGCGGGCCGTGGCCGGTTCGGCCGCCAGCGCGTTGACCGCGTTCGAGGCGGCGATGATCGCGTCGTGCATGGCCTGCTGCGGGTGCGTGCCGCGCGGCAGGGCGGCCAGCAGCGACTCGCTCGCGGCCCGCGAGGCGGCCATCGAGGCGTCGTCGGGGCGGGTCGCCGAGGACACGCCGTCGCAGACGACCGCCAGGACCGCGGGCCGGCCGTCGGTCAGCGTGGTGGCGCCGACGGCGAACGCGTCCTCGTTGCGGTGGTGGCGCAGGCCGCGGTCGCTGACGGCGGCGACCGGACCGGCGTCCTGCTCCATGTGGTCCCGCTCGCGCGGCTGGGCGTGCCCGCAGTTCTCGCAGTACCCGTCGTGGTCGACGCGGCCCGCGCGGCACGCCACGCACACCTTGGTGCCCTCCGGCGGGGTCGGTGGGGCGGCGGGGGCCACACGCGGGTCGGGCGCCTGAAGGGTGAACTCGTCGGGCAGCGCGTACGGGTCGGGCTGCGCGGGACGGTCGAAACGGACGCCGGAGGCCGGGGAGACGGGGGAGCCGGGGGAGCCGGTCGGGTCGGGCGGCGTCCGGGGTCCGGGCGGTCCGTCCGGGCCGCTCGCCGCCGGAGGCACCGGCGCCGCGGGGGGCGGTGACTGCGGGGGCGGCGGGGTGCCCGGGGGCAGGCCGTGGGCCCCGGCGTCGGGCGCGGGGGCGGCGGGCCAGCCCATGCCGGGCACGCCGGGGGGCGCCGACGAGCCGTTCATGGCGATGGTCGGGTTGTCGTCCGGCCGTACGGGCACGGCGGACAGGTCGTATCCGCACGCACCGCAGAAACGGTCACCCGACTCGAGCGGCCATTCGCAGCTCGGGCAGGCGGACAACTGGGGCATCTGCGACATCAACTACACCCACGTCCGGGGGCGGTAACGGTTGGCACGTTCCACCAGGTCGATCCTCTCCTCGCCGCCCCGAGCGAGCCGGGCCAGCGTGCGGTACGAGCGCTCCAGACCGAAACGCAGTTCCCGCTCGTCCAGGCCGCTGCCGAGCAGCGTCCGTCCTCCGGCGGCTGGGGGAGGGGCGGAACCCTGGCCACCGGAGAGTATCCAGTCCAGCGCGCAGCCGAGGACCTCCGCCGACAACTGCTCCCGGCGCGCCGGGTCCAGACCGTACGCGTCCAGCGCCTCGACCTGGCTCGCGGCGGCGGTCAGGTCGTCCAGGAACGGTACGTCAGCGGCGGCGGCCGTGCGTCCACGCAGCCGGGCACGGACGGCCGCGACCCGGGCGGCCGTGTAGTGAATGGAGCTTTCCGGAACGGACTCCAGGGTCCGTACGGCGCCGCCGCGGTCGCCGGTCGCGAGCTGGACGCGGGCGAGGCCGAAGGCGGTGCTCACATAGCTGGGGTCGGTGGACCACACGAGACGGTAGTACTCGGCGGCGTTGTCCAACTGGCCCAGCACCTCCGCGCACAGGCCGAGGGCCAGCTTGGGGGCGGGCTCGCCGGGGAAGGCGTCGTAGATCGCGTCGAAGGCGAGCGCGGCGCCCTCGTGGTCGCCGGTGACGAGCGCGGCCACACCGCGGTACCAGACGACCCGCCAGTCGTCGGACCGTTCGTCCTCCAGCTTCAGCAGCGCCTCGTGCGCGGTGCCCGTGTCACCGTTCTCCAGCCAGGCCCGCACCTGCCGCAGCCGTGTCTCGGTCGACGGCGCGGGCGCCGCGGCGAGGGCACCGAGCAGCTCGGCGGGCGCGGTCGTCATCAGACCCGCGAGGAAACCCGCGTTGGGGTCGGAGGGGTCGACACGCGGAACCGGGAGAGCGAGGGCCGCGGCGGGGGCGTCGGCGGTCTTCACGAGGCCCGCGGGGGTGGCCAGGGCGGCAGCGGGAGGGGGACCTGCGGCGATGGCGGGCGGTGCGGCGGGAGCGGTGGCCGGGGCGAGGGCGGCGGGCTTCCTCGGGGCGCGGACGACCCGCGAGCCCAGCCGCGACACCTCCCCGTCCAGCTTCGGGAACAACTCCGTGTCCGTGACTCGCACCTCGGGCCCGAACAGCGTCGACAGCGACGGCCTCGCACGCCCCGTCTGCAGGGACACGACCTCGCGCAGTACGCCGGTCAGCTGCTCCGTCATCTCCTGGGCGGAGGCGAATCGGCGGGCCGGGTCCGGGTCGGTGGCGCGGACCAGGAGGCGGTAGAAGGACTCGTACTGGCGGAAGACCTCGATGTTGTCCGGGTCGGGGAGGGAATCGACGTAGACGTTCGTGTAGCCCTGGAAGTCGAAGGTCAGGACGGCGAGCGTGCGGGCGACCGTGTAGAGGTCGGACGCCACCGACGGGCCGACGTCGGCGACCTCCGGCGCCTGGTAGCCCACCGTGCCGTAGATGGCCGACTCCTCGTCGTCCATCCTGCGCACCGCGCCCATGTCGATCAGCTTGAGCTGGTCCTCGGTCTGGATCGCGTTGTCGACCTTGAAGTCGCAGTACAGCAGGTTGCGGCTGTGCAGATGGCCGAGGGCCTCCAACGCCTCGATGCCGTACGCGCACGCCTGCTCCACCGGCAACGGGTCGCGCTTCCCGGTCGGCGTACGGCGGCCGTTGGCGATCTCCTTCAGCGACTTGCCGCCCACGTACTCCATGACGATGTAGCCGTCGAGCGAGCCCGTGCGCTGGTCGAGGTGCTCGACGAAGTTGTAGATCCGCACGATGTTGGCGTGCTCGATCTCCGCGAGGAAGCGCCGCTCGGAGATCGCCGCCGCCATCGCGTCCTGGTCACCGGTGTCGAGCAGGCCCTTGAGCACCACCCAGCGGTCGGAGACCGCGCGGTCCACGGCGAGATAGATCCAGCCGAGCCCGCCGTGCGCCAGACAGCCCACGACCTCGTACTGGCCGTGCACGATGTCGCCGGCCTTCAGCTTCGGGACGAACGAGTACGGGTGGCCGCACTTGGTGCAGAAGCCCTCCGTACGGCCCGGACGCTCGCCGCGCGCCCGGCCGACGGGCGCGCCGCAGTCCGAACGCGAGCAGAACCGCTTGCGCTCGGGCACCTCCGGGTTCTCCAGCACCATCCCGCGCGGCTCGGGACGCGGCACGTCCGGGACCTGGACCAGGCCGACGCCGAGCCGGCCACGGCCGCTGGAACCCGCCGTCGAGCCCGAGCTGCGCACTGACACCGAGCGGCCCGTGGAACGGCCCGACAGCGCGCGCGAGAGCCGTCCCGACACCGAGCGCCGGGACTTCGACGACTGGGACGACGTGCGCGAACTGCCGCGGCTGGTCGAGCGGGAGCTGCCGCTGCCCGCCGAACCGCGTGAGCCCTTGCCGCCGCTCGTCACGCCGGTGGGCGGCGAGCCGACCATGCCGGTCGCCGAGACGACCGGGGCCAGGCCGCAGGTGTCGCAGTACAGCTCGCCGCCGCCCACGTCCTCGTACGACCCGCCGCAGTCCGGCCGCTGACAGCTCTGCTGTGCCTGACTCATGACGACGAATCCCCCCTGACCCTCATGTCCCCGGCCCCCCGCGGTCCTCGGGCTCGCGCGGCCCCGGTACGCGCGGGCCGCCCAGCAGTTCGGCGGCCGCGTGCTGGTAGCGCAGCACCGCCTGTTCGGCGACCCGCAGGTCACAGGGCGCGCTCCACAGCATCCGCCGGGCCGCGTCGTAACGCTCGATGAGGAACGGGTCCTCGGCGAGGCCGTGCCGGGCCACCTTCGCCTTGTACGCGTCGAGGCGGCCGCGCAGCTCGGCGCGGACCGCCAGGGGCGCGGTGACCGCGGTCAACGACTCGCGGGCGCGCAGCAGTTCGTCCTCCGCCCTCTGCTCCAGGGACTCCAGGAGCGGGGACAGGCGGTGCCACTGGGCGTGTCTGCGGTACTCGGCGGCCGTCGCCAGCTGCTCCTGCAGCACGGTCGGCGGTCCGCTGACGACCGGCACCTCCGTGGCGGCGATCTTCGCCAGCACCTCGCCGCGCGCGGTGCGGGCCTCGGCGAGCGTACGGTCCGCGCGGGACAGCACGTCCCGCAGCCTGACCAGCCGCTGCTCGGCGTCCTGACGGACCGTCAACACCGCGTCGATCTCGCGGCGCACGTCCTCCAGCGCGCGCGCCTCACGGTCGTACACCGTGGTGTCCGGCCGGCCGCCGCCCGGCGCCGAACTCCCCTGTGTGGGAACCCAGTACGCGAGCGGGTCGGACACCACCTCGGCGCGCAGGTTGGTGAGCGTGCGGGTGATGCGCTCCAGGTCGTCGCCCGCCGGGTGCTCGCCGGGGCGCACCCCGACGGAGTGCGCGAGGCGGCGGGTGCGCTGGAGTTCGGCGGCGAGTAAATCGATGCGGGCGGGCAGCGCGGACCAGACCGCGTCGGCGGCGACGACCATGTCCAGCGACGTCGCGTACAGCTCGTTCATCCGGTCGACCAGGGTGACCAGCGAGAACTGTTCGCTGAGCTTGCCCGAACCGCCGTGCAGCGTAGGGGCGTTGGCGGTGGCCGTCGCCGAACCGGCGACGGTCACCGACTCGCCGCGCAGCAGCTCCGTCAGCTCCACCAGGTCGTCGCGGCTGGACCAGCGGCGGCGCGAGCGGATCTCGCGGGCCGAGCGCAACGCGTCCGTGTACGCGTCGAAGTACGCCCACAGCAGCGTGATCGACGCCTCCGCCGTCGTCCAGCGCTCCTTGGTGATGCCGGTGAGCTCGGCGCCCTCGAGGAGTCTGCGGCCCGCGTGGTCCTGGAGGGCGAGGAGCGAGGTCTCGATCGCCTCGTGCTCCGGGCCGAGCCGCGCCAGCGCACGGTCCACCTCGTCCCGGTCCATCACCGGCCCGGCGGGGTCCGTGACGCCCATCGATCACCTCTCGCTCAGTCGTGTTCTGCCAGTTGACGGTAGGTCACTTGTAACGGGCCTCGGGAGGGGTGGCCGACGCCGACTCCTTGTCGCCCTGGTCCATCGTCGGGTGCAGCCACTTCTCGTACGACGCCTTCCAACCGCCGTCCTCGATGTAGTTCTCCAGGGTCCGGTTGACCTGGCGTACCAGATCGTCGGAGCCCCGCTTCATCGCCACGCCGTAGTACTCGTCGGTGAACAGACCGCCCTTCAGTTCCACCGCCGGGTCCTGCGCTGCCTGGCTGGCGGCCAGGGCGCCGTCCGTGACGACCGCGTCGACCTCGCCGAGCTGCAACTTCACCAGGCAGTCGAGCTGGTTGGGGACGGTGGTCCTGATGTCGGTGGAGTCCGGCAGGTCGCCGTTCTTCCTGCCCTCTTCCAGGTTGTCGTACGCCGTGGAGCCCTCCGCCGAGCAGACCTTCTTGCCCGCCAGCGACTTGTCGTAGCCGGTGATCGCCGACATCTTGGGCGCCAGGACCTGCTGGCCGGTGACGAAGTACGGGGCGGAGAAGGCGACATCCTTGATCCGGCTGCAGTTGATCGTCATGGTGCGGACCACCATGTCGACCTCGCCCTTCTGGATCGCCTCGACACGGCGGCTGGTCGGGATCGCCTTGAACTGCACCGCGTCGCGGTCGCCGAGCATGTCCTCGGCGATGCGGTGGACCAGGTCGATGTCGAAACCCTCCAGCTCACCGGAGGGGTTGTTCGGGTCGAGGTAGCCCCAGCGGTAGCTGTTGGTGTCGACGCCGACGATCAGGCGGCGGTCCTTGCGGGCCTTTATGGCGTCGACAGTCGGAGTGCCGTCACCGCCGCCGGACGGGGCGAGGCTCTGGTCCTCGGGGTTCTCGCAGTCCTCCGCCTTCGCATGGGTGACCCGGGTGACGCCCTGGCCCGCGGTGGCGGTGCCGGTGTCGTGGCTTGGTGGCTGGGTGAGGGGGAGGAGCAGGGCGAGGGCGAGCGCCAGGACGCAAACGGTCGCCATCGCGCCGACGCCGCCCCAGCCGCGGAGGACTGTGCGCAGGCGGTGCCACGGGGTGGATGCGGTGCGGGTGTGCGGGTGGGTGCGGGTGTGGGGGTGCCTGTGAGTGTGGGTGTGGCGGTGGGCCGAGTGCGGGCTTGCGTCGAGTGGCCCGTGCGGGTTCGTGGCCTTGCGTGCGTTCATCGTCTCGCCCCCTCTCACCGGTACTCCGACAGCCTGCGGCCGATGCCCAGGACCGCGCCGGCCGCGCCCAGGACCGCGAGGACCGCGGCGCCGGTCGGGAGGCCGGTCAGCGAGCCACGGCCGTCGTTCGCCGCCTGCTCGAACTCGTTGCGCTCGTGCGTCAGCGCGGTCGCCAGCGCCTTGTCGACGTTGTCGAAGCACACGCTCGTCGGCTCCTTCGCGGCGCCGATCACTCGGTCCCGGGCCGCCTGGTAGTTGCCGGAGTCGTTGTCCTCGCGGGCGATGCCGTGGCGGTCCTTCCAGATCTTCATGAAGCCGTTCGCGTCCTGTACGGGCTTCTTGCCCGCCGAGTCGTCCGCGAGGTCCGCGGCTCGGTTCAGGGCCTTGCCCAGCTGGTCGATCTGCTGGTCGTAGCCCCACTCGTACGCGTCCACGACCTTGCCGTCGGCGAGTGACTTCGTGTCCGCGCCGCGGCGGACCAGGGTCAGGTTCTCGTCGCTGCGGGCGGTGAGCGAGGCGATGCGGGCCTGGTGCAGTACGTCCAGGGAGCGGACGCCGTGGTCGTAGGAGTCGTTCAGGCCCGCGCGCGCGACGGTGTGGGAGACGGTGAGCCAGAGGAGGATCACGACGGAGGTCGCCGTGGCGGTGACCAGCCCGTGGTTCAGGACCCTGTTCGTACGCCGGTAGTTGCGGCGCTGGGCCCAGGCGAGGGCGGCCAGGGCGATGATGCCGAGGCCTGCGGCCGCCCACGGGAAGGACTTCGCGTCCGCGTAGTCGTCGCGCAGGCGCTGGTTCTCCGTCTGGTAGAGCTTCTCGGCCTTGGGCAGCATGTTCTGCTGCATCATCTCGTTGGCCGCGCGGAGGTAGGCGCCGCCGACGGGGTAGCCCTGGCGGTTGTTGGCCCTGGCCGTCTCGACCAGGCCCTTGTACTCCGGGAGCAGTCTGCTCAGATCGGCGATCGTGTTCGCCGAGGTGGAGCCCGGTTCGGAGTTGGCGGCGGCCTTGACGAGCTTCTCGGCGGCGGTGCGGATGTCCTTCTCGTAGCCCTCGCGCATGGCGGGCTTCTCCTGGAGGCCCGCCAAGTAGCCGCTGGCTGCCGCGGTGTTGGCGTCGGCGAGGGAGCGGTAGATGTCCGCCGCGTCGGAACTCAGGGGCTGGCTGCGGTTGACGACGTCGTTCGCGGCGGAGGACCTCTCGGTCATCTGCCAGGCGGTCACGGCGCCGAACGCGACGACCAGGGCGGCGAGCAGGGCGCCGATGATGCGGAGGCGGCCGGGTTCGGTGGTGGCGGCTGCGCGGAGCTGGTCGAAGCCCTCGGCGAAGGCGGTGCGGCGGGGTGCTGTGGAGGGAGGCGAGGGGCGGGTGTTTTCCGTGGTGGGTGGTGCGGGTTGGGGTGGTACGGACGGCATGGTGGGTACGCGGGTCTTCGGCGTCTGTGTCACTGCTGACCTCCCCCATGGTCATCCGTCGCCGCAAGTATCGCTGCCGGGACTGACATCCGCACCGGGCTTCGCTGGATCTTGATCCGATCGCAGCGCGGATCCCGAAATTCCGGATACCGCGACATGGTGTGCAGGAGCCCCCTGCCCATGAATACGCCGGGAGAATCTGTTCGGTTCCAAGTTCGAGGGCGGGATGCCTGCGGCGGCCCGTTGCGGTGGGCGGGGGTGCGGGTAGCGCGGTTCGGTGGGTGGGGTCGAAGGGGCGGGGCCCCTGGGGATGGGACGGGTGGGGCGGCGGGGGCGAGGGAGTGTCGTCAGGGGGTGAAGTGTCGGCGGAGCGCGGTGTGCGCCTGCGGTGGTGCCTGTACCGCGTCCAGGCCCAGGAGCGCAGCCCCCAGCACGGGACTCGCTGTGACCACGTCCGGTACCGCCTTGGGGGCGCGGGCGGTGAGCAGTTCACGGATGCCGTCGATCAGTTGGGGGTGCCGGGCCGCCAGCACGCTCCCGCCCAGCAGTACGGGTGCCTCCTCCGTGAGGAGGTCCAGCCGGGTCAGGGCCACCGTGGCCATGGTGACCACTTCGTCGGCCAGGCGGTCGACGAGGCCCCGGGCCACGGCGTCGCCGGAAGCCGCCGTGGTGAAGAGGACGGGGGCCAGTTCGTGGCGACGGGCGGGGGCGATGTGTTCGAGGTGCAGGGCCTCGATCAGGGCGTACATGGTGGGGAGGCCGAAGTGGGCGGGAAGGGTCTGCGCGAGGGCCGTGGGGACTCCGCGGCCGTCCTCCGCGCGGGCCGCGTGCCACAGGGCCTCCTCCGCCAGGCCCCAGCCACCACCCCAGTCGCCGGAGATGCGGCCCAGCGCGGGGAAGCGGGCCGTACGGCCGTCGGGGCGCATGCCGACGCAGTTGATGCCGGCACCGCAGACGACGGCGACACCGCGGGGTTCGGTGACGCCTGCCCGGAGGATCGCGAAGGTGTCGTTGCGGACCTCGACGGTGGTGCCCCACGCGCGCGCGTGCAGGGCCGCCGCCAGTTGTTCCTCCTCCACGGGGAAGTCGGCGTTGGCCAGGCACGCGGATACGTGGTCGGCCGAGGTCACGCCGGCTGCGGCGAACGCCTGCCGTACCGTCTCGGCGAGGCCGTCGACCGCCCGTTCCACCCCTACCGTCGGTGGCCGGAACCCGCCGCCGCGGGCCGTGGCCAGGACGGTGCCGTCGGCCGCCACCACCGCCACGTCGGTCTTGCTGTTGCCCGCGTCGACGGCGAGGACACGTGCGGTCATGCCCACGCGAGGTGCTCCCGGTTGTGTGCGATCAGTTGGTCGGTGAGGGCCTCGGCGTACTCGTACTGGCCGATCAGGGGATGGGAGAGGAGGGCCTTGAAGACCCGGTCGCGGCCGCCGTGCAGGGCCGCTCGCAGGGCCAGGTCCTCGTACGCCGTCACCTGGCCCATGAGGCCCGCGTAGAGGGGGTCCACGGGGGCGACGGGGAGGGGCTTCGGGCCTTTCTCGCCCACTGCCGCCTGTACTTCGATCACCGCGTCGTCGGGGAGGAAGGGGAGCGTGCCGTCGTTGCGGGTGTTCACCACCTGGTACGGGCTGCCCGCGCCGTTCAGCAGGGCGGCCGCCAGGTCCACGGCCGCCTCCGAGTAGTAGGCGCCGCCCCGTTCGGCCAGCAGGTCCGGCTTCTCGGCCAGGGCCGGGTCGGCGTAGAGGGCCAGCAACTGGCGTTCCATTTCCGCCACTTCCGCGGCCCTGGAGGGCTTCGTGCGGAGTTCCCGTACCACTTCGTCGTGTGCGTAGTAGTAGCGCAGGTAGTACGACGGGACCACCGACAGGCGGTCCAGGAGCGTGGTGGGCAGGTGCAGGTCCGCGGCGATCCTGTCGCCGTGGCGGGCCAGGAGTCCGGGCAGGACGTTCTCGCCCTCGGGGCCGCCCAGGCGAACCCCGGTCTCCCAGGTGAGGTGGTTGAGGCCCACGTGGTCCAGGTGGATCCGGGAGGGCGGCAGGTCGAGCAGCGCCGCGAACTTCCTTTGGAAGCCGATCGCCACGTTGCACAGGCCCACCGCCTTGTGGCCCTCCTGAAGCAGGGCGCGGGTCACGATGCCGACCGGGTTGGTGAAGTCGATGATCCAGGCGGTGGGGTTGGTCCGGCGGACGCGGTCCGCGATGCCGAGGACGACGGGGACGGTGCGCAGGGCCTTCGCGAGGCCGCCTGCGCCCGTGGTCTCCTGGCCGACGCAGCCGCAGTCCAGGGGCCAGGTCTCGTCCTGTTCGCGGGCCGCCTGGCCGCCCACGCGGAGTTGGAGGAGGACCGCGTCGGCTCCCTCGACCGCCGCGTCCAGGTCTGTGGTGGTGGTGATCGTGCCGTTGTGGGCCTGGCGGGCGAAAATGCGGCGGGCCAGGGCGCCGATCAGTTCCAGACGGTCCGTCGCCGGGTCCATCAGGACCAGTTCCTCTATCGGCAGGGTGTCGCGCAGGCGGGCGAAGCCGTCGATGAGTTCGGGGGTGTAGGTCGAGCCTCCGCCGACCACGGTGAGTTTCACTGGGAAGTGCCTCGCCTTCGGGCGCCGAGGACAGTGGTCATCGGCCGGGGGTCCGGCCCGCCGCGCAGCGGCAATCGGGGACAGCGTCCCCCGGGGATTCGCAGCATGCCATCAACCCTTTACTCCGGTGAGCGTGACGCCCTCTACGAACGCCTTCTGGGCGAAGAAGAACACGAGGACCACGGGGGCCATCACGAGGACCGTGGCCGCCATGGTGAGGTTCCAGTCGGTGTGGTGTGCGCCCTTGAACGACTCCAGGCCGTAGGAGAGCGTCCAGGCGCCCGGGTTCTCGGACGCGTAGATCTGGGGGCCGAAGTAGTCGTTCCACGCGTAGAAGAACTGGAAGAGGGCCACCGCGGCTATGCCCGGTTTCGCCATGGGGAGGACGACTCGGACGAGGGTGCGGAACTCGCCGCAGCCGTCCACCCTCGCCGCGTCCAGGTACTCGTTCGGGATCGTCATCAGGAACTGGCGCAGGAGGAAGATCGAGAAGGCGTCTCCGAACGCCATCGGGATGATCAGGGGCCAGAGTGTGCCGGAGAGGTCCAGTTGCTTCGCCCAGAACAGGTACATCGGGATGATGACGACCTGGGGTGGCAGCATCATCATCGAGATGACCAGCATCAGGGACAGGTTCCGGCCGCGGAAGCGGAACTTGGCGAGCGCGTAGGCGACGGGGACGGAGGACACCACGGTGAGGAGCGTGCCCAGGCCCGCGTAGATCAGGGTGTTCTTCCACCAGGTCAGGAAGCCGGGGGTGTCGAAGACCTTGGTGTAGTTGCTCCACTGCCAGGTGTCCGGGACCAGGTCGCGGGTGAGTGCCTGCTGGTCGCTCATCAGCGAGGTCAGGACGACGAACACGAACGGCAGGGTGAAGAAGAGGGCGGCCGCGATGCCGAGGGAGTGGATCGCTATCCATTCCAGGAGAGCCCTGCGGCGGGCCGTGCGTTCGGCGACTGTTGGGTTTGCCAACTGAACTGGTTTGTCCAGCACTTGGGTCATGGTCAGTCACCTGCCTGGATGAGTCCGCCCCGGCGCCGCATCAGCAGCGCGGTGAACGCCATGGCGAGGGCGAAGAGTACGAGCGCGACCACACAGGCCGAGCCGTAGTCGAAGCGCTGGAAGCCGAGGTTGTAGACGAGTTGGGGGAGGGTGAGGGTCGACTTGTCGGGGTAGCCGGGCTCGAACTGCTGGCCAGAGCCGCCGATGATGCCGGAGGCGACCTTCCCGGCCACCAGGGGCTGCGTGTAGTACTGCATCGTCTGGATCACCCCCGTGACGACGGCGAACATCACGATGGGGGAGATGTTCGGGAGCGTCACGAAGCGGAATCGCTGCCAGGCCGACGCTCCGTCCAGTTCGGCCGCCTCGTACTGCTCCTTCGGCACGTCGAGCAGCGCGGCCATGAAGATGACCATGAGGTCGCCCACGCCCCACAGCGCGAGTGCCGTGAGGGCCGGCTTGGACCAGGTGGGGTCCGTGAACCAGCCGGGGGTCGGCAGGCCGAGGCCGTCGAGGACCGAGTTGACCGGGCCGGTGCCGGGGTTGAGGAGGAAGACGAAGGCCAGGGTGGCGGCCACCGGTGGGGCCAGGTACGGGAGGTAGAAGAGGGTGCGGAAGCCGCCCGCGCCGGTCTTGATCTTGGTGATCAGCAGGCCTGTGCCGAGGCCGAAGACGACCCGGCAGGTCACCATCACCAGGACGAGCCAGAGCGTGTTGCGCAGGGCCGGCCAGAACAGCGGGTAGTCGCTGAAGACGTAGGACCAGTTGCCCAGGCCACGGAAGACCGGGGTGCCGAAGCCGTCGTACTTCATCAGGGAGAAGTACACGGTGGACACCAGGGGGTAGGCGAAGAAGACGCCGAAACCGATGAGCCACGGTGCCAGGAAGGCCACCGTTCGAAGCGCCGACCTGCGGCGCTTCGCGCGGAGAGTGTGCGTGGACATCCGGGCGCTACTTCGCCTGCTCGATGTCGGTGTCGATCTGCTCGGCGGTCTTCTCCAGGCCCGCCTTCAGGTCCTTCACCTTGCCGGACTCGTACTGGTAGCCGAAGTCCTGGAGCGTCGTCTGGTACGTCGAGCCGTTGACGGAGGCCGGCGGCGTGTTCGAGTGCGGGTTCTGGGCGATGTCCAGGAATGTCCGGAAGCCCTCGTCCACCTTCAGGTTCGGCGACTTCAGGGCCGCGAAGGTGGAAGGAACGTTGTGGATGGCGTTGGCGAAGGAGACGACGGCCTCGGTGTCGGTCGTCAGGTACTTCGTCAGTTCCCAGGCGGCGTTCTGCTTCTCGCTCTGCGGGGCGATGCCGATGATCGTGCCGGAGAGGAAGCCCTTGCCGTACTCGTCCACCTCGTCGTCCGCGACGGGCATCGGAGCGGTGCCGATCTCGAAGTCGACGCCGGCCTGCCGGGCCATGCCCAGGCGCCACTCACCGTCGAGCTGCATGGCCACCTGGCCGGTGTGGAAGGGGTGCTTGGCGCCCCACTCGTCGCCGAAGGTGTTGCGGTACTTCTCCAGCTTCGTGAAGCCGCCGAGGTCGCCGATCAGCTTCTTCTGGTACGTGAACATCTCCGCGAAGGCCGGGTCCTCGGCGATGTTGGACTTGCCGTCCTGGTCGAAGTAGGCGTGGTCCCACTGGGACATGTAGTGGTCCACGACCGTCTCGTAGCCGTGGTACGTGGGCATGAAGCCGAGCTGCTCGTAGCTGTCGCCCTTGGCGACCGTGAGCTTCTTGGCGTCCTTCGCGAACTCCGACCAGGTCTTGGGCGGGGACTTGATGCCCGCCTTCTCGAAGGCGTCCTTGTTGTAGTAGAGGCCGTAGGCGTCGCCCAGCAGCGGCAGGGCGCAGCGGGTGCCCTCGAACTGGGTGTAGTCCAGCATCGGCTTCGGGATGATCTCGTCGAGGTCCAATTTGGACTTCTCGATGAACGGCTTCAGGTCGAGGAAGGCGCCGGAGGAGCAGAACTTGCCGATGTTGGAGGTCGTGAACGACGACACCACGTCGGGCCCGTTCGAACCGCCCGCGCGCAGCGCCTGGTTGAGCTTGTCGTCGTTGATGTTGCCGACGACCTTCACCGTGATGTTCGGGTGGGCCTTCTCGAACGCGTCGACGTTCTCCTGGATCGCCTTGACCTCGGCGGGCGCGCTCCAGCCGTGCCAGAAGGTGATCGTCGTCTTCGCGTTGGGATCGTCGGTGGCAGCGGACTCGGACTGGCCGGTACAGGCCGTGGCGAGGAGCGCCAGGGAGGCGGAGGCGGCAAGGGCGGCGGCCGTCTTGCGGGACCGTGAGGGTATGACGTTCCAGGACTTTCCGGGCATGGCGAGGTCTCCCAAGGGCGGGACGGGGTGGGTGAGGAAGGGAGCTACGGAGAAGGTGAGGGGTTGGCTGAGCGTTGCGGCTGGGGACGGCGGCCGGTCAGCGGCCGGTGTCGAAGACCTCGTCGCGTGTCGTCGCGAGCGCGCTCTCCAACGCGCCCCGCAGTACGGGGTGTTCACGGACGTCGCCCACGACGAGCCGGGGGCGGGCCGCCGCCAGCTCCTCCAGCTCGTCCTGGACGAGGGCGCGCAGCACCTCGCCGCCGGACGTGAGGGAGGCACCGCTGAGGACGACCAGTTCGGGGTCGAGTACGGAGACCAGGGAGGCGAGACCGGTGGCCAGTCGGGTCGCGTAGGTCTGCAGGAGCAGCCGGTGCAGGACGGTGTCCTCGGTGGCGGCTCGTTCGACGAGGGTGGCGGCGGCCTCGGCGTACGGCGTCGACGGGATGCTCGACATGCCCAGTTCGCGTGCGAGCCGGGGAATCGCCTGGGAGCCGGCCAGCTCCTGGTAGCCGCCACTGTTGGCTTTGGTGACCTGCCGGACCAGCGGGGTGCCGGGAACCGGCAGGAAACCTACCTCCCCCGCGCCGCCGGTCCAGCCGCGGTGCAGCCGGCCGCCGAGGACCAGGGCGGCGCCGAGGCCGCCCTCGTTCCACAGCAGTACGAAGTCCTCGTGACCCCGGGCCGCGCCGAGCCGCTGCTCGGCCACCGCCACGAGGTTGACGTCGTTCTCGTACTCGACCGGCATCGGCAGGGCCGCGGCGAGTTCGTCGAGCAGTGCGGGGGTGTGCCAGCCGGGGAGGTGGGAGGCGTAGCGCAGCCGGCCCGTGTTGGGGTCGAAGGCGCCGGGGGTGCCGATGACGAGCCGGTGGACGTCGTCGCGGGCGAGGCCCGCCTCCTTCACCGCGCCGTCGAGGGCGTCGGTGACCTGCCGGACCACGGGCTGGGCGGGGCGTCTGCCGGGGGTGGGCAGTTCGTACGACCCGACCGTGCGGCCCGTGACATCGGCTACGGCGGCGAGGATGCGGTCGGGGGTGACATCGAGCCCTGCCGCGTACGCGGCGGTCGGATTGACCTCGTACAGCTGGGCGCCCGGGCCGGGGCGGCCCTCCGTGGTGCCGGTCGCCAGGACGAGGCCGGCGGCCTCCAGGCGGGCCAGCAGCTGGGAGGCGGTCGGCTTGGACAGGCCGGTGAGCTTGCCGATCCGCGTGCGGGACAGCGGCCCGTGCTCCAGGAGGAGGTCCAGGGCGGCACGGTCGTTCATGGCGCGCAGGACGCGCGGGGTGCCCGGCGTACCGGCGGTTCCTGCCATGGGATCGACACCTGCCTCTCGGCTGACCAGCTTCTCAGCGATCTACGACGGAAGTCCATCCAGGATCACTGTTAGGAAAGTTTCCTATCTTGATGCCGAGGAACGTAGACCCGAACGCAAGGGGGCGTCAAGAGTGGTCTACACCAGCAACCCAGTCGTTACGTGGCGGCGCTGTGCCGCGACGCCCGCTCGCCGCGGGGGAGCAGCAGCGGGGTCGCCAGCAGCAGGACGCCGGCCAGGGCGATGGCGGTGCGCGGGCCGGTCAGTGCCGCCAGCAGGCCCCACAGTGCCGTCACGGCCGCTGTCGTCGTCCTGCTGGTGATCGACCAGGCCGACAGGGTGCGCGTGGTCCGGTCCGGCGGGGTCCCCTCAAGACGGGTGGTGGCCAGTACCGGGGTGAAGATGCCCATGCAGGTGATCAGGCCGAACTCGACGGCCATGACGAGGAGCAGGCCGGACGTGCCCGGCCCCACGAAGGCCAGGCCGACAGGCCAGCAGGCACGCAGGGTGCCCGTGGCGAGGAGGACGCGGCGCCTGCCGTAGCGGGCGATCAGGGGCCGGGACAGACGTGAGCCCAGCAGGCCGCCCAGACACGGCAGAGCGAAGGCGAGACCGTACTGCCAGGGTGTGAAGCCGAGTTGGCCGAGCATGAGGACGGAGAGCAGCGGGGCCGGCGCCATGATCAGGGCGTTGACCGCGAGGGTGTTGAGGAACAGGGGGCGCAGGGTGGGGTGGGTGAGGATGTGCCGCCAGCCTGCCGGGAGGTCGCTCATCCGCAGGCCTGACGGGGCGGTGGAGGAGAGCTGAGTCCTTTTGGTCTGTTGCCCTTCCTTACTGTTGATCGCGCGGATCCCCAGCGCCGACAGCAGATAGCTGACCGCGTCCGCCAGCACCGTCGTCATCGGGCCGAACACGCCGACCGCGACTCCGCCGAGCGGCGGGCCGAGCGCGGTGGCCGTCCATGTCGTCGCCTCGAAGCGGCCGTTCGCCACGAGCAGGTCCTCCGGCGGCACGAGGGACTTCAGATACGCCCCGCTCGCCGCGCCGAACGTGATGTCCGCAGCGGCCACCACCACCGACACCACCAGCAGTTGACCGAGGCCGAGCCCGTCCAGGGCGAACGTGACGGGGATGCTCAGCAGGGCCGCACACCGGATCAGATCCGCCGCGATCATCACCGGCCGTTTCTCGCGGAACTCCACCCACGCCCCGAGCGGCACCGCCACCACCGCCCCCACCGCGAGCCCCGAGGCCGCCAGCAGCGCCACCTCGGTCGCCCCGGCGTGCAGCACGAGAACCGCGATCAGCGGGAACGCGTCGAAGGCCAGCCGCGTCCCGAACGTACTGACCGCGTACGCCGCCCACAGCCACCCGAACCGCCGCCCCAACGACCGCCCGCCGCCCGCCACCTGCCCACCGCCCCGCCCCGCACAACCGCTCGTCGGTCAGGGCCATCCAAGCCAGCGGGGTACGCCCTGATCAAACAACCGAGGGGCATAGCTCTACAACCGTTGGTTGTGCTGGTGGTGTTCGCCGCGGCTGTGGCCGCGGTGGCGGGGGTCGGTGGTTCGACCGAGGCCCGCCCCCGCGGCCCGCGCCTACTTCGTCACGCTCGGCGGCGTCAGCGGTGTCGCCGCCAGTGCCTGCGGCGAGGAGGTGTTGGCGTAGGCCGAGGGGGCTGCCATGCCCGCCGTCGGGTCCGCCGTGGCCTCGCCGTCCACCGCGAGGGGAGCGCGGCCGACGATCGGGATGTCGGCGGCGTCGAAGGCCCGCTTGACGCGCCAGCGCAGTTCGCGTTCGACGGTCAGGGACTTGCCGGGCATCGTCTTCGCCGAGACCCGTACGACCATGGAGTCGAGCAGCACGCTGTCCAGGCCGAGGACCTCGATCGGGCCCCAGAGGAGCTCGTTCCAGGGCTCCTCCTTGCTCATCTTCTCGGCGACCTCGCCGATGCTGGCCTTGACCTTGTCCAGGTCCTCGGAGGAGCGGACGGTGACGTCGACGCCGGCCGTGGACCAGCCCTGGGAGAGGTTGCCGATGCGCTTGACCTCGCCGTTGCGGACGTACCAGATCTCGCCGTTGTCGCCGCGCAGCTTGGTCACGCGCAGGCCGACCTCGATGACCTCGCCGGAGGCGACGCCCGCGTCGATCGAGTCGCCGACGCCGTACTGGTCCTCAAGGATCATGAAGACGCCGGAGAGGAAGTCGGTGACCAGGTTGCGGGCGCCGAAACCGATGGCCACGCCCGCGACACCGGCGGAGGCGAGCAGCGGGGCCAGGTTGATGTCGAAGGCGGACAGGACCATCAGCGCGGCCGTGCCCATGATCACGAAGCTGGCCACCGAGCGCAGCACCGAGCCGATCGCCTGGGAGCGCTGACGGCGGCGCTCGACGTTGACCAGGAGGCCGCCGATCGCCGTGCCGTCCACCGCCTGCGCGGTGCGGTTCATCCGGTCTATGAGCTTGGTGATCGCCCGTCGGATCGCCACTCTCAGCACCGCCGCGATCACCAGGATCAGCAGGACCTTGAGACCGATCGCGAGCCAGGTCGACCAGTTCTGCTCGACCCAGCTCGCGGCCTGTGTCGCGCTCTCGTGGGCGTCCTGGAGCGAGGGCACCGCCGGGGTCGTCGTCTCCGACGGGGTCGGTGACGGGGTCGGACCGGCGGCCAGTAGGTCGGCGGGCAAGGACACGGCAGGTACCTCCAGGTGCAGCGGTCCGCCCCACCGGCAGGCGGTCAAGGTCACGAAAAGGTCACCGGTAGGGCAGGCCCACCACACTATCGGGGCATCGTGTGTGGATCGGCGCCATGTTCGAGGGAGGAATGGTGCCCACCTGGGGATGAACTGGTGGGATGGACAGTTCGTCGTCCTGGGGATGAATCAGATGTGGTCGAAAACACTCCCAGCCCGTTACCGGGACATGGTGGCGCTTTCACCAGGCAAGAGGGGAGACTGACTACAGATCGTCCCGGCGCGAGCCACGCGCCGCCGACGCCCAAGGAGGCATCCGTGCCGCATGTCCTGGTCCTCAACGCGTCGTACGAGCCACTCGGCGTCGTACCGCTCCGCCGCGCGCTCGTCCTCGTCCTCGAGAACAAGGCCGTATGCCTCGAGGAGTCCGGCGCCTTCATGCACAGCGCAACCGTCACAGTCCCCGCACCCAGCGTGGTCCGGCTCAAGCGATTCGTCCGGGTTCCCTATCGGGGACCCGTTCCTCTTACCCGTAGGGCGCTCTTCGCGCGCGACGGGGGCCGGTGCATGTACTGCGGTGGCGTCGCAACCAGCGTCGACCATGTCATTCCGCGCAGCCGCGGGGGCAAGCACGTCTGGGACAACGTGGTGGCGTCCTGCCGCCGCTGCAACCACGTGAAGGCCGATCGACATCTCTTCGAGATCGGCTGGCGGCTGCGCCACAAACCCGCGCCACCCACCGGTCTCGCCTGGCGCATCATCGGGACCGGGCACAGGGACCCGCGCTGGTTGCCGTACTTGGTGCCGTACGGCGCGGAGGACGCCATGGCCCGGATCGACGGCATTTCCGCCTGACGTCCGGGCCTTCGCATGCCTGCCGTGGGGCCCGCGGGATCCGGCCCCCAGGGGCCCCCCGGCCCCCCGGGGC
>CBFGZZ010000138.1:0-20744 GCA_965653385.1 uncultured Streptomyces sp. | reverse complement strand
CGCCCTCGTACATGAGGTCCACGATCAGCTTCAGCTCGTGCAGGCACTCGAAGTACGCGATCTCCGGCTGGTATCCGGCCTCGGTCAGCGTCTCGAAACCGGCCTTGACCAGCGCGGCCGTACCACCGCAGAGAACGGCCTGCTCACCGAACAGGTCGGTCTCGGTCTCCTCGGTGAAGGTGGTCTTGATGACGCCGGCACGGGTGCCGCCGATGCCCTTGGCGTACGACAGGGCCAGCGCGAAGGCGTTGCCGGAGGCGTCCTGCTCGACGGCCGCGATGCACGGAACGCCGCGACCCTCCTCGTACTGGCGGCGCACCAGGTGGCCCGGGCCCTTCGGGGCGACCATGCAGACGTCGACGCCGGCCGGGGGCTTGATGAAGCCGTAGCGGATGTTCAGGCCGTGGCCGAAGAACAGCGCGTCGCCGTCGTTCAGGTTCGGGGCGATGTGCTCCTCGTAGACCTGGGCCTGGATCGGGTCCGGGACGAGGATCATGATGACGTCGGCCTCGGCGGCGGCCTCGGACGGGCTCACCACGCGCAGGCCCTGCTCCTCGGCCTTCGCCTTGGACTTGGAGCCCTCGTGCAGACCGACACGGACGTCGACACCCGAGTCACGGAGCGACAGCGCGTGGGCGTGGCCCTGGCTGCCGTAACCGATGACCGCGACCTTGCGGCCCTGGATGATGGACAGGTCGGCGTCGGCGTCGTAGAACAGCTCGGCCACTTTGGGTTCTCTCCTTGTGTGCAGGTGTTGCGTCCCACCGTATGACGGCGGGGGGAAGGGAAGTTTCGGGGTCTCGCTATACGGGCGGGATCCGGACGGCCGGTGTCACCCGACCGTCCGAACGCGTCCTTACGCCGACCGGTCGAGCGCGCGCAGCGAGCGGTCCGTGATCGAGCGGGCGCCGCGGCCGATCGCGATGGTGCCGGACTGGACGAGCTCCTTGATGCCGAACGGCTCCAGCATCTTCAGCATGGCCTCCAGCTTGTCGCTGGAGCCGGTGGCCTCGATGGTGACGGCCTCCGGGGAGACGTCGACGGTCTTGGCGCGGAAGAGCTGGACGATCTCGATGATCTGGGAGCGGGTCTCGTTGTCGGCGCGCACCTTCACCAGAACGAGTTCGCGCTGAACGGCCGAGCCCGGCTCCAGCTCGACGATCTTCAGCACGTTGACCAGCTTGTTGAGCTGCTTGGTCACCTGCTCCAGCGGGAGGTCGGCGACGCTCACCACGATGGTGATGCGGGAGATGTCGGGGTGCTCGGTGACACCGACCGCGAGCGAGTCGATGTTGAAGCCGCGGCGGGAGAACAGCGCGGCGATCCGGGCGAGGATGCCCGGCGTGTTCTCCACCAGGACGGAGAGCGTGTGCTTGGACATGGTCTGCTTCCTTTACCTACGGCTCTCAGTCGTCTTCGTTGTCGCCGAAGTCGGGGCGGACGTCCCGGGCGGCCATGATCTCGTCGTTGGAGGTGCCGGCGGCGACCATCGGCCACACCATGGCGTCCTCGTGGACGATGAAGTCGACGACGACGGGGCGGTCGTTGATGGAGTTCGCCTCTTCGATGACCTTGTCGAGGTCCTCGGGCCGCTCGCAGCGGATGGCGTAGCAGCCCATGGCCTCCGACAGCTTCACGAAGTCCGGCACGCGCGTGCCGGCGCTCGGCTGCTTGCCGTCGGCCTCGGGGCCCGAGTGCAGCACGGTGTTGGAGTAGCGCTGGTTGTAGAAGAGGGTCTGCCACTGGCGGACCATCCCGAGGGCGCCGTTGTTGATGATGGCGACCTTGATCGGGATGTTGTTCAGGGCGCAGGTGGTGAGCTCCTGATTGGTCATCTGGAAGCAGCCGTCGCCGTCGATCGCCCAGACCGCCTTGTCCGGCGCTCCGGCCTTGGCGCCCATCGCGGCCGGGACCGCGTAGCCCATCGTCCCGGCGCCGCCGGAGTTCAGCCAGGTCGCGGGCTTGTCGTACTGGATGAAGTGCGCGGCCCACATCTGGTGCTGGCCGACGCCCGCCGCGAAGACCGTGCCCTCCGGGGCGAGTTGGCCGATGCGTTCGATGACCTGCTGCGGGGACAGCGAGCCGTCCTCGGGCTGGTCGTAGCCGAGCGGGTAGGTCTCGCGCCAGCGGGACAGGTCCTTCCACCAGGCGCTGTAGTCGCCCTGGTGCCCCTCGGCGTGCTCCTTCTGCACGGCCTGGACGAGGTCGGCGATGACCTCGCGGGCGTCCCCGACGATCGGCACGTCGGCGGCGCGGTTCTTGCCGATCTCGGCCGGGTCGATGTCGGCGTGGACGATCTTGGCGTACGGGGCGAAGCTGTCCAGCTTGCCGGTGACGCGGTCGTCGAAGCGGGCTCCGAGGGCGACGATCAGGTCGGCCTTCTGCAGCGCGGTGACGGCGGTGACCGCACCGTGCATGCCCGGCATTCCCACGTGCAGCGGGTGGCTGTCGGGGAATGCGCCGAGCGCCATCAGGGTGGTGGTGACGGGCGCTCCGGTGAGTTCGGCGAGGACCTTCAGCTCGGTGGTGGCACCGGCCTTGATCACGCCGCCGCCGACGTACAGGACCGGCCGCTTCGCGGCGGTGATCAGCTTGGCGGCCTCGCGGATCTGCTTGGCGTGCGGCTTGGTCACCGGGCGGTAGCCGGGCAGGTCCATGGCGGGCGGCCAGGAGAACGTCGTCTTCGCCTGGAGGGCGTCCTTGGCGATGTCGACCAGGACCGGGCCGGGCCGGCCGGTGGAGGCGATGTGGAACGCCTGCGCGATGATCCGCGGGATGTCCTCGGCCTTGGTGACCAGGAAGTTGTGCTTGGTGATCGGCATGGTGATGCCGACGATGTCCGCCTCCTGGAAGGCGTCCGTACCGATCGCCTTGGACGCCACCTGCCCGGTGATCGCCACGAGCGGCACCGAGTCCATGTGCGCGTCCGCGATCGGCGTGACCAGGTTGGTGGCACCCGGCCCCGAGGTCGCCATGCAGACACCGACCCGGCCGGTGGCCTGGGCGTAACCGGTGGCGGCGTGGCCGGCGCCCTGCTCGTGCCGGACCAGGACGTGACGCACCCGGGTGGAGTCCATCAGCGGGTCGTACGCGGGAAGGATCGCACCGCCGGGAATGCCGAATACCGTGTCGGCGCCGACCTCCTCGAGCGAACGGATGAGGGACTGCGCACCCGTGACGTGCTCGGGGGCGGACGGGTGTCCTCCGGATCGGGGCCGCGGCTGCGGGTGAGCCCCGGTGGCCTGCTCGGTCATCGGCATTCTCTTCTCGATGCTGAGGGTTTTTGCGAGGTTTGGGCGGAGTTTCGGTGCTGCACGACTGGTGCTTGTGCAACAAAAAACCCCTCGTGCCAAAAGGCAAGCGAGGGGAGCGCGCCGGGTGGGGTCGCTGGGAGTTCCGGGTCTGTCCGGACGTCACCAGCTTCAGCCGACGCGCTTTCCAAGTACGAGAATTCGGGTGCGCATGGCACTGACCCTCTCCCCGGCGCACACCCACTGTCAAGTAGGTGGGACGGGAGTCTCATTATGTGAACGCAGGGCACATCCGCCTCCCAGAACGGCGGCCACACCACTGGTGTACACCCCCGAGCCCCCTTTCACCTCCGGGGCGCCGCAGTCGGCGTTGAGGCCACGACCGTGCTCAGCCCTTCGGACCTGCGCGCGCTCGTGCCCTCCACGCCGACGCGTCCCTGCGGCTCTCTCGCGCCACCCGCGAAAGCGGGCTCCACCGGCCCGTGCGGCACCGGATAGCGGCCGGCACCGATCGCCCGGCGCAGCCGGTACTCGTCCAGCGGCCCGGAGAACGCCATCCCCTGCCCGTGCGTGCACCCCATCGCCCGCAGCGCGACGACCTGTTCCGGCAGGTCCACGCCGTCGGCCACGGACTGGAGCCCGAGGTCGCCGGCGATCCGCAGCAGCCCACCGGTGATCTTGTGCAGCCGCGCGGACTCGACGACCCCCTCGACCAGACCGCGGTCGAGTTTGAGGACGTCGACGGGGAGCCGGCGCAGGGCCGTGAGCGCCGCGTAGCCGCTGCCGAAGCCGTCCAGGGCGATCCGGACGCCGACTCGGCGCAGACCGCTCAGACGCCGCTCCAGCTCGTCCAGCGAGACACGGGGGTCGAGGTCGGACAACTCGATGATCAGCGACCCCGGCGGCAGCCCGTGCCGGGTCAGCAGCGCCTCGATCGAGCCGAGCGGCATCGACCGGTCCAGCAGTCGGCGGGCACTCATCCGTACGGCCACGGGTACGGCGAGCCCGGTCGCGGTGCGCTCGGCGGCCTGCTCGACGGCCTCCTCCAGCATCCATCGGCCCAGCTCGGCCGTCTTGTCGCTGTCCTCGGCCACCCGCAGGAACTCGGCGGGCGTGAACAGCACCCCTTGCGAGGACCGCCAGCGCGCCTGGGTGGCGACCGACGTGATCCGGCCGTTCTCCAGGCACACCACCGGCTGGTGCAGCAGCGCGAACTCGCCGTCGTGCAGCGCGGCACGCAGGCGCGTGGCCAGCTCCGCCTTGCGCACGACGTCCTGCTGCATCTGCGGCTTGTACAGCTCGACGCGGCCCTTGCCGCCCGCCTTGGCCCGGTACATCGCCAGGTCGGCGTTGCGCAGCAGCTCCCCCGCGCCGAGCCCCGGCTCGGCGAAGGCGACGCCGATGGAGGCGTTGACACGGACATCGTTGCCGTCGATGAGGTACGGCTGGGACAGCGTCACCCTGAGGCGGTCGGCGAGCTCCAGGATGTGTCGTTCTCGTGCGGTGCGGTCACGGGTGCCGTCACCGGCGATCAGGGCCGCGAACTCGTCGCCGCCGAGCCGGGACGCGGTGTCCCCGCCCCGGACGGCGTCCTGGAGTCTGCGGGCGGCCTGGACGAGCAGTTCGTCCCCGGCCTGGTGCCCGATGGTGTCGTTGACGCCCTTGAAACCGTCGAGGTCGATGAAGAGGACGGCCGTGTTGCGCAGGGCGATGCCCCGGTCGGAGGCGCGGCGGCCGGACAGGGCCTGCTGGACCCGCTTGGTGAACAGGGCGCGGTTGGGCAGGTCGGTGAGCGGGTCGTGCTCGGCGTTGTGCTGGAGCTGCGCCTGCAGGCGCACTCTTTCGGTCACGTCCCGGCTGTTGAAGATGAGGCCGCCGTGGTGGCGGTTGACGGTCGACTCGACGTTGAGCCAGCCGTCGTCACCGGACCGGAAGCGGCACTCGATGCGCGTAGTGGGTTCCTCAAGTGGGCTGGCGGCGAGGAAGCGGCGCACTTCGTGCACCACACAGCCCAGGTCCTCCGGGTGGATGAGATTGGCCAGTTCGGTACCCACCAGCTCCTCGGCGGAGCGGCCGTAGACCCCGGCGGCGGCCGGGGAGACGTACCGGAGGATGCCGTTGGGTGCGGCGATCATGATGACGTCGCTGGAGCCCTGCACCAGGGAGCGGAAGTGGTTCTCCTTCTGCGCCAGTTCCTGGGTGAGGGTGATGTTGTCGAGCAGCATGATGCCCTGGCGCATCACGAGAGCGAGCACGACCGTGCCACCGGTGATGAGCACCACGCGGTCGACGCTGCGGCCGTTGAGGACGTTGTAGAGGATCCCCAGGGTGCAGACGGCGGCGGCGAGGTACGGCGTGAGCGCGGCCAGGGAGCCCGCGATCGGCCGGGTGATCGGGTACCGGGTGTGATCACTCCCCGGCGCGGGTGGTGTGTGATGGTGGCTCGTGCCGCGCTGTCCGGGCACGTGCTCGTGCACCACGCGCGTGTGCCCGGTCCCGTCGTGCCGTTCGCCGTCCGCGTTTCTCGGCGCGGCCCACGGGGCGTACGCCAGGAGCAGCGAGCCGGCGAACCAGCCCGCGTCGAGGAGTTGGCCGGAGCGGTAGCTGTTGTGCAGCAGTGGCGAGGTGAACAGGGCGTCGCACATCACGGTCAGCGCGAGCGCGCCGATCGCGGTGTTGACCGCGGTGCGGTTCGCCGAGGAGCGGCGGAAGTGCAGTGCGAGCACCATGCTGACCAGGGCGATGTCGAGCAGCGGGTAGGCGAGCGACAGCGCGGTGTGCGCCACGCTCTCGCCGCCGCCGGCGTCGATCTTGGCCGCCTGGGCGAGGGCCAGGCTCCAGGCCAGCGTCAGCAGCGATCCGCCGATCAGCCAGGCGTCCAGGCCCAGGCAGACCCAGCCGGCCTTCGTCACCGGACGCTTGGCGAGCACCAGGAGTCCCACGATGGCGGGCGGCGCGAAGCAGAGGAAGAACCCGTCGGCGTAGGAGGGGCTGGGCACGGGCCGTTGGAGGACGACCTCGTACCACCCCCAGACCAGGTTTCCGAGGGCCGCCATCGCGGAGGAGAGGGCGAACAGCAGCCAGGCGGGTCGAAAGCGGATGCGGCGGCTACGGGCGTAGCGGAAGCAGGACACCGCGGCCGCGCCGGCCGCGGCTGCCAGCCCGAAGTCACCCATGATCAGCGCGACTTGGTTCGAACCCCAGCCGAGCGCGGAACCGACGGCGTATCCCGCGCACAGCAGGGCCAGAACGACTTGCGGGACGAATCCCGTGCCGCCCCGGAACGAGGGGCGGGGCAGTGTCGCCGCCGACGAAGGCTGCGCCCGCAGCCCTGCGTCGAGCGTGCTCGTGGAGGGCGGCGGCGAACTCACCGGGTCCTCCCGGTCCGTGCCGCTCGCGGGTCCCGAGGGTCCCGGTGCGCTGGACGCGCATGCCGCCTGCGGCCGCTGTGTCCGCGGTGATGGTGAGTGTGACGGCAGCTGTGGGTGCCGTGGCGGCCGCGTCTGCGCGCGGCCGTCCGCCAGGGTCGCCGTCGACGGCCCCGCCGCGTCGGATCGCTCGTCCATAGGCCGTGCATCGCCCGTCGCCCCCCTCACAAATCTGAAATGTCCATCCCCGGCGCCGAACAGTGCGCGGCGCAGCCCCTGTCGGGACGATACACCAGTCTCGTCACTCAGGGACATAGCACCTCTACGCTCCGTGACGACCAGGGCATATGCGAGCACGGACCGCTTCCGGGAGGTTGCGGACGGTACTCGAACCGGATGTCCGGCGTATTGCGCGCGACGCACTCGACGCGCGCTCGATGGTCAGCCGATGAGCGTCACGCGCGTGTCGCGCCCGTCGTAAGGATCACGTTGCGCAGGGGCTCGCGGTTCACGAACCGCGTCAACTGGTCCACCAGGAGCCGCTTGGCGCGGGGCAGGAACGCGGAGGTCGGCCCGCCCACGTGCGGGCTGATCAGCACGCCCGGCGCACGCCACAGGGGGTGGTCGCGGGGCAGGGGTTCGGGGTCGGTGACGTCCAGGGCGGCGGTGAGGCGCCCGGTCTCCAGTTCGGCGAGCAGTGCCTTGGTGTCGACGACAGGGCCGCGCGCGACGTTGACCAGCAGCGCGCCGTCCTTCATGCGGGCGAGGAAGTCGGCGTCGACCAGGTGGCGGGTGGTCTCCGTCAGGGGTGTGGAGAGGATGACTACGTCCGCTTCCGGGAGCAGAGCGGGCAGTTCGGTGAGCGGATGCACTTCTCCGCGCGCCGTGGTGCGCTCAGAGCGCGCGACGCGCGCCACCCGCGCGAGTTCAAAGGGTACGAGCCGGTCCTCGATGGCCGCGCCGATCGAGCCGTATCCCACGATGAGGACGTTCTTGTCCGCCAGCGCCGGCCGGAATCCGCCGAGCCACTCCCCCTTGTCCTGAGCCCGGACGAAGTCGGGGATGCCGCGCAGTGAGGCGAGGATCAGTGTGAGCGTGAGCTCGGCGGTGCTCGCCTCGTGCACCCCGCGCGCGTTGCACAGCCGCACGCCGGGACGCAGGTGCTTCAGGCCCGGCTCGACGTGGTCGATGCCGGCGGAGAGCGTCTGCACGACTTCCACGGAGATCATCTCCGGCAGGGGGCGCTGCCCGAGTTCGGGGGCCTTCATGTACGGGACGACGTAGAAGGCGCACTCGGCCGGGTCGGCGGGAAAGTCCTCGGCGCCGTTCCAGTAGCGGTAGGCGGGGCCCGCGGGAAGGCCCTCGATCTCGTCCGGCGGGATGGGGAGCCACACGTCAGCAGTCATGCCTTGGAGGCTAGGGCCTTCCCTCCCGGACAGGCCGGTCGGGCCGGACGGGACGGCGCCTGATCATGATCCATGGGCCAGGCCCATGGTCGGCCGAACAGGTGTGCAGAGGTTAGGTTGGGGTGCCGGAAGAGGGAGGGTTACGGCCAGGTGGAGCGCAGGACGATCGGCGCGGCGGCACTCGCGGTGGGAGCCGTCGGGCTCGGGTGCATGCCGATGAGCTGGGCGTACAGCTCGTCGCGGCAGCGGGGCGAGGAGTCGGTCAGGGCGGTGCACCGGGCGCTCGATCTGGGCTCGACGCTGCTGGACACGGCCGACATGTACGGCCCGTTCACCAACGAGCTGCTGGTGGGGCGGGTGTTGAAGGAACGCCGCCAGGACGCCTTCGTGTCGACCAAGGTCGGCCTGCTGGTGGGAGAGCAGCACATCGTCGCCAACGGCCGCCCCGGCTATGTGAAGCGGGCCTGCGACGCCTCTCTGCGCCGGCTTCAGACGGACGTGATCGACCTCTACCAACTGCACCGCGCGGACCCCGAGGTCCCCGTCGAGGAGACGTGGGGCGCGATGGCGGAGCTCGTCCGGGCCGGAAAGGTACGGGCGTTGGGATTGTGCGCCGTCGGCGCGCGGGGTGGGCGCCGCTCCGGAACCCGGCTGCACGACGCCACGATCCGCCAACTGCAGCGCGTGCAGCAGGTCTTCCCGGTGAGCGCCGTACAGGCCGAGTTGTCGGTGTGGTCGCCCGACGCCCTGGAGGCCCTGCTGCCGTGGTGCGAGGCACGCGGCGTGGGGTTCCTCGCGGCGATGCCCCTGGGCAACGGCTTCCTGACCGGCACCCTCACCCCCGGCCAGGGCTTCGAGCCGGACGACGTCCGCGCCCGGCACCCCCGTTTCACCGCGGAGATGATGGCGGCCAACCAGCCCATAGTCGCCGGCCTGCGCCGCATCGCGGCCCGCCACGGCACCGAGACCACGCCCGCCCAGATCGCGCTGGCCTGGGTACTCTCCCAGGGTCGGCACGTGATCGCGCTCCCCGGAACGAAACAGGAACGCTGGGTCACCGAGAACGCCACGGCCGCGAGCCTGCGGCTGACGGCAGGGGACCTGGCGGAGGTGGCGGAGCTGCCGGGGGCACTGGGGTCCTGGGACTGACGGTGCGGGTCGGCCCCCTGGCTGGACACCGCCAGGACCGGGCCCGGCAGCGGTCGACTGGCGGCCGGGTGATTCAAGATTCACGGATCGGGAACCTGTGAGGCTCGAGCGGTGTAAGAAAAGTAGAACCTGCCGCGTCGAAGGGACCGTGATCGTGCAACGTCGAGTTGTGACGGCCGTGATGGCCACGGCCGTACTTGTGCTGACGGCCGGATGTTCCTCCGACGACGGGGAGCCGCCGGGTGGCGGCGGGGCCGCGGCGTCGAGCAGCGACAAGGGGGCGTCACCCACGGGGCGGGCCGCCGCGCAGACGCCGCCGGCGCAGGGGTCCGTGAAGGTGGTGCGTACGGTCGCCGGGGGATTGGCCACCCCTTGGGGCCTGGCCCCGCTCCCCGGCGGGGATCTGCTCGTGTCCTCCCGCGACGACGCCACGATCACGCGGGTCGACGGGGAGACCGGCAAGAAGACCGAGCTGGGCGAGGTGCCGGGGGTGTCGCCGGCGGGTGAGGGCGGCCTCATGGGCCTGGCGCTGTCGCCGGACTACGCCTCGGACCGCATGGTCTACGCGTACTTCACCTCGGCCTCGGACAACCGCATCGTCCGCATGCTGTACGACGAGAAGCGGCCGGCCGGCGAGCAACTGGGCGCGCCCGACACCATCTTCAAGGGCATCCCGAAGGGCTTCATCCACAACGGCGGCCGGATAGCTTTCGGCCCGGACAAGATGCTGTACGCGGGCACGGGCGAGAGCGGCGACACGGGCCTGTCCCAGGACAAGGACTCCCTGGGCGGCAAGATCCTCCGCCTGACACCGGAGGGCGAACCGGCTCCGGGCAACCCCTTCACCGACTCCCCCGTGTACTCGTACGGCCATCGCAATGTGCAGGGCCTGGCCTGGGACTCCGAACAGCGTCTGTTCGCCGCGGAGTTCGGCCAGGACACCTGGGACGAGCTGAACTCGATCAAGCCGGGTGACAACTACGGCTGGCCGGAGGCGGAGGGCAAGTCCGACGACGCCGAGTACCACAACCCGCTGGCCCAGTGGGGCACGGACGAGGCCTCGCCCAGCGGCATCGCCTACGCCGAGGGGTCTGTCTGGATGGCGGGGCTGAAGGGCCAGCGCCTGTGGCGCGTCCCTCTGAACGGCACAGAGGCGTCGGCGGACCCGCAGGCCTTCCTGGAGGGCGAGTACGGCCGGCTGCGGACGGTCGTCCCGGCCGGCGGCGACAAGCTGTGGGTCACGACGAGCAACACGGACGGGCGGGGCGACCCGACGGACGGGGACGACCGGATTCTGGAGGTGCAGGTGAGCTGAGCGGCGGCGTCACTCCGTTCCGTCGGCCGTCTGCTCCCCCTCGCCGTCGCCCTCGGCGGCGTCCTCACCGGCCGACGGCTCCGGCATCCGTACGACGACCTTCCCGGACGCGAGGTCTATCGGCCCGCGCACGGGGTCGTTGTCCCCGACGTCCTCGCGGGTCAGTTCCAGACGGTTCTGTTCGTCGCGGGTGTGCTTGCGGCCGGGCGCGAAGAGTTCCTCGAACGCGTTGAACACGGAACCTCCCAGGACCGATGTCCCTTACAGCGTAAGCCTCGGGCTCACGTCCCCGAGGTGAGGGATTCGGACACGAACAGACCCATCCGATGCGCCAGCGCCGCGGCCTCGCCCCGCCCGGAGACGCCGAGCTTGCCCAGGATGTTCGACACATGGACGCTGGCCGTCTTCGGGGAGATGAAGAGTTCCTCGGCGATCTGGCGGTTGGTGCGGCCGGCGGCGACCAGACGGAGGACGTCGCGTTCACGGGTGGTGAGGCCGAGGGCCTCGGCCGGGTCGGCCGGGGGCGGGGGTGGGGCCGTCGTGAGAGTGAGGCGGGCTCGCTGGGCCAGGTGGGTCGTGGCGTCGACGAGCGGGCAGGCACCCAGGTGGGTGGCGGCGGCCCGGGTCAGGCGGAGCAGCTCCGTGGCGCGGGCGCGCTCGTCGTCCCCGCCGACCG
This sequence comes from uncultured Streptomyces sp., assembly GCA_965653385.1. Classification (GTDB taxonomy): domain Bacteria; phylum Actinomycetota; class Actinomycetes; order Streptomycetales; family Streptomycetaceae; genus Streptomyces. The sequence goes on along the minus strand of CBFGZZ010000138.1, from coordinate 9,579 downwards.
CGAGCAGCGCCTCGGCCAGACGGTGGCGGACCTGGGCGAGGTCGTAGGGGCGCTCCAGGGCTTCGAAGGCGGTGACCAGGTCCGACCAGGTATCGGGCTCGGGGGTCTGGCTCGTGGCCCGGTCGAGTTCGGCTCGGGTCCACTTCTCGTACGCCAGCCACAGGGGCGCGCCCGTGGTGAGCTTGCGGACGGCCTCGAAGAGCCGGTCCAGGAAGGCGGTGCGGCCCTCCTGTGCGGCGGGCAGCGCGTGGGTGCGGGCGTCGGACTCGGCTATGGCGGCGGCCAGCAGCAGGGGCCAGGCGTAGCGCTGGGTGCCGGGTGGGAAGCCGGCGCTCATGGCCCGGTCGGCCTCCGCGCGGGCGTCGAGGAGACGGCCCTCGGCGGCGGATATGCCGATTGCGACGTAGGACATCGGCAGGTTGTTCTGCGGCATGGGGTCGTGGGTGCCGTAGAAGGCGCGGGCGGCGGCAAGCTGACGGTCGGCCTCGGGGATGTCGCCGCGGGCGAGCGCGAGGCGGGCGAGGCTGTTGGAGCCGCCGCCGCGCGGCTTCACGGCCTGCCCCGTGCGCTGGGCGTTCACCGCGGCGTCGGCGGCCTCGTCCCAGCGGCCCAGGGAGATCAGTGACTCGGCGAGGTTCGCCCAGACCCAGGCCTCGGAGTCGCGCAGGCCCCACCGCTGGGTGAGCCGCAGGCCCTCGCGCAGGATGCCGACGGCGTCCTCTGAGCGGCCGACGCCTTCGAGGACGGACGGCAGGTTCACATGGCTGCGGCCCACCACCGCGGTGAGGCCACGGGCCAGTACCTCGTCCCTGACCTCGTGCATCTGGGCCAGCCCGGCCTCGGTGTCGCCGGCTTCGACCATGAGGCCGCCGAGGGTGAGGCGCGCGTTCAGTTCGATGTCCTCGGCGCCGACCATGCGCGCGTACTCGACGGCCCGCTCGGCGGCCGACATGGCGTCGGGGCCGGGGTCGCGGAGCATCGCCCAGTTGGCGGCGGTGGCCAGCACCTCGGCGTGCACCTCGGACGGCGGCAGGCCGCGGACCAGTTCCTGCGCGGTGCCCAGCTCCTTCCAGCCGTCGCCGCGGGCCTGCGCCTGGACCAGCCGGGAGCGCTGGACCCAGAACCAGGCGGCGCGCAGGGGGTCGCCGTCGTCCTCCAGCAGGTGCAGGGCACGCTTGGTGATCTTCAGGGCGCGTTCGCGCTCTCCGCAGAGCCGTCCGGCGACGGCGGCCTCGGCCATGAGGTCGAGGTAGCGCAGGGGTGTGGTGGCGGGGTCGCAGCCGCAGGGCGGATAGACCTCGGTGTAGTCGACGGGGCGCAGGGTGGCGCGGATGTCCTCCGGGGCGGAGTCCCACAGCTCCATCGCGCGTTCCAGCAGCCGTAGTTGCTCGGCGTGCGCGTGCCGGCGGCGGGCGGTGACGGAGGCGTCCAGGACGGCGGGCAGTGCCTTGGCCGGGTCGTGGGCGTGGTACCAGTAGCTGGCCAGCCGCATGACGCGTTCACCGGCGGGGACGAGCGTCGGGTCGGCCTCCAGGGCTTCGGCGTAGCGGCGGTTGAGGCGGGAGCGTTCGCCGGGCAGCAGGTCGTCGCCGACGGCCTCGCGGACCAGGGAGTGGCGGAAGCGGTAGCCGTCGCCGCCGGGCGCCGCGGTCAGGATGTTGGCGCCCACGGCGGCCCGCAGCGCCTCGATGAGGTCGTCCTCGGCGAGCCGGGCGACGGCCGCGAGCAGCCGGTACTCGACGGTGGAGCCGCCCTCGGCGACGATCCGGGCGACCCGCTGGGCGGACTCGGGCAGCCGTTCCACCCGTACGAGGAGCAGGTCGCGCAGGGTGTCGGTGAGGCCGGTGCAGCAGCCCTCGTGGGTGGCGACGGCGAGTTCCTCGACGAAGAAGGCGTTGCCGTCGGAGCGTTCGAAGATCTCGTCGACCTGGGCCGGGTCGGGTTCGGTGGCGAGGATGCCGCCGAGCTGGCGGCCGACCTCGGCCCGGTTGAAGCGGCCGAGTTCGATACGGCGGACCGTGCGCAGACGGTCGAGTTCGGCGAGGAGCGGGCGCAGGGGGTGACGGCGGTGGATGTCGTCGGAGCGGTAGGTGGCCAGGACGACGAGGCGGCCGGTGCGCAGGGTGCGGAAGAGGTAGGCGAGGAGGTGGCGGGTGGAGGCGTCGGCCCAGTGCAGGTCCTCCAGGGCGACGACGACCGTGCGGTCGGCGGCGACTCGCTCCAGGAGGCGGGCGGTGAGCTCGAAGAGGCGGGCCATGCCCTCCTCGTCGGAACGGTTCCCTCCGTGGGCCGGTGCCGTCTCGCCCAACTCGGGCAGCAGCCGGGCCAGTTCCTCCTCCTGACCGGCCGCGGCCGCGGCCAGTTCGTCGGGCAACTCGCGGCGCAGGGCGCGCAGTGCGGTGGAGAACGGGGCGAACGGCAGCCCGTCGGCACCGATCTCGACGCAGCCGCCGAGCACGACGACGGTGCCCTCACGGGCGGCGGCGGTGGCGAACTCCTCGACGAGACGCGTCTTGCCGACGCCGGCCTCACCGCCGATCACCAACGCCTGGGGCTCGCCCGCCGCGGCGCGGGCGAGGGCGTCGTGCAGCGTTTCCAACTCGGTTGCGCGACCGACGAACACGGGGCTGACGGACTTGGTCTCCACGGGTGCGAGCATCGCACGTGCCGCTGACAGCCCGGCATCGGTTTTCCGGGGGCCACCGCCCCCAGACCCCCGCTCAGGCCCCGAAAGGGCCTCGTCCGCAAACGCCGGACGGGCTGGAAGAGCCCGACCGGCATCCACCATCACGCGGTGCGTGGGTGCCGGTGTCCACGGGAGCGGGACGTATGTTCCTCCGTCGCCGCACCCTCGGCGGAGCGTTCCGCGGTCTCGCGGCGGGCGGCGCGGCGCAGCCGCAGCGCCTCGCGGGCCAGGCGTTCGTGCTCGGCCCGGCGGATCAGTTCGGCGGAGCGGAGGTGGTGGAGTTCGTAGCCGTACATGGCGGGTCCTCGTTTCCCCTGGTGAGAAGGTGGTGTCGGCGTCGATTCGCCGATGCCTCAACCTTCGCCCGTCAGGCGGGTCCGCCACATCGGGAGAGTTCCGCATCTTCGCGCGGGCAAGGGGCCTTAGACACGCTTGAGGGGCCTCAGGGCGCCGTCCGATGTGCTTAGGGACGGCGCCCTGAGGCCCCTCGGGGACCGCGGTGGTTCAGCCCACTGACGGCAGGCCGAGCAGGACGTCGGTGTACTTGAGTACGGCCAGCAGCAGGCCGATGACGCCCAGCGAGACGCCGCCCCAGGCGACCGACTTGATCCATGCGGGCTGCGGCCTGCCCGGCGCACCGAACGCGGGCCGGGCGAGCACGACGACGCCGACGATCAGCGCGGCGAGCGCGAAGGCACCGGCCCACAGGGCGGTGGCGTTCCAGGCGTCGCCGTAGCCCTGCTCCAGCAGCTTGGAGACGTTCTGGGACGACGACGCCGAGGACTCCAGCTGGGCGACGAGGGACTGCCGCGCGGAGGCGACCGTACCGAGCCAGCCGCCGCTCAGGGAGACGAGGCCGAGCGCCGCTGAGACGACCGCGCCCGCGCCCTGGCCGACGCCGGAGGGCGCCGCTTCCGTCGCCTCGGCGGCCACCTCCTCCTCGGTCTCGTCGACCTCCGTCGCCTCGTCGGCGTCGGTGGGGTCAGTGGCGTCGGTCGCCTTGACGACGTCCGCCTTCTCCTCGTCGGTCTTCGTCTCGGTGCCGGTTCCGGCGCCGGTCTCGTCCACTGTCTTCGTTCCCATGCCTCGCACCGTACGGACGCTGTCTGAGAAGTCTCTTAATGATCCAGAGGCCTCTCAATGATCGTTGTGAGCGGCACGCGCGCGTGCCTCACGCCACTCGGGGGCGAGGACGGACCACACTTCGAGGTCATGGCGTACTCCCCGGTAAGGGTAGGTCTCCCGCAGTACGCCGTCGCGGCTCATGCCCAGTCGTCGCGCCACGTTGACGCTCGGTTCATTGGCGGACGACGCCTGCCACTCCACACGGTGGATGCCGCGCTCGTCAACCGCCCAGTCGATGAGGACCCGCATGGCGCGCGTGACCAGCCCGCGCCCCGCGCCGGCCGGCTCCAGCCAGCAGCCGACCTCGCACGTGCCTCGCTCGGCGTCGAAGAGCAGGAACAGCACACCGCCGACGAGCTTCCCACCCAGCCACAGCCCGTGCAGGCTGCCGGTGTCGGCGGCACGCTTTTCGGCGTACGACTGCAGCAGCTCCCGCGCGGAGTCGACGTCGGTGGCGTTGGCCCCGAACGGGATGTACTGATTGATGAAGTCGCGGCCCCGCTCCAGATGGCTCAGGAACTCCTCGGCGTGCCACGGCTCCAGAGGCCTGAGCTCGGCTCCGTCGTCACCCAGCGATATCGCGTACATCGCCCCGCTGCTCCTTCTCCAGTTCCGACACGACGTCGGTGAGCCTCTCATGGGCGGCGCGGGACTCGGGCGGTTCGATGCTGATGCGGGGCAGGCGCCGGTCGAGCCAGCGGGGCAGCCACCAGTTGGCGCCGCCGAGCAGGTGCATCAGGGCGGGGACGAGGAGGGTGCGCAGGACGAAGGCGTCCAGGGCGACCGCGGCGGCCAGCGCGATGCCGAACATGGCGATCACCCGGTCGCCGCTGAGGACGAAGGCGAGGAAGACCGAGATCATGATGACCGCGGCGGAGTTGATCACCCGGCCGGTCTCGGCGAGGCCGATCCGGACGGCCCGCCGGTTGTCGCCGGTCTCCAGCCACTCCTCGTACATCCGGCTGACCAGGAAGACCTGGTAGTCCATGGAGAGGCCGAAGAGGACGGACACCATGATGACCGGGAGGAAGGGCTCGATCGGGCCCGCGCGGCCGAGGCCCAGCAGCTCGCTGCCCCAGCCCCACTGGAAGATCGCGACGACGACACCGAAGGCGGCGGCGACAGCGGCCACGTTCATCGCGGCGGCCTTCAGCGGGATGCCGACGGACCGGAAGGCGAGCAGGAGCAGCAGACAGCCCAGGCCGATGACGACGCCGACGAACAGCGGCAGCTTGCCGACGATCACCTCGGCGAAGTCGTCGTAGCCGGCCGTCATGCCGCCGACCTGCACATCGAGCGAGGTGCCGGTCTCGGCGCGCGGCAGGATGTCGTCGCGCAGCCGGTCGACGAGGTCGCTGGTCTGCCGTGACTGCGGGGAGGAGTCGGGTACGACGGTGAGGTACGCGGTGTCGCCGCCGGTGTTGTAGGTCACCGGGGTCACCGACGCGACGCCCTCGGTGGTGCGCAGGGTGGCGTCGAGGTTGTCGAGGGCGAGCTTGTCGTCGCCGCCGTCGACCTCGGTGACCAGGGTGAGCGGGCCGTTCACGCCGGGCCCGAAGCCGTCGGCGAGCAGGTCGTAGGCCTGGCGGGTGGTGGAGGACTCCGGGTTGTTGCCCTGGTCGGAGGTGCCCAGGCGCAGGCCGAGGGTGGGCAGGGCGAGGACGGTGATGACGGCCAGGGCGATCACGCCGAGCGTCCTCGGGTGGCGCTCCACGAACGCCGACCAGCGGGCGGCGAACCCGGTCGGCAGTTCGGGCTCGGGGCCGTGCTCCGTCAGCCGGCGCCGCTCGCGTCGGCTCAGGGCGCGCATGCCGATGAAGGACAGCAGGGCGGGCAGCAGGGTCACGGAGGCGGCGACCGTGAGGACCACGGTGAGGGAGGCGGCTATCGCGACGCCGTTGAGGAAGCCGAGCCGCAGGATCAGCATTCCGAGCAGGGCGATGCACACGGTCGCGCCCGCGAAGACGACGGCTCGTCCGGTGGTGGCCACGGCGTTGGTGATCGACTCGGTGACGGACAGGCCGCGTTTCAGGCCGCGCCGGTGCCGGGTGACGATGCACAGGGCGTAGTCGATGCCTACGCCGAGCCCGATGAGCATGCCGAGCATGGGCGCGAAGTCGGCCACGGTCATGGCGTGCCCGAGCAGCGCTATGCCGGCGTACGCGGTGCCGACGCTCACCAGCGCGGTGGCGATGGGCAGCAGGGAAGCGGCGAGCGACCCGAAGGCGAGGAACAGCACGACGGCGGCCACGGCCACGCCGACGACCTCGGCGATGTGCCCCTCGGGCGACTCGGTGAGCGCGACGGCGCCGCCGCCCAGCGCCACCTGGAGCTCGTCGGTCTCGGCTGACTCGGCCGCGCTCACGACGGCCTGCGCCTCGCCCTTGTCGAGGTTCTCGGCGCCGGCGTCGAAGGTGACGGTGGCGTACGCCGTGCGCCCGTCCTCGCTGACCTGGGCGGCGCCCTGCTTGTCGTAGGGGCTGCCCACGGCGGCGACCCCGGGAAGTTCCGCGATGTCGCCGAGGGTGCGCGTCATGGTCTGTTCGACGTCGGCGGCGCGGACGGTGCCGGACCCGGTGTGCCAGACCACGGTGTCGCTGTCGCCGCCGAGTCCCGGGAAGCCGTCCCGCAACAGCTGGGTGGCGCGGCCCGATTCGGTGCCGGGGACCTCGTAGTCGTTCGAGTAGGCGGAGCCGGTCACGGCGGCGGCCGCGGTCACCCCGCCGAAGGCGAGGAGCCAGAGCAGTACGGCGACGAGGCGTCGTTGGACACACCAGCGTGCAAGGGCTGCCACGAACGTGCTCCCGGGGGCGATATATGGATCTTTGACCGGGAGACGTCGAAACGTCGTTCATGAAGTGAACAGCCCGCAAAGAACGCATGAGCGATGTGAAGCAAACTCTCGCAGGCGCCAGTGATCGTTTGCCCCGTTCGTGGGCTTATTCACACGAGTGGGAGGCAGATCACAGGACAGTAACGGCCACTCTGTCGTCGCAGGTGGCGTCTCTCACAGAATTGCGCGCTCGCACCGGGAACTCCTCAGTCGAACTGGTCCCCCAGCGCCATCACCATCACCCCGGTGACAAGCAGCCACAGGGCCCGCCGGGTGCGACCGCGCGAGCCGAGGAACGCGGCGAAAGCACAGACGGCGGCGCCGAGCGCGTAGGCGGCCGGGACGAGGACCGGAGCGGAGCCGGTGGCCCGGAGCGTGGAGGCGGCCAGCCCGGCGAGGGCGAGGAGCGCCCCGGTCACTGCCGCCGTCCAACGGGCCCGCCGCGCCACGTGCGCCGGGTCGTCGAGGTCTTCTTCGTCGTCTGCCGGATCTGCTTCGTCGCCTGTCGGGCGTTCCACGTCGCCCGCCCGGTCGTCTACGTCGTCCGTGTCCTGGGCATCCAACGGGTCCTCGGCGTCCACCGGGTCCTCGGCATGGTCGTCCTCAGGCGTCTCGGACCGCTCCTTCCGTGTCTCGGCTATCTCGGAATCACCGCGTCCACTCATGGCGGGCGAGCGTAGCGCGTCGCGCCGGGAAATCGGATGCCGGTCCGAAGGGCGGGCTGCTAGCGTCCGAAGGTCCGCCGTTCCCGCGGCACACCGCCGCCGACCTGGGCAGGTGCATTGTTTGAGCGTCCGACCGAGCTCCTCCGTATCCCTTTCCGCTTCCCCGGACTCAAGGAGCCGGTTCACCGATGCCAGACATCACCCCGAGGACCTCGGATGAGGAACTCACCCAGCGGCTGACCCACGCCCGCTACCCGCGCAGCAACAGCTATGACGTCCGCTGGGTCATCGAGAACCAGATGGGCCCGAACGCGCTGTGGCTGCTGGAGTGGCTCGCCCCCGCTCTCGGCCTGGACGCCCTGCGCCCCGGTGCCCGCGTCCTCGACCTGGGCTGCGGCCGCGCCATGACCTCCGTCTTCCTGGCCAGGGAGTTCAACGCCCAGGTCACCGCGGCCGACCTGTGGGTCAAGCCCGACGACAACGCCAAGCGCGTCGCCGAAGCCGGTTTCGCCGACCTGGTGCTGCCCGTGCACGCCGAGGCGCACGACCTGCCGTTCGCCGAGGCCTGCTTCGACGCGATCGTGAGCATCGACGCGTACCAGTACTTCGGCACGAACGATCTCTATCTGCCCACGCTGACCCGGCTGTTGAAGCCGGGCGGGCGGATCGGGATCGTCGTTCCCGCGGTGCGGGAGGAGATCGAGGGCACCGAGCCCCCGGAGCATCTCAAGGAGTACTGGGAGCCCGACTGGTGGGTCTTCCACTCCACCGACTGGTGGCGGCGCCACTGGACCCGCAGCGGGGTCGTCGAGGTCGAGACCGCCGACTGGCTGGACGACGGCTGGCGGGACTGGCTGCTGTGGTGCGACGTCGTCGCCGAGGAGAGCCCGGAGGAGTTCCATCGCACGATGGCCCGCCGGGTCCGCAAGGCGGTACGGGCGGACGAGGGCCGGGCGCTGGGCTTCGTACGACTCGTAGGACGCCGTAAGTAAGCCAATGGCCCCGGAGGCACCGCCTCCGGGGCCATTCTCAGGTCCGGGCTCAGCCCTCGCTGACGCCCAGCTTCTCCAGGATCAGCTCCTTGACGCGGGCCGCGTCCGCCTGACCGCGCGTGGCCTTCATGACCGCGCCGACCAGGGCACCGGCCGCGGCGACCTTGCCGGAGCGGATCTTGTCGGCGATGCCCGGGTTGCCGGCGATGGCCTCGTCGACGGCGGCACCCAGAGCGCCCTCGTCCGAGACGACCTTCAGACCGCGCTTGTCGACGACCTCGTCCGGGGTGCCCTCGCCCGCGAGGACGCCCTCGATGACCTGGCGGGCCAGCTTGTCGTTGAGGGAGCCCTCGCCCACCAGGGCCGTGACCCGGGCGACCTGCTCCGGCGTGATGGCCAGCTCGTCCAGCGCCTTGCCCGACTCGTTGGCGCTGCGCGCCAGTTCGCCCATCCACCACTTACGGGCGGACGCGGCGTCGGCACCGGCGTCGATCGTGGCGACGATCGGGTCCAGCGCACCGGCGTTGAGGATGGCCTGCATGTCGGTGGCCGAGATGCCCCACTCGGCGAGGAGCCGGGTGCGGCGGGCCAGCGGCAGCTCGGGCAGGGCCGCCCGGATCTCCTCGACCCACTCGCGCGAGGGGGCCACCGGAACGAGGTCCGGCTCGGGGAAGTACCGGTAGTCCTCGGCCTCTTCCTTCACGCGGCCCGAGGTCGTCGACCCCGTGTCCTCGTGGAAGTGACGGGTCTCCTGGATGATCGTCCCGCCGCTGCTGAGCACGGCCGCGTGACGCTGGATCTCGAAACGGGCCGCGCGCTCCACGGACCGCAGCGAGTTGACGTTCTTCGTCTCCGAGCGGGTGCCGAACTTCTCGGTGCCGTTCGGGCGCAGCGACAGGTTCACGTCGCAGCGCATCTGCCCCATCTCCATGCGGGCTTCCGACACGCCGAGCGCCTTGATGACCTCGCGCAGCTCACGGACGTACGCCTTCGCCACCTCGGGGGCACGCTCGCCCGCGCCCTCGATCGGCTTGGTGACGATCTCGATGAGCGGGATGCCGGCGCGGTTGTAGTCCAGCAGCGAGTGCGAGGCGCCGTGGATACGGCCCGTCGCACCGCCGACGTGGGTCGACTTGCCGGTGTCCTCCTCCATGTGGGCGCGCTCGATCTCCACACGGAAGGTCTCGCCGTCCTCCAGCTGGACGTCGAGGTAGCCGTTGAAGGCGATCGGCTCGTCGTACTGGGAGGTCTGGAAGTTCTTCGGCATGTCCGGATAGA
>CBFGZZ010000137.1:0-20793 GCA_965653385.1 uncultured Streptomyces sp. | reverse complement strand
GACGAGATCCCGAACGACATCACGCAGGAGACCCCGGCCTCCTTCGAGCCGACGCTCGACTACGTGGTCGTGAAGGCGCCGCGCTTTGCCTTCGAGAAGTTCCCGAGCGCCGACTCCACCCTCACGACCACCATGAAGTCGGTCGGCGAGGCCATGGCCATCGGCCGCAACTTCACCGAGGCCTTCCAGAAGGCCCTGCGCTCGCTGGAGAAGAAGGGCAGCCAGTTCACCTTCGTCGGCGAGCCCGGCGACAAGGCCGAGCTGCTGCGCGAGGCCGTACGGCCCACCGACGGCCGTATCAACGCCGTCATGCAGGCCATCCGCGCGGGTGCCACGCAGGAGGAGGTCTTCGAGTACACGAAGATCGACCCCTGGTTCGTCGACCAGCTCTTCCTCATCAAGGAGATCGCCGACGAGCTCGCCGAGGCGCCGGAGCTCACCCCCGAGCTGCTCGCCGAGGCCAAGCGGCACGGCTTCTCCGACCAGCAGATCGGCGAGATCCGCGGCCTGCGCGAGGACGTCGTGCGCGAGGTACGGCACGCGCTGGGCATCCGCCCGGTCTACAAGACGGTCGACACCTGCGCCGCCGAGTTCGCCGCGAAGACGCCGTACTTCTACTCGTCCTACGACGAGGAGACCGAGGTCGCGCCGCGCGAGAAGCCCGCGGTCATCATCCTGGGCTCCGGCCCCAACCGCATCGGCCAGGGCATCGAGTTCGACTACTCCTGTGTCCACGCCTCCTTCGCGCTGAGCGACGCCGGGTACGAGACCGTGATGGTCAACTGCAACCCGGAGACCGTCTCCACCGACTACGACACCTCCGACCGCCTGTACTTCGAGCCGCTGACGCTGGAGGACGTGCTGGAGATCGTCCACGCCGAGCAGCAGGCCGGTCCGGTGGCGGGCGTCGTCGTTCAGCTGGGCGGCCAGACCCCGCTGGGTCTGTCGCAGGCACTGAAGGACAACGGCGTGCCGATCGTCGGTACGTCACCGGAGGCCATCCACGCCGCCGAGGACCGGGGCGCCTTCGGGCGTGTCCTCTCGGAGGCGGGCCTGCCGGCCCCCAAGCACGGCACCGCGACCACCTTCGCGGGCGCCAAGGCCATCGCGGACGAGATCGGCTACCCGGTCCTCGTGCGGCCGTCGTACGTCCTCGGCGGACGCGGCATGGAGATCGTCTACGACGAGACCCGGCTGGAGTCCTACATCGCCGAGTCGACCGAGATCAGCCCCTCGCGGCCGGTCCTCGTCGACCGGTTCCTGGACGACGCGATCGAGATCGACGTCGACGCGCTCTACGACGGCACCGAGCTCTACCTCGGCGGCGTCATGGAGCACATCGAGGAGGCCGGCATCCACTCCGGCGACTCCGCGTGCGCGCTGCCGCCGATCACCCTGGGCGGCTTCGACATCAAGCGCCTGCGGGCCTCCACCGAGGCCATCGCCAAGGGCGTCGGCGTCCGCGGCCTGATCAACATCCAGTTCGCGATGGCCGGCGACATCCTGTACGTCCTGGAGGCCAACCCGCGCGCGTCCCGCACCGTCCCCTTCACTTCGAAGGCGACCGCGGTGCCGCTGGCCAAGGCCGCCGCCCGGATCTCGCTGGGCGCGACCATCGCCGAACTGCGCGCCGAGGGCCTCCTCCCGGCGAACGGCGACGGCGGCGAGCTCCCGTTCGACGCGCCGATCTCCGTCAAGGAGGCCGTCATGCCGTGGTCGCGCTTCCGCGACATCCACGGCCGCGGCGTCGACACCGTCCTCGGCCCGGAGATGCGCTCCACCGGCGAGGTCATGGGCATCGACTCCGTCTTCGGCACGGCGTACGCCAAGTCGCAGGCGGGCGCCTACGGTCCGCTGCCGACGAAGGGCCGCGCGTTCATCTCGGTCGCGAACCGTGACAAGCGCTCGATGATCTTCCCGGCGCGCGAGCTGGTCGCGCACGGCTTCGAACTGCTCGCCACCTCCGGCACGGCCGAGGTCCTCAAGCGCAACGGCATCAACGCCACCGTCGTGCGCAAGCAGTCCGAGGGCACCGGCCCGAACGGCGAGAAGACCATCGTCCAGCTCATCCACGACGGCGAGGTCGACCTCATCGTCAACACCCCGTACGGCACCGGCGGCCGCCTCGACGGCTACGACATCCGTACGGCGGCCGTGGCGCGGTCGGTCCCGTGCCTGACGACGGTCCAGGCGCTCGCCGCCGCCGTCCAGGGCATCGACGCCCTCAACCACGGTGACGTGGGCGTCCGTTCGCTCCAGGAACACGCGGAACACCTGACCGCGGCCCGCGACTAGCAGCCCTGAGGGGGACACCGGAAACGGTGTCCCCCTCTTCGTGAGGGAACCATGTACAAGATCTTCTTCAATCTCGTCTTCAAGCGGATGGACCCGGAGCAGGCCCACTACCTGGCCTTCCGCTGGATCCGGCTCGCCGTCCGCATCCCCGTGCTGCGCACGTTCGTCGCCGCCGCCCTCGCGCCCCGGTTCAAGGAACTGCGCACCGAGGCCTTCGGGCTGCGTATGCACGGCCCGTTCGGGCTCGCCGCCGGCTTCGACAAGAACGCGGTCGCGATCGACGGCATGTCGATGCTGGGCTTCGACCACGTCGAGATCGGCACGGTCACGGGGGAGGCCCAGCCGGGCAACCCCAAGAAGCGGCTGTTCCGCCTCGTGAAGGACCGGGCGCTGATCAACCGCATGGGCTTCAACAACGAGGGCTCGCTGGCCGTGGCGGCCCGCCTGGCGTCCCGTGAGCCGGTCTTCAGGACCGTCGTGGGCGTCAACATCGGCAAGACCAAGGTCGTCCCGGAGGCGGAGGCCGCCGGCGACTACGTGAAGTCCACGGAGCGGCTGGCGCCGTACGCCGACTACCTGGTGGTCAACGTCTCCTCGCCCAACACGCCCGGCCTGCGCAACCTCCAGGCCACGGAGTCGCTGCGCCCGCTGCTGACCGCCGTTCGCGAGGCCGCCGACCGTACGGTGACCAGCCGTCGCGTGCCGCTGCTGGTGAAGATCGCGCCGGACCTCGCCGACGAGGACGTCGACGCGGTCGCCGACCTGGCCGTGGAGCTCGGTCTGGACGGGATCATCGCCACGAACACCACCATCGCGCGCGAGGGACTCGGTTTGAAATCCGAACTCTCGCTGGTCGAGGAGGTCGGTGGCCTCTCCGGCGCACCCCTGAAGGCACGCTCCCTGGAAGTACTGCGGCGCCTGTACGCGCGCGTGGGCGACCGAATCACCCTCGTGGGCGTCGGGGGCATCGAGAACGCCGAGGACGCCTGGCAGCGCATCCTGGCCGGCGCGACGCTGGTCCAGGGCTACAGCGCCTTCATCTACGAAGGGCCCTTCTGGGGCCGTGCCATCCACAAGGGGCTCGCCGCCCGCCTGCGGACCAGCCCGTACCCCACTCTCGCCGACGCCGTCGGCGCCGACGTAAGGAAGGCAAAGGAAGCCGCATGACTGTCCTGGAACCCTTCGGTGCACGCCTTCGCCGCGCGATGGACGAGCGTGGCCCCCTGTGTGTCGGCATCGACCCGCACGCGTCCCTGCTCTCCGAGTGGGGCCTGAACGACGACGTGGCCGGCCTGGAGCGGTTCAGCCGCACGGTCGTCGAGGCGATGGCCGACCGGGTCGCCGTGCTCAAGCCGCAGAGCGCGTTCTTCGAGCGCTTCGGCTCGCGCGGCGTCGCGGTCCTGGAGAAGTCGGTGGAGGAGGCGCGGGCGGCGGGTGCGCTGGTGGTGATGGACGCCAAGCGCGGCGACATCGGCTCGACCATGGCCGCGTACGCCGAGTCCTTCCTCCACAAGGACTCGCCCCTGTTCTCCGACGCGCTGACCGTCTCGCCCTACCTCGGCTACGGCTCGCTCTCGCCCGCCGTCGCGCTCGCCCGGGAGAGCGGCACGGGCCTGTTCGTGCTCGCGCTGACCTCGAACCCGGAGGGCGGCGAGGTCCAGCACGCGGTCCGCGCGGACGGCCGCACCGTCGGCGCGACGATGCTGGCGCACCTGGCGGCCGAGAACGTCGGCGAGGAGCCGCTGGGCTCCTTCGGGGCGGTCGTCGGCGCCACGCTCGGCGACCTGTCGACGTACGAGCTCGACATCAACGGTCCGCTGCTCGCCCCCGGCATCGGGGCCCAGGGGGCCACGCCGGCGGATCTTCCCCGGGTCTTCGGCGCCGCCGCGCGAAACGTCGTACCGAACGTGAGCCGGGGCGTGCTGCGGCACGGCCCCGACGTCGTCGCGCTGCGTGACGCCGCGTCACGCTTCGCCGAGGAGGTCAGCGCCGCTGTGTCGGGTGCCTGACTGCCGTCAGGGGCGTTCGAGCCGCTCGCGAATCCTCCGATGAGTGCTTCGACGAGCGGCTCCGAGCCGACTTGAGTCTGAATACATCCTCAAATCCAGGGCATTATGTCCTAAATGTCCGGCCTGACGGAGGCTGACCAGGACTTTTCCGCTGTTCTCGCTGACTCTGGCGGACTTGGCCGCTAGTCTCCGACGAGAGTCAACGGGCAAGCGTGTTGCTCGTGGCTCCCCAGGTGTGGGGCGACTAGGTTCCTCACCGGTCCGTATCCGACAGTTCAACATCCGAGGTGACGTAGGCGTGGCTCTTCCGCCCCTTACCCCTGAACAGCGCGCAGCCGCGCTCGAAAAGGCCGCCGCGGCTCGCCGGGAGCGGGCCGAGGTCAAGAATCGACTCAAGCACTCCGGCGCCTCCCTTCACGAGGTCATCAAGCAGGGCCAGGAGAACGACGTCATCGGCAAGATGAAGGTCTCCGCCCTGCTCGAGTCCCTGCCGGGCGTGGGCAAGGTCCGCGCCAAGCAGATCATGGAGCGACTCGGCATCTCCGAGAGCCGTCGCGTGCGTGGCCTCGGCTCGAACCAGATCGCTTCCCTGGAGCGCGAGTTCGGCAGCACCGGCTCCTGATCCGGTCACTCCGGACCGGGAGTCCCGGGCACTCCGGGATTGCTGGAATAATCGCTGCATGAGTGAACGTCCGCGGCTGACCGTGCTCTCCGGCCCCTCCGGGGTCGGCAAGAGCACGGTCGTCGCCCATATGCGCAAGGAACACCCCGAGGTCTGGCTCTCGGTGTCGGCGACGACCCGCAAGCCCCGTCCCGGCGAGCGGCACGGAGTCCACTACTTCTTCGTCACCGACGACGAGATGGACAAGCTGATCGCCAACGGTGAGCTGCTGGAGTGGGCCGAGTTCGCCGGCAACCGCTACGGCACGCCGCGTGCGGCAGTGCAGGAGCGGCTGGAGGCGGGCGAGCCCGTGCTCCTGGAGATCGACCTCCAGGGTGCCCGGCAGGTCCGCGAGTCCATGGCAGAGGCCCAGCTCGTGTTCCTGGCCCCTCCCTCCTGGGAGGAGCTCGTGCGCAGACTCACCGGACGTGGCACCGAGCCGCCCGAGGTGATCGAACGACGGCTGGACGCGGCGAAGGTCGAGCTGGCGGCCGAGCCGGAGTTCGATGTGACCTTGGTCAACACCTCCGTCGAGGACGTGGCGCGCGAGCTGCTAGCCTTGGTGGACGTTGTGTGATCGTGCCTGATCGTTTACAGGCTTGATCATTCACACTGAATCTTTCCCATCCATCGGAAGGTAGAGCGTGTCCTCTTCCATCTCCGCGCCCGAGGGCATCATCAACCCGCCGATCGACGAGCTCCTCGAGGCCACCGACTCGAAGTACAGCCTCGTGATCTACGCGGCCAAGCGTGCCCGCCAGATCAACGCGTACTACTCGCAGCTCGGCGAGGGCCTCCTCGAATACGTCGGTCCGCTCGTCGACACCCACGTGCACGAGAAGCCGCTCTCGATCGCCCTGCGGGAGATCAACGCGGGTCTGCTGACGTCCGAGGCCGTCGAGGGCCCGGCGCAGTAAGTAGTATTTTCAGCTTTGAGCTGGCTTATCCACAGGCCCGGCAGTCGACTGTCGGGCCTGTGGTGTGTCATGGAAGTCGTCGGTTCAGCGAGACGAGTGGGAGGCCCGGTGGACAAGCCCAAGGTCGTACTGGGGGTCAGCGGCGGCATCGCCGCGTACAAGGCCTGTGAGCTGCTGCGCAGGCTCACCGAGTCCGGGCATGACGTCCGGGTGGTGCCCACCGACTCCGCGCTGCACTTCGTCGGCGCCGCCACCTGGTCCGCCCTGTCCGGCCACCCCGTCTCGACGGAGGTCTGGGACGACGTCCACGAGGTCCCGCACGTCCGCATCGGTCAGCAGGCCGACCTGGTGGTCGTCGCTCCGGCCACGGCCGACACGCTCGCCAAGGCCGCGCACGGCCTCGCCGACGACCTGCTGACCAACACCCTGCTCACCGCACGCTGCCCGGTCCTCTTCGCCCCCGCCATGCACACCGAGATGTGGGAGCACCCGGCCACCCAGGAGAACGTGGCGACGTTGCGCCGCCGGGGCGCGGTTGTCATCGAGCCCGCCGTCGGCCGCCTCACCGGCGTCGACACCGGCAAGGGCCGACTGCCCGACCCCGCGGAGATCTTCGAGGTCTGCCGCCGTGTGCTGGCCCGCGGCGACACCGAGCCCGACCTCAAGGGGCGGCACGTCGTCGTCAGCGCCGGCGGCACCCGCGAGCCCCTCGACCCGGTCCGCTTCCTCGGCAACCGCTCCTCCGGCAAGCAGGGCTACGCCCTCGCCCGCACCGCCGCCGCCCGGGGCGCCCGGGTCACGCTGATCGCCGCCAACACCGGCATGCCCGACCCGGCCGGCGTGGACGTCGTCCGGGTCGGCACGGCCGTGCAACTGCGCGAGGCGGTCCTCAAGACGGCCCCGGACGCCGACGCCGTGGTCATGGCAGCGGCGGTCGCGGACTTCCGCCCGGCGACGTACGCCGCCGGAAAGATCAAGAAGCAGGACGGCCAGGAACCCGAGCCCATCGTGCTGGTGCGGAATCCGGACATCCTCGCGGAGATCTCGACGGACCGCGCCCGCCCCGGCCAGGTCGTCGTCGGCTTCGCCGCCGAGACGGACGACGTCCTGGCCAACGGCCGTAAGAAGCTGGAGCGCAAGGGATGCGACCTCCTCGTGGTGAACGAGGTGGGCGAGCGCAAGACCTTCGGCTCCGAGGAGAACGAGGCGGTCGTCCTGGGCGCCGACGGCACCGAGACACCGGTGCCGTACGGTCCCAAGGAGGCCCTGGCCGAAACCGTATGGGACCTGGTGGCACGCCGACTGGACTCAAATGTTTGATGCGTTGTCGGCATCCCGCGAGCCTCACTCGATTCGGGTGTGGCGCCCCTGGCCAAGGGCGCGTGGGATTGGGCAGAATGCCCGTGCCGCAGGTCACAGCGCTCCCGAGAGGCGAGACAGGGGGTCGGTGGCCGAGCACGACAGATAAACTGTCCTCGGACGACGCCGGGCGCAGCCCCCGTCCCGTCCGCCAATGATCAGCCAGCAGCCGCTGCAACCACAGGGAGCGTTGTGTCCCGTCGCCTGTTCACCTCGGAGTCCGTGACCGAGGGCCACCCCGACAAGATCGCTGACCAGATCAGCGACACCATTCTCGACGCGCTTCTGCGTGAGGACCCCACGTCCCGCGTCGCCGTCGAGACCCTGATCACGACCGGTCTGGTGCACGTGGCCGGAGAGGTCACGACCAAGACGTACGCGGACATCGCGACGCTGGTCCGCAACAAGGTCCTCGAGATCGGCTACGACTCCTCGAAGAAGGGCTTCGACGGCGCATCCTGCGGTGTCTCGGTCTCGATCGGCTCGCAGTCGCCGGACATCGCGCAGGGCGTGGACACCGCGTACGAGACGCGCGTCGAGGGCGACGAGGACGAGCTGGACCGCCAGGGCGCCGGTGACCAGGGCCTGATGTTCGGCTACGCGACGGACGAGACGCCGACGCTGATGCCGCTGCCGATCTTCCTGGCGCACCGCCTGTCCAAGCGCCTGTCCGAGGTCCGCAAGAACGGCACCATCCCCTACCTGCGCCCCGACGGCAAGACGCAGGTCACCATCGAGTACGACGGTGACAAGGCGGTCCGTCTCGACACGGTCGTGGTCTCCTCGCAGCACGCGAGCGACATCGACCTCGACTCCCTGCTCGCCCCCGACATCCGCGAGTTCGTGGTCGAGCCGGAGCTGAAGGCCCTCCTCGACGACGGCATCAAGCTCGACACCGAGAACTACCGTCTCCTGGTCAACCCCACCGGCCGTTTCGAGATCGGCGGCCCGATGGGCGACGCGGGTCTGACCGGCCGGAAGATCATCATCGACACCTACGGCGGCATGGCCCGCCACGGCGGCGGCGCGTTCTCCGGCAAGGACCCGTCCAAGGTGGACCGTTCGGCGGCGTACGCGATGCGCTGGGTCGCCAAGAACGTCGTCGCGGCCGGCCTGGCCTCCCGCTGCGAGGTGCAGGTGGCGTACGCGATCGGCAAGGCCGAGCCGGTCGGTCTGTTCGTCGAGACCTTCGGCACGGCCAAGGTCGACGCCGAGAAGATCGAGAAGGCCATCGACCAGGTCTTCGACCTGCGCCCGGCCGCGATCATCCGCGACCTGGACCTGCTCCGCCCGATCTACGCCCAGACCGCCGCCTACGGTCACTTCGGCCGTGAGCTGCCGGAGTTCACCTGGGAGCGCACGGACCGGGTGGAGGCGCTGCAGAAGGCAGTGGGCCTGTAAGGCGTCCCCAGCTCGGCGAGAGGCCCGGTCTCCCTGGCGGGAGGCCGGGCCTCGGTGCGTGTGCCGCTGCTGCCTTGATCCCGGGCGCCGTCGGTTGTCAGTGGCGTTTGGTAAGAATGCAGGCGTGAGCAGCGAGAACGAGAACGGTGACGGCGGGGCCGAGGGGGCGTCGCCCGAGCAGCTCGCGCTCATCCGGGAGAGCGTGCGGCAGGCGAAGGTGCCGCGGGCCAAGCCCAGGACCTGGCGGGGTGCCGAGCTCGCGAAGGAGCTGCCGGTCGCCCGAGTACTGGTCGACAAGGGCGTACTGCATCTCGACCGGTACTTCGACTACGCCGTGCCCGCCGAGCTCGACGCCGACGCGCAGCCCGGGGTGCGGGTGCGGGTGCGGTTCGGCGCCGGACGGCATCGGGTGCGGGAGGGGCGGCGTGAGGGCGGGGGCCTCATCGACGGCTTCCTGGTCGCTCGCCTCGCGCAGTCCGACTACTCCGGGCCGCTCGCGGCTCTCGCGCAGGTCGTTTCCCCTGAGCGGGTGCTGAGCGAGGAGTTGCTCGGGCTCGCACGGGCCGTGGCCGACCGGTACGCCGGCGGGCTCGCCGATGTGCTCCAGCTGGCCGTGCCGCCGCGCAGCGCACGGGCCGAGCAGCGGCCGTCACCGGAGCCGCTCGCACCGCCCGACAGGCCCGAGGTGGGGTCCTGGGGTCGGTACGAGCGAGGAGCCGCCTTTCTGGAGTCGCTGGCCTCCGGGGGCGCGCCGCGTGCCGTGTGGAACGCGCTGCCCGGGCCCGACTGGAGCGAGGAGCTGGCGCGGGCCGTCGTCGCGACGCTGGCCTCCGGACGGGGAGCGCTGGTGGTGCTGCCGGACGGGCGTGCCGTCGCGCGGGTGGACGCCGCGCTGACGTCGCTCATGGGCAAGGGACGGCATGCGGTGCTGACCGCCGACGCCGGGCCCGAGAAACGGTATCGGGAGTGGCTCGCGGTACGCCGGGGGAGCGTACGTGCGGTCGTGGGGACCCGGGCGGCCATGTTCGCGCCCGTGCAGGATCTCGGGCTGGTCGCCCTCTGGGACGACGGCGACGACAGCCACAGCGAACTGCATGCTCCGCAGCCCCATGCGCGCGATGTGCTGTTGCTGCGCGCGGCGCAGGACAAGTGCGGCTTTCTGCTGGGGAGTTGGAGCTGTACCGTCGAGGCCGCCCAGCTCGTGGAGAGCGGGTGGGCCCGGCCGTTGGTCGCCGGGCGGGAGCAGGTGCGTGGTGCGGCTCCGCTCGTACGGACCGTGGGAGACGCAGATCTCGCACGGGACGAGGCCGCGCGGGCCGCTCGGCTGCCGACGCTCGCCTGGCAGGCGGTGCGGGAGGGACTGCGGCAGGGACCGGTACTGGTCCAGGTGCCCCGACGCGGCTATGTGCCGCGGATGGCCTGCGCCAACTGCCGGGCGCCCGCTCGGTGCCGGCACTGCTCCGGGCCACTGGAGGCGCAGGGCTCCGGAGCCGATCTGCGGTGCGGGTGGTGCGGACGCGAGGACGGGGCCTGGCACTGCCCCCAGTGCGGTGGGTTCCGGTTGCGGGCCCAGGTGGTGGGGGCGCGGCGCACCGCCGAGGAGTTGGGGCGGGCCTTTCCCGCCGTACCCGTTCGGACCTCCGGCCGTGAGCATGTGCTGGACACCGTGCCGGGGACGCCCTCGCTGGTCGTGAGCACGCCGGGCGCCGAACCCGTCGCCGAGGGCGGTTATGCGGCGGCCCTGCTGCTGGACGGCTGGGCCATGCTCGGGCGGCCCGATCTGCGGGCCGGGGAGGACGCGTTGCGCCGCTGGATCGCGGCCGCCTCGCTGGTGCGGCCGCAGAGCGCCGGTGGGACTGTGGTCGTCGTGGCCGAGCCCACGCTGCGGCCGGTGCAGGCGCTGGTGCGCTGGGACCCCGTCGGACATGCGGTACGCGAACTAGGGGAGCGTGCCGAACTCGGGTTTCCGCCGGTGTCCCGGATGGCATCCGTGGCCGGGCCCGGGGAGGCGGTCGCCGAGTTTCTTCGTACGGCCGAACTTCCGCCGGAGGCAGAGGTGTTGGGTCCCGTACCGGTGCCTGTCACGGCGGTGGGGCGACCGCGGCGGGTGGGGGCGCCTCCGCCGGGCGAGCAGTGGGAGCGGGCGTTGGTGCGGGTGCCGCCCGGGAGCGGGGCCGCGTTGGCGACCGCGTTGAAGGCTGCGCAGGCGGCGCGGATGGCGCGGGGAGGTGGGGAGGCTGTCGTGCGGGTTCGGATCGATCCGCCGGACATCGGGTGAGCCGCCGGCATCGAGTGAGCGCGATGGGCCCTGGGTTCTGAAGGTCGCGATGAGGGCGCGGCGCGGCTGAGGGCAGACGGGCTGCTGACCCGGTTCGGACATGCCTCTGGACATGCCTCTGCCCTCCCGGGTGCGCTTCGGGAGGGCAGAGCGTGAGGGGAGTCAGCCGTTGCGAGGGCCGGGGAACGCCGTGGGCCTGGCCTCGTCGCGGATGGCTGGACTGCCTGCCGTCGGCTGCGTCGGCATGGAGCGGGCCGCGGGGACGGTCGGCACCGTGGGGAGAGCGGTGGTGACGTTGACCGTCCGGGTGCCCGAGGGCTCGGTCGTCCGCTCGGCCTCGGCGGCCGCCTGGGTGGCCGCCCGGCGCGCGCCGTAGCGGCGATGCACGGCCTGCTTGGTGACGCCGAGGGCGGAACCGACCGCGTCCCAGGAGAAGCCGAGCGAGCGGTCGAAGTCCACGGCTGCCGTGACCAGGGTTTCGACACTGTCCCGTAGCTCCTGGGCGAGACGGACCGTCGGGGCGGGGGCGCGTCCGTAGACGACGAAGCCCGTGGAGGGGCCGGAGCGGCGCGGGCGGTAGACGTTGCCCAGCTGGGCGGTGAGCGTACGCAGTGCGTCCACCTGCCGGCGGACCCGCTCGATGTCCCGCACCAGCAAGTGCAGGCTGGCCCGAGCCTGGGCGTCGTGGGTTGCGTGGTCGGCCATGAACAAGCCTCTCGAACCGGCGTTGAAAAGGAGAGGGCCGCGCCGCGGAACGGCGGGTGTGGCGGGTGCGGCCCGTTGTGGTCAACTCTTTCTTGACCAACGCGGGAGCGGTCCGGGGGTCACGCACTGGGGGCGTATGGGCATATGCCTACGCCCCCGGGTGGGGGTGCGCGCCGCAGCCTTCGGCCTCGGTCGGCCCGTTGGGGACGGGGCAACCGTTCGTGGGGTTCCCCATGTGAGCCCCGTCCCGGGCACCCATAGACTTGTGCGTTGCCCAACCGACCCCGCCCGAGAGGCCCGTGTCCACCCATGAAGCTTGTCTTCGCCGGTACCCCTGAGGTTGCTGTTCCCGCTCTGGACGCTCTGATCGCCTCCGGGCGCCACGAGGTGGCCGCTGTCGTGACGCGGCCGGACGCGCAGGCGGGGCGTGGGCGTCGGATGGTGGCGAGTCCGGTGGCCGAGCGGGCCGAGGAGGCCGGGATCGAGGTGCTCAAGCCGGCCAGGCCGCGGGACCCCGAGTTCCTGGAGCGGCTCAGGGAGATCGCGCCCGACTGCTGTCCCGTCGTCGCCTACGGCGCCCTGCTGCCCCGCGTCGCCCTCGACATCCCGGCCCACGGCTGGGTCAACCTGCACTTCTCGCTGCTGCCGGCCTGGCGAGGGGCCGCGCCCGTGCAGCACGCCATCATGGCGGGCGACGAGATCACGGGGGCCTCCACCTTCCTCATCGAGGAAGGTCTCGACTCCGGGCCCGTCTACGGCACCGTCACCGAGGAGATCCGGCACACCGACACCAGCGGCGACCTGCTGACCAGGCTCGCCTTCGCCGGAGCCGGGCTGCTCGCCGCGACCATGGACGGCATCGCCGACGGCACCCTGAAGGCCGTGCCGCAGCCGGCCGACGGGATCACCCTCGCGCCCAAGGTCAACGTCGAGGACGCCCACATCGACTGGGCCGCCCCCTCCCTGCGCGTCGACCGTCTCGTCCGCGGGTGCACCCCGGCCCCGGGCGCCTGGACCACCTTCCGTGGCGAGCGGCTCAAGCTCATCCAGGTGCAGCCGGTGCCCGGGCGGGACGATCTCGCCCCGGGCGCGCTGTCCGTGGGGAAGAACAACGTGTACGTCGGGACCGGGTCGTACGCCGTGGAGTTGCTGTGGGTACAGGCCCAGGGCAAGAAGCCGATGCGGGCCGCCGACTGGGCGCGGGGCGTGCGGATCGGGGACGGCGAGAAGCTCGGGGTCTGACCGGCCGACGGCGCCACGGCCCCGGGGTGTACCGGCCATACGCCGGGGTCGTGGTGCGACGTAGGCTGGTCGTACATCTCTTCCCGCACATCCGGAGCACCTTTTTCGTGAGCGACACCTCCCGTCGGCCCCGCAGACCCGGCAAGCCCTATCGACGGCCTCAGAAGGACCCCGTCCGCGTCCTCGCCTTCGAGGCGCTGCGCGCCGTGGACGAGCGGGACGCCTACGCCAACCTCGTGTTGCCGCCACTGCTGCGCAAGGCGCGGGAGAAGGGCGACTTCGACGGGCGCGACGCCGCGCTCGCCACCGAGTTGGTGTACGGGACGCTGCGCCGGCAGGGGACGTACGACGCCGTCATCGGAGCCTGTGTGGACCGGCCGCTGCGTGAGGTCGATCCGCCGGTGCTCGACGTTCTCAGTCTGGGTGTGCACCAGCTGCTCGGGACGCGGATTCCGCCCCATGCCGCCGTGTCCGCGTCCGTGGAGCTCGCGCGGGTCGTTCTGGGCGACGGGCGGGCCAAGTTCGTCAACGCCGTGCTGCGGAAGGTCGCGCAGCACGATCTCGACGGGTGGATCCAGCGGGTCGCTCCGCCGTACGACGACGATCCCGAGGACCATCTCGCCGTCGTGCACTCGCATCCGCGGTGGGTCGTCTCGGCGCTCTGGGACTCGCTCGGTGGTGGACGGGCCGGGATCGAGCGGTTGCTGGCCGCCGACAACGAGCGGCCCGAGGTGACCCTCGTCGCTCGGCCGGGGCGGGCCACGACCGAGGAACTGCTCGGTGAGGAGGCGGCGGTGCCGGGGCGGTGGTCGCCGTATGCCGTGCGGCTCGCCGAGGGCGGGGAGCCGGGGGCCGTGGAGGCCGTACGGGAAGGGCGTGCGGGGGTGCAGGACGAGGGGAGTCAGCTGGTTGCCCTCGCGCTGGCCAACGCGCCGCTGGAGGGGCCCGACGAGAAGTGGCTCGACGGGTGTGCCGGGCCCGGCGGGAAGGCGGCGCTGCTCGGGGCGTTGGCCGCCGAGCGGGGGGCCGCGTTGCTGGCCTCCGAGAAGCAGCCGCATCGGGCGGGGCTTGTGGCGAAGGCTCTGGAGGGTAATCCGGGGCCGTATCAGGTGATCACCGCGGACGGGACTCGGCCGGCCTGGCGGGCGGGGAGCTTTGACCGGGTGCTGGTGGATGTGCCGTGTACGGGGCTGGGGGCCTTGCGGCGGCGGCCGGAGGCTCGGTGGCGGCGGCGGCCGGAGGATCTTGAGGGGTTTGCGCCGTTGCAGCGGGAGCTGCTGCGGGCGGCTCTTGATTCTGTCCGGGTGGGTGGGGTTGTTGGGTATGCGACGTGTTCGCCTCATCTTGCCGAGACTCGGGCAGTGGTGGGGGACGTGTTGAAGCAGCACGGTGGGGCTGAGTTGATCGATGCGCGGGGGTTGTTGGTGGGGGTGCCGGAGTTGGGGGAGGGGCCTGATGTGCAGTTGTGGCCTCATCTGCATGGGACGGATGCGATGTATTTGGCGCTGATTCGGCGGGTGGGCTGAACCGGAGGGTTTCCCCCCGCCGCCCCTACCCGTCCCATCCCTTGAAGGGGCTCCGCCCCTTCGACCCCGCCGTCGGCCCTTCGGGCCTCGTCCTCAAACGCCGGACGGGCTGAAGGGGCCTGGACGAAGCCGCGTGCCTCACGCGCCGGGCTGCCCGGTACCCCGGGCCAGGCGATGCGGCCACCACACCTTCGGGCCCACGTCCAGGAACAGGGACGTCACCAGGATCGAGCGGACGATGAAGGTGTCCAGGAGGACGCCCAGGGCCACCGCGAAGCCTATTTCGGCGAAGGCGACCATGGGGAGGGTGCCGAGGGCGGCGAAGGTGCCGGCGAGGACCAGGCCGGCCGAGGTGATGACCGCGCCCGTGGCGGCGAGGCCCGTGACCACGCCGGCGCGGGTGCCCTGGTGGGCTGCCTCCTCGCGGATGCGGGTGGTGATGAAGATGTTGTAGTCGATGCCCAGGGCCACCAGGAAGACGAAGACGAAGAGGGGGAAGTCGGTCGACTCGCCCGCGTAGTCGAAGAGGTGGCGGAAGGCGAGCGCGCTGATGCCGAGGGCGGCCGTGAAGGACAGGATCACCGTGCCGATCAGAAGGAGCGGGGCGATCAGCGCGCGGAGCAGGGCGGTGAGGATGAGCAGGACGACCAGCAGGACCAACGGGATGATCAGTATGTTGTCGTGGGTCGTCGCCTCGTCCATGTCGAGCAGGGCCGCCGTGCCGCCGCCGACCTGCGCGTCCGCGTCCGGTACCGCGTGGACGGCGTCCCGGACTCGTTCGACGGTCTGTTTCGCGGCCTCGCTGTCGGCGGGGGCGGTCATCGTCGCCTCGAAGAGCACCTTGCCTTCGTAGGAGGGCTTTGCGCCTGGTGGGAGGCCGAGTGAGGTGGGGACGACGCCGTCCGTTCCGGCTACGGCACGGCCCACCTGTACGGCCTGGGCCTGGTTGCTGATGATGACCAGGGGGTCGCCGCTGCCGGCCGGGAAGTAGCGCTCGGAGATCTCCTGGCCGGTGATGGAGTCCGGTTTGTCGGTGAAGGCGTCGGCGTTGCTCAGGCCCTCGGCGCGGAGCTGGATCAGGCCGAGGGAGCAGACGGCGAGGGCGATGGCCGTGACGGTCCAGACCATGCGGGGGCGGTGGGAGATACGGCGGCCCATGCGGGCCCAGATGCCTCGGGTCTCCGGGTTGTCCGTGCCCAGGTGCGGGATCACCGGCCAGAAGATCCAGCGGCCGAAGATGACCAGGAGGGCGGGGAACAGGGTCAGCATCGCGATCAGTGCGACGGCGACTCCGATCGCCGCGACCGGGCCGAGGCCGCGTGTCGAGTTCATCTCCGCCGCCAGCAGTACCAGCATGCTCAGGACCACGGTGGCGCCGGAGGCGATCACCGCCGGGCCCGCGCGGTGCAGGGCCAGGGCCATCGCCTCGTGGCGGTCCTCGTGGCGGCGCAGCTCTTCTCGGTAGCGGGCCACGAGCAGGAGTGCGTAGTCCGTGCCCGCGCCGAAGACCAGGACCGTGAGGATGCCGGCGCTCTGGCCGTTCACCGTCAGGCCCGCGTGTTCCGCCAGCAGATAGATGAAGGACTGCGCGGTGAACAGGGCGACGATCACGGAGACGAGGGGGACCAGGAGCAGGGTCGGGCTGCGGTAGGTGATCAGGAGCATGACGATGACGACCGCCATCGCCGCGAGGAGGAGCGTGGAGTCGATGCCCTCGAAGGCTTCGGAAAAGTCGGCGGAGGTGCCGCCGGGGCCCGTGATGTGCACGGCGAGCCCGGCGCCGCCCGTGCCGACGACGTCCCTGATGGAGTCGACGGCGGGCGCGATGCGCTCCCAGCCCTTCTCGTCCATCGTGATCGGGACCTGGACCTGGGCCGCCTGCGGGTCCACCTCACGGTTGAGGACCGGGCCGCGGGTCTCGGCGCCGCGGATGCCGTGATCGGTGAGCTGCTTGAGCTGGGCGACGTCCTCGGTGATCGCCGCCCGGTCCCGGGCCGTCAGACCGCCGTCGCGGGCGTAGACGACGATCGCGGGGATCTGCTCCGGCCTGAAGTTCTCGGAAATCTCCAGGACTTGGGTGGATTCCGCGGAACCCGGCAGCCAGGACGCCGCGTCGTTGTCCTGCGCGTCGGTCAGCTTCTGTGCGAAGGGTGCCGTCAGGAACAACACCGCGAGCCACAGGACGAGCACCACCCACTTGGCGCGGCGCCCGCAGACCAGATGCGCGATGCCGCGCTGTCCGGATCCCGTCGGCCGCTGCTGCTGCCGCTGCGGCCACCGCTCGTCGTGGCTCTCCGTCATGGCCACCCCCGCAGCCGTCCAACGGTCCCGTCGGGCGCCCAGCATGGCACGGGCGAACCGGACACAACATCCGATGAACGTCTCAGGTCTGTACCGACGCGAACATTCGTGCCCGGACATGGCAGGCTTGGGTCATGGCCGTGCAGATCAACCCCAGCATCCTGTCCGCCGACTTCGCTCGCCTCGCGGACGAGGCGAAGGCGGTCGAAGGAGCCGACTACCTCCACGTCGACGTCATGGACAATCATTTCGTCCCGAACCTCACGCTCGGCGTGCCGGTCGTAGAGTCCTTGGCCCGTGCGACGGACACTCCGCTGGACTGCCATCTGATGATCGAGGCCCCCGATCGGTGGGCGCCCCAGTACGTGGAAGCGGGGGCGTCCTCCGTCACCTTCCATGTCGAGGCCGCCGCCGCACCGGTGCGGCTGGCCCGGGAGATCCGGGCCAAGGGTGCCCGCGCCTCCATGGCGCTCAAGCCCGCGACGCCCATCGAGCCGTACGAGGATCTGCTCCCCGAACTCGACATGCTGCTGATCATGACGGTCGAGCCGGGCTTCGGTGGTCAGGCGTTTCTCGACATCATGCTTCCGAAGATTCGCCGCACCCGCGAGTTGATCAGCAAGCACGGCCTCCAGCTGTGGCTCCAGGTGGACGGCGGAGTCTCCGCCTCGACCATCGAGCGATGTGCCGAGGCGGGTGCCGATGTGTTCGTCGCCGGTTCGGCGGTGTACGGGGCCGAGGACCCGGCCGAAGCGGTCCGTGGGCTGCGCGCTCAGGCGGAGGCGGTCACGAAGACCGCCGCCTGGGCATGCGACCACTGAGCCAAGGGAACGTGAACGGCGCCCATCAGGGCGGATCAAGAGCGCCGGATCTGCAAGGATGAACGGCGAATCCAGAGTGTGAACAGCAGTGAGGAGATCGCCGTGTCGGGTATGTCGGCGGGCCGGTCAGCCATGCGGATGGGACCCGCTGAGCTGGTGCAGGCGGCGGCCATGGCCCGCCGCTTCTACCTCGAGGGCAAGTCCAAGATCCAGATCGCGGAGGAGTTCGGCGTCAGCCGCTTCAAGGTGGCCCGGGTCCTGGAGACCGCCCTCGAACGGGATCTGGTGCGCATCGAGATCCGAGTCCCGGCCGAGCTGGACGCGGAGCGCTCGGACGCGCTGCGCGCCCGCTACGGCCTCAGGCACGCCGTCGTGGTCGAGTCCCCGGCCGAGGCCGAGGAGACGCCCGATCCCGAGAACCTGGGAGAAGTGGCCGCCGACCTGCTCGGCGAGCTGGTGAACGAAGGCGATGTGCTGGGCCTGGCCTGGGGCCGGTCCACCATCCACATGGCGGCCGCTCTCGACCGGCTGCCGCCGTGCACGGTGGTGCAGTTGACGGGCGTGTACGACGCCGGGACCGCCGAGCGCGGTTCCGTGGAGGCGGTGCGGCGGGCCGCGCAGGTCTCCGGCGGCGACGCGCACCCCATCTACGCGCCGATGCTGCTGCCGGACGCGGCCACCGCGGCGGCGCTGCGCCACCAGACCGGGATCGCCCGGGCCTTCGAGTACTTCGACAAGGTCACGGTCGCCTGTGTCTCCATCGGTTCCTGGGAGCCCGGTATCTCGACCGTGCACGACATGCTCAGCGACGAGGAGCGGGCCCACTACGCCTCGCTCGGGGTCGCAGCCGAGATGTCCGCGCACCTCTTCGACTCCGAGGGGCGCCGGGTCGGACGGGACCTCGGGGAGCGGTGCATCACCGTCAAGGCGGACCAGCTCCGCCGTATCCCGGAGGTCGTCGCCATCGCGGGCGGGGCGCGCAAGGCCGCCGCGATCGACGCGGTGCTGCGGTCCGGACTGGTCACCAGCCTGGTGACGGACACCTCGGCGGCGGACGTGCTGATGACGGCCGGGCCGACTCCGAGGTCGACGCTCAACAGGGCTGACCCGGACGGACAGTGACGGTATGTCAGGAGGGGGTGGCCGGTGGTCGCCCCCTCGTTCATCGACGATCACTACGAACTCGGCGGTACTGAGATGACGGACCTCGCGGTCACGCTGGACCTCGACGGGGTGACGGACAAGGCGGGCCTGATGGACCGCTGTGCCCTGACCCTGGAGTTCCCCGACTGGTTCGGCCGCAACTGGGACGCCCTCGCCGACAGCCTCTCCGATCCGACCGTGTGGCCCACGGAGGCCGCGGACGGGTTGCTGGTCGTCGTACGGAACTGGCAGCCGTACGCGAAGGCCCGGCCCGAGGAGTGGGAGATCGCCCAGGAGGTGTTCTCCGCGGCGGTGGACCGGGCGCCGTCGCTCAATGTGATGCTCGCTCTCGGAGGATCCTCCTAAGGCCTCTCTGACCTGCTTGTATGAAGCGACCGTGCATCACGATCCGGTCAGCATGGGACAATGAAGTACGTGCTCTTCTCCCCTGGCTGACCTGTCCGGGGGCCACCTCTGATCGACTGGGATGTGCAGCACGTGCGTTTCCTCAATGACATCCAGCCCGCGTACGACCTGACGTACGACGACGTCTTCATGGTCCCGAGCCGCAGCGCGGTCGGCTCGCGGCAGGGCGTGGACCTCAGCTCCCCGGACGGCACGGGCACCACGATCCCGCTGGTCGTCGCCAACATGACCGCCATCGCCGGCCGCCGTATGGCCGAGACCATGGCCCGGCGCGGCGGCCTGGTCGTCATCCCGCAGGACATCCCGATCGACGTCGTCACGGACGTCGTCTCCTGGGTGAAGAGCCGCCACCACGTCCTCGACACCCCGATCGTGCTGGCCCCGCACCAGACCGTCGCCGACGCGCTGGCCCTGCTGCCCAAGCGCGCGCACAACGCCGGTGTGGTCGTCGACGACGACTTCAAGCCGATCGGCGTGGTCACCGACGCCGACCTGTCCGGCGTGGACCGCTTCACGCAGCTCGAAGTGGTCATGTCCCGGGACCTGCTCCTCCTCGACGCGGACCAGGACCCGCGTGAGGCCTTCAACACCCTGGACCACCACAACCGGCGCTACGCCCCCGCCGTCGACTCCGACGGCCGCCTCGCGGGCATCCTCACCCGCAAGGGCGCCCTGCGCGCCACGCTGTACACCCCGGCCGTCGACGCCGACGGCAAGCTGCGGGTCGCCGCCGCCGTCGGCATCAACGGCGACGTGGCGGGCAAGGCCAAGCAGCTGCTCGACGCGGGCGTCGACACGCTGGTCATCGACACGGCGCACGGCCACCAGGAGTCGATGATCGCCGCGATCCGCACGGTGCGTGCGCTCGACCCGCGGGTGCCGATCGTCGCGGGCAACATCGTCGCCGCCGAGGGTGTGCGGGATCTGATCGAGGCGGGCGCCGACATCATCAAGGTCGGTGTCGGTCCGGGTGCGATGTGCACGACGCGGATGATGACCGGCGTCGGCCGGCCGCAGTTCTCCGCGGTCCTGGAGTGCGCGGCCGAGGCGAGGAAGTACGGCAAGCACGTGTGGGCCGACGGCGGTGTCCGGCACCCGCGCGACGTCGCCATGGCGCTCGCGGCCGGTGCCTCCAACGTGATGGTCGGATCCTGGTTCGCGGGCACCTACGAGTCGCCGGGCGACCTTCAGCAGGACGCGGGCGGCCGGCTCTACAAGGAGTCGTTCGGCATGGCGTCCGCGCGGGCCGTGGCCAACCGCACGTCGGACGAGTCGGCGTACGACCGTGCCCGCAAGTCGCTGTTCGAGGAGGGCATCTCCACCTCCCGTATGTTCCTCGACCCGGCCCGGCCGGGCGTGGAGGACCTGATCGACTCGATCATCGCGGGTGTGCGGTCGTCCTGCACGTATGCCGGCGCCGGGTCTCTGGAGGAGTTCGCCGAGAAGGCGGTCGTCGGGATCCAGAGCGCGGCCGGGTACGCCGAGGGCAAGCCGCTGCACGCCAGCTGGAGCTGACGCTCGGTCAACGCCGGTGCGCCCAAGGGGCCGGGTACGGCTGCAGGCGGGCGGCCGCGGGTCGTCCGTGGCTGGTCGCGCCCACGCGGCGGAGCCGCAAATCGATACAGCCCCGCGCCCCGTGGGGGGGCGGACGAACCCGCCGACCATCAGGTGTCGGGGACCACCCGCTTGCTGATGCGCACGGCGCCTCG